>VGGU01000021.1 GCA_016868475.1 Bacteroidota bacterium
AGTGGAGAATACCGGAGTCGAACCGGTGACCTCTTGCATGCCATGCAAGCGCTCTAGCCAACTGAGCTAATTCCCCGAGGGCGGCAAATATACCGATAATCCTTATTCTCCCCAGATCTGCTCCTTACCATCCAGCCACTTTTTGACTGCATCGGTGGTAACAGATTTCGGGCGTTCGATGGAAAAGCCCAATGCACGATCCCAACACAAACTGGTTAATACCCCTAATGCACGGCTCACGGCAAACAGCACGGTATAAAATTCGTATTCCACCATTCCATAATGCACTAACAGGGCTCCGCTATGTGCATCCACATTTGGCCATGGATTTTTTATTTTTCCCAATTGCTGTAAAATAGGAGGCACCACTTCGTAAATATTCCAAACCGTGTTTACCAACTTATCATCTAGCATATGCTTTTTTCCAAATTCCATTTGTGCCGTAAACCGAGGGTCCGTTTTACGGAGTACAGCGTGCCCATAGCCAGGGACAACTTTGCCAGCGGTAATAGTATCTTTTACATACTCAACTATCTGCTCTTTGGTTGGAGCATCTGTGTTCAGTTGATTTTGCATTTCATAAATCCACTTGACCACTTCCTGATTGGCCAGACCATGCAAGGGACCTGCAAGTCCATTCATTCCGGCCGCATAGGCCAAGTAAGGATCGCTCAATGCAGAACCCACCAAGTGTGTAGTGTGAGCGGAAACATTTCCTCCTTCATGATCTGCGTGTATGGTCAGGTATAAACGCATGAGTTCTTTAAAACCTTCATCCTCGTAACCAAGCATGTGCGCAAAATTGCCAGCCCAGTCCAATAGACCATTGGGTTGAATATGCTCCCCGTTTTTGTATTTCCGACGATAGATATACGCTGCAATACGAGGTAAGCGAGAAAGCAGCACAATACTGTCATCAAATACAGGCAACCAGTAATCTTTTTTATTTATACCCTCTGCATATCTCTTCTGAAAATAACTTTCGGTTTGTAGTGCCATCACTCCTACTACAAACATGGTCATAGGATGTGTATTGAGTGGCAATGCATCAATAGCCTTGAATACGTGAGAAGGCACATGACTACGACGTTGCAAAATATTGGTCACATGATTGACTTCCTCCTCAGAGGGTAATTCACCAATCATCATCAAATAAAATAATCCTTCCGGCAAAGGTTCGCTGCCTCCGGAAGCCTTGGGTAATTTAGCTTGTAACTCAGGGATAGAATATCCTCTAAATCGAATACCCTCTTGCGCATCCAACAGCGATGTTTCTGTGACCAACCCTGTAATACCGCGCATGCCCTGATAAACCTGAGAGAGTGTTACTTCTCCTATTACTTTGTTGCCATGTTCTTTTAGCATTTCCTTGATCTCGGCAGAAACAGTTGTTGATTTTTCTATAAATCTGTCCTTCATGATACCCATATAGCAGCCCTTTTTAAACGTGAAAATGAGATGCGCAAAGTTACGTCAGAGCAGGTGCCGGACAAAAATTAACCTTGTGATAAATAGAGCAAGGCTATTTATTTTGGTGTAGTACGATAAAGCCTAAAGGCCACTAGGGAAAAAACCAAATTAGGCAACCAGGCTGCCAATAATGGATGCAGGTTCCCTTTTATGGCAAACACGGTAGAAAACCGGTCAGACATGATAAACAGAGAAGCAATTATTATACCCAGGGCCATATGCATCCCACTGCCCCCGCGGGTTTTTCGGCTGGCAATAGTTACCCCTATCAAGGTTAGTAGCACTACGCTAAAGGCACCAGCGGTGCGCTTGTATCGTTCCACCTTAAGTGTGTCAAGCCCTTCGGTACCTCTTGATTCCTCTCTGCGAATATGAGCCACCAGCATAGGGGTACTCAGCTTATCCTTAAGATACTCATCCCTTCGTAATTCCTCCGGATTTAGATTTAATTGTAGCAATAGGGTGTCATGAAAACCCACGCGTTCTCCTATGGAATCAAGATGTCTTTCCGTAACCCTGGATAATTTCCATCGCTTGGTTAAAGTATCCCACATCATGTTATCTGCGCGAAGATTATAGACTAATTGCCCGTTTTCTGTTCGTTCTAAAAAAACACCTCTTGCGCTTTTACTGACCGTGTCATAATCCCGAATGCCCACAAAGGCATTGGTGTCAACACGTAAATAAAAACAATTCATGCAATTGGTATAGGTCACATATCTAGAAGGATCGTTTCGATCTAAATAGGTGGATTGAAACTGTCCTCTTATTATGTTGGCTTTGGGAATCCAATACCTGTTTCCCACCCACCAAAACAAGGCTAATAAAGTTCCTCCAATGAAATATGGCCTTAAAAACCGATTATAACTGACGCCACTGGATAAAATAGCAACGATCTCAGACTGTGTTGCCATTTTTGACGTAAAGAAAATGACCGCAATAAAAACAAAGAGTGGAAAAAGTAAGCTCCAGATATGTGGAATGAAACCAATATAATACTGATCAAAAAGCTGTTTTGAAGTGAGTCCTGATTGAACAAAGTCGTCTGTCTTTTCACTAATATCCACCGCTACTGCCACGGCCGTAAATAAAAGCATGCAGAATACAAACGTTACCAGAAATTTTTTTAGGATATAACGGTCAAGCTGCTGCATAATCAAAAGTAGGTAAAGTAATCAGCAACGATGTTGAAGTTTGATCATCATTTCCTTTTTCCAAGGAGTAAAATCTCCGGCTATAATCCTTCTCCTGGCTTCGGTAACCAACCATCGATAGAAGGCCAGGTTATGTATACTGGCAATGGTATATCCCAAAAATTCTTTAGACTTAATTAAGTGTCGGAGATAGGCCCGGCTATAGTATTCGCTAATGGGCGAATCAATGCCGGTATCCAATGGAGAAAAATCTGACTCCCATTTTTTATTGTCAATATTGACTACCCCTTCGCTGGTAAAAAGCATGGCATTTCT
Source organism: Bacteroidota bacterium (assembly GCA_016868475.1). Taxonomy (GTDB): domain Bacteria; phylum Bacteroidota; class Bacteroidia; order Chitinophagales; family Chitinophagaceae; genus JJ008. Next base: position 2,940 of record VGGU01000021.1, read on the forward strand.
GCCATTGCGAGTAGGCATGACACAATCAAACATATCAATCCCCAAACTGATACACTCTAAAATATTCCAAGGTGTGCCTACGCCCATCAAATAACGTGGTTTTTGGGCAGGTAAATGTTCACAGCACCATCCGCAGATATCGTATAGTACCGCTTCCGGTTCACCCACACTAAGTCCGCCAATAGCATACCCAACTGCATCCTTTGATAGGCTATGTTCACAGGATTGTTTTCGCAAGTCCTTAAATGAAGCCCCTTGAACAATAGGGAATAAATTTTGTGTGTACCCGTATCGAGCTTCTGTTTCATTAAAACGCTTAAAGCAACGATCCAGCCATCGGTGCGTGAGTTCCAAGGACTGTTTAGCATATTGGTAATTACAATCGCCGGGTGGACACTCATCAAAAGCCATGATGATGTCCGCACCAATACTTCGTTGAATATCTATAACCGACTCCGGCGAAAATAAATGTCGACTTCCATCAATATGCGATTGAAAGGTCACTCCCTCTTCTTTGATCTTACGCGTAACAGATAATGAAAAAACTTGGTAGCCCCCGCTATCGGTCAGTATAGGCCTATCCCATCCAATAAACTGATGCAAGCCACCGGCACGCTCCAAAACACTCACTCCTGGGCGAAGATAGAGATGATAGGTATTGCCTAAAATAATTTGAGCCTGTACGGATTCGCGTAACTGCTGTTGTGACACCGCCTTTACACTTCCAGCAGTACCCACCGGCATATAAATGGGGGTAGCAATTGTGCCATGATCCGTTTGGATAAGCCCCGCTCGGGCTTTTGAAACATTATCCGTTTTTTCCAATGAAAATTGTAAGGCCGCCATTGTTTGTGCAAGATACAAGTATCTTATTATCTTCGCCGCTATGTTGATGATAGATTGGAGAGAATGGCTATTCTATGCGTTTTCCACCGCAGCCCTGGTTCAATTATTCTACTATACTTGGTTTTTTAGTCGGCTTGCATTTTTTAGTAAGAAAGAAAAAACCACGCAACGCCAACACCCTGTATCTGTAGTGATTTGCGCCAGAGATGAGGATGAGAATCTGGCGCGCAATCTTCCCGGTGTGCTCTTGCAACAATACCCAAGCAGTAAAGAAGTAGTAGTGATCAATGACAATTCCGTTGATGACTCAAAATTTATTTTACAGGAATTAAAGCGAACTTTTAAAAACCTGCATATTGTTGAGCTAACTCAGGAGGCAAAATTGATCGCTGGTAAAAAATATCCCCTTTCCATTGGCATCCGGGAAGCACAACATGAGATTCTCTTGCTCACCGACGCAGACTGCGTGCCTTCCAGCGAACACTGGATGCAAAAAATGCAAGAGGCTTATGGAGAAGACATAGAGATTGTATTGGGCTATGGAGGTTACCATCGCAAAAAAGGATTGTTAAATAAATTAATACGCTTTGAAACCTTCCACACTGCACTGCAATATCTTTCCTATGCATTAGCGGGAGTTCCCTATATGGGAGTGGGTCGTAATCTTTCTTATCGGAAAGATCTTTTCTTGCGCACTAAAGGCTTCTCCACAATTAATCATATTCCAAGCGGAGACGATGACCTGTTTATCAACAAGCTTGCCAATAAGCATAATACAGCCGTGGTAATCGACCGGGATGCGCTCACCAGATCAATTCCTAAAACAACCTGGGGAAGCTGGCTAAATCAAAAGTCTCGCCATTACACTACTGCTAAATATTATAAGTCGCTGCATAAATTTTTATTAGGACTCTACTTCATTTCTCAATTTTTATTTTATCCGTTATTGGGATTGGCATTAGCTTTTTGCAATTGGCAATGGGTGGCTGGTATAGCAATTATAAAGCTGCTACCACAGGCAGTTATTCTCTATAAAGCCATGCATAAATTGGACGAGAAGGACCTCTGGCCTTGGTTTATTCTTTTAGACATGTGGATGTTTTTCTATTACCTGTTTTTCTTTCCTGCCCTTTGGAAAAGGCCTACAAAAAACTGGAATTGATATGACAGCAGCCCCTGATCCTAGTCCATCTGGAGTAGCACTTCTTCAACAATATTTTACTGAGTTCACTCCTGTGCAACTGGCGCAATTTGAACAGCTGGGGCCATTGTATGCGGAATGGAATGAAAAGATCAATGTTATTTCTCGTAAGGATATTGAGGCCCTTTACGAAAGACATATACTGCATTCGCTCAGTATTGCTGCCGTTGGCAATTTTGCAAAAGGCAGCTCAATAATTGATATTGGTACAGGAGGTGGTTTCCCCGGGCTACCGCTTGCCATTTTTTTTCCTGAAGTAAGCTTTCATTTAGTTGATAGTATTGGTAAAAAACTAAAAGTGGTTGAAGCCATTGCAAAAACCATTGGTCTTACTAACCTTACCACACAACATACGCGTGCTGAAGAGATCAATAACAGAAAGTTTGACTTTGCTGTTTCCAGAGCTGTAGCTCCCTTAAAAGAATTGTGGAGTTGGAGCAAGCCGCTTCTTCAACAAAAAAATCGAACAGCAGGAAATGAACTTGCTCCCGGTTTACTTTGTTTAAAAGGTGGCGACTTAGCGACAGAAATTCAAATCAGCGGAACAAAACCAAAACAACTTTCTCTTTCAACGTTATTTCCGCTCCTCTTTTTTGAAAATAAATATTTACTCTACGTTCCTCGCTAGTTTATTGAACGGATAATGTACCGGGTTGCTCCCAGCTTAATTTCAGTTGATTATTTTTTCGATCCAAATCGGCCAACCGTTGTGAAGGGTCAATTTCCACCACCTGTAAGGAGGTTATTTTTCGAGTGGTACTAATAGTATATGTTCCATGGGTCCATTTCCAAGCCGGATAAACAATACGGGCAAGGGAACTATCTTCTACTGGTTTTTGGCCATATTGCAGATCAAGTGGTATATAGTGCAATTCTTTTGTTCCATCGGTAAAAGTCAGTTGCAGATCAATTGGCATTGGCATCAGTCCAATACGCTTCAATCGAACCTGAGTGGATCCTTTTTCTTCCCAAAGACTATCAATGGCGTAGTCAATTGTTTTAACCGAGTTAACCCAATATTCTTTATACCAATCCAATTTTAATCCACTTCTTTTCTCTGATAAACTAATTAGATCCTGAACGGTTGGATGCTTGAACTTCCACTTGTCATAATAATCCAATAATAGTTGATCACGCACCGAAGCACCGGTAATGTATCCCAGTTGTTCCATGAATACGGCTCCCTTAGTATAAGCAGCAGCGCTATAAGCGGAGTTGGTATTAAAATGATCAGCGTGTGTGGTGAGTGGTTCTTCCCGACCACTCTTGGCCAGATTCAGATAACCGCGATAAGAGCCTGCGTGCGCAAAGGATTGATCCGACTCCAGAAATGCGCTGATCCGATCTTCGGCAAAAGTGGTAAACCCTTCATCCATCCAGGCGTAAAGCGATTCATTGGTAGCTAAAACCCCCTGATACCAACTATGCATCCATTCATGCAGCCAGGCTCCTGGTCCAATCAACAATGTTGACATAGGATACTCCATTCCCCCATCACCTCCATGAATAAATGAATATTGTTTGTAGGGATAGCCACCAAAATGCTTTTCAATAAATGGCAAAGCACGCGCCGCATCAGTTAATATTTTTTCCCAACTCTCTGCTTTCTCATTGGTAACCTTGTACAATAAATGCAGCGTAAGAGCAGGAATGGCCGGCGAAGTTTTGGTTGCAGGTATACTATCCCGAATCTTAAGTGTTCGATGAATATACTCCGGGTCTGCTGCCCACATAAAGTCGTGTACTTGAGGGGCCACAAAATGCCAGGTTAATTTCTCTCCAGCTGGCCTTTCTACTACTTGCCCAGGCAATTCATAACCATACCCGATCTGTTGTGGGTTCTGTAAATAGCCGGTGCCCCCGAGTATATATCGTTTATCAATACTAATCTTTACATCAAAATTTCCCCATACGCCATAAAATTCTCTCCCCACATAAGGAGTAGGATGCCATCCGGCTTGATCATAGGCGCAAATTTTTGGATACCACTGACTCATGGAGTATCGTACCCCAGAACTTGGGTTATCCCGACCACTTCGTCTAACTTGTAAGGGCACCTGTCCTTCAAATTGCAGATCAAAAACCACTTTACTCTTCGGAAGAATAGGACGATCCAATGTCACTTCTAAAATAGTCTCATGTTCTTTTAGTTGTTGAACCCTACCATTCATCTTTAGCAGTTTTACGGTTTGTTCACCGCATTCCTCGGGCTTTAAATTAAGGATACGATCCTTTACCCTTCCATCCCAATCCACGCCTCGACCCACTGTTATAGTTCCCTGCCTACGACTTCTAACATCCATCATACTGCCTGGTCGAAAAGCATTGAAATAAAGATGAAAAAACACGCGTTGTAAGGTATCAGGAGAATTATTCCAATAAGATAATTGCTGAGTCCCTGTAAAACGATTGGTGTTTACGTTCATGTCCACTTCCATCTTATAATTAACACGTTGTTGCCAATCTGCTGTTTGAGCAAAAGCAAAACAGGAGCAGATCATAAATGTCAGCGTACTGAAAAATCTGGTCATCATGAATAAGTTATTAATTAAGCTCTTCCCGCCAGCACAATCACTATTTCACCTTTAACGGCACTAGCAGAAAAATGATTGATGCAATCGCGTATACTTCCTCTGAAATTTTCTTCAAACCGCTTTGACAATTCTCGGCTTACGCTACAACGCCGGTCTTCGCCAAAATAAATGCAGCATTCTTCCAATGTTTTTATCAGTCGTTGAGGTGACTCATATAAAATGATGGTTCGTTCTTCTTCAGCAAGTGATTTTAACAAAGTTTGTCTACCCTTTTTGAGTGGAAGAAATCCTTCAAAGCAAAATCTTGTGGTAGGCAAGCTACTATTCACCAGTGCAGGAACAAAAGCAGTAGCCCCTGGTAAGGTTTCCACTTGAACGCCGGCTTGTACGCAAGCCCTTACTAATAAAAAGGCTGGATCTGAAATTCCCGGAGTACCGGCATCAGTGATCAATGCCATCCTCTTACCATTTTTCAGTTGATCAACCAGATGCTGCAACACTTTATGCTCGTTGTGTTGATGATAAGGACTTATGGGTTTTTGAATATGATAATGCTTTAACAATACGGCACTGGTGCGCGTGTCCTCTGCCAGGATAACATCAACGGCTTGCAAAACATCCAATGCACGCAAAGTAATGTCGCGTAAATTTCCAATGGGAGTAGGCACCAAATACAGGGCTGTGGTGGAAGATAAATTGGACGGACCAGAATCTGTATGCTCGATAACCGTCAAACGCCGTGGTTTTTGATTTGATCAGGCTTGTTGGCAGTGTAATTCAAAATATTCCATCACCGGATTAGCCAATAATTTCTGTGCGGCTTCTCGAGCAATGGTTTCAGCTGCTGCCAAGGATTCAGCTTCAATATGCAATGTTATATTTTTTCCCACCCGTACATCATCAACACCCGCCAATCCTAAATTAGACAGGCCACCCAATACCGCTTTTCCCTGTGGGTCTAAAAGTTCTTTGTGAGGCATTACTTTTATTTCGGCCATATAACTCATGCAAACTGCTTTTTAAAAAACAAAGATAAGAGAACATAACACATAATAATTAGTGGAATAGCCAGCCATTGCAAAAGCATTAGCAATAAAATTGCCATTGCTAAAACCCCATAACGAAGCTTGTTTTCCTTCCAAGCAAAAGAATTGAATTTAAATGCAAGAATGGGGAGTTGCGATAGCATGAGCCCGGATAATACCAACACTACACTATATAAGAAAAGTGAATTGAGCAACAAAGCTGTAACCCATGCTTGGTTTGTTTGCCAATACACCAGTGGAAGCGATGCCACAAAAAGACCTGCCGCTGGCACCGGCAATCCCTTAAAATATGAAGAAGGGTTGGTAGCTTGATTCAAATTGAACCTTGCTAAACGCCAAGCCGCCGCTACGGGTAATAAAAAAGCCGGCCACAACACAATAATAGATTGATTCAATCCTTGCTCCCCCTGCGCCCAAGACAATCTTAAGAATTGATACAGGATTAAAGCAGGTGCCACGCCAAAACTCACCACATCTGAAAGAGAATCTAGTTCACGCCCCATGGCAGAGCTTGCCTTTAACAAGCGAGCCAGGAATCCATCCAAATAATCAACAACTGCCCCAGCCAAGATAAAAACAGAAGCCAACCAAATTTGTTCAGGCACATCGTAATAAAGCTGACCATTGCTGTCTGTAGTCATTATGATACCGGGTTGTAATGCGGCTACGCAAGCCATGCACCCAAAAACAAGATTCAACAGGGTAAACAGGTTAGGGATTTGCTTGACCATATTCATTTTTTCATCAATGCTTCAATTTCATCGGCCTCAATAGGAATATTTTTCATCAAATCTTTGTTACCAGACTTAGTGATCCAAACATTGTTTTCGATCCGAATGCCCAATTGCTCTTCTTCAATATAAATTCCCGGCTCAATAGTAAATACCATGCCCGCTTTAACAGGCTCTGTTCGAGTACCCAGGTCATGCACGTCTATTCCCAAATGATGAGAAATGCCGTGATAAAGATACTTGCGATAAGCCCGATTCTCAGGATCCTCATTTTTAACTGCTGATTTGCTAATTAATCCTAATTTCAAAAACTGCTGGGTAGCTTCTTCTCCAACCAGATCCGTGTATTGGACAATGGAAATTCCCGGTTTTAAAATACTCTTTGCATAATTGTGCAAATGCAGGCAAGCATTGTATACATTCTTTTGGCGCCGCGTAAACTTTCCACTGACTGGAATAGTGCGAGTAAGATCAGCGCAATAACCTCCATATTCAGCACCAAAATCCATCAATAGCAACTCCCCGGATTTGCACTCCTGATTGTTAGCTATATAATGCAATGTTCTTGCTCTGTCCCCACTTGCAATAATGCTGTGGTAGGCAGGTCCGGTTGCGCGTTGAGTTAAAAACGAATGCCAGATAGCTGCTTCGATCTGGTATTCCATCACTCCGGGTTTTACAAAACCTAGCAGGTGTCGAAATGTTTGCTCCGTAATATGGATGGCCTTTTCGATTACTTCAACCTCCAGTGGAGTTTTGATTGCGCGTAATTGGCGCATGATTTTTGCCGCTCTGCAATATTGGTGCAAAGGATAACGCTGTTGCATTTCCTCAATGAAACGATACTCACGCGTATTGAAATAACCGCCTTTCCGATCATTTTCATTGCTGTCCAAACAAATCGTATCCGCTAAATGAATCCAGGTTTGCAATAACGCATCGATGCTATCCAACCATACAATGGTTTGAATGCCGCTGATTGCCTGTGCCTCTTTTGCCCGTAATTGTCGGCCATCCCATTTTTCTTTCAATTCATTGGGGCGAACCAATACCAATACTTCACGATATTTTGGATCTGGATTGTCTGGAAATAGCACCACCATGGTTTCTTCCTGCTCAATACCCGTTAACCAGTATAGATCACTGTTTTGTTTGAACGCATGCAAGGCATCACCATTGGAGGGAACTGCATCGTTACTAACAAATATGGCCAGCGTTCCGGAGGGTAGCGCTTTAGTAAAACGTTGTCTGTTTTCCGTAAACAACGCCGGATTGAGTGGAAGATATTTCATACAAAAAATTAATCAAGACAAAAATCGCTTTCGCAAGTGATCAAGTATTTCACTGCTAAAATCATTGCTAAAGGTGCTAGAATAAACCGTAGAGCGCACTATCCACTTTGCTGATGATCTCGCCCAGGTCTTCTTCGCGTTCTGCAAACTTGACCTTATCTACATCAATAACCAATAGCTTACCCTCTTTATAATTAGCAATCCACTTGTTGTAATACTCGTTTAATTTCTTTAAGTAATCCAGTCGTATGTTCTCCTCGTAATCGCGCCCTCTCTTTTGAATTTGTCCAACCAAGGTTGGCACGGAGGCCTGCAAAAAGATTAACAGGTCAGGGGGCTGTACCAGAGTTTTAAGAGTTTGAAAAAAATTATAGTAATTGACAAAATCACGTTTGCTCATCAACCCCATTTCATGCAGATTGGGAGCAAAGATGTTGGCATCCTCATAGATAGTACGATCTTGAATTACGGTTTCAGTTCCTTGCTGAATTTCAACCAACTGCTTCAGTCGGCTGTTCAAAAAATATATCTGCAAATTGAAGCTCCAACGGGGCATGTCCTCATAAAAATCCATGAGGTAAGGATTATGATCCACGTCTTCAAAATGGGGAATCCATTTGTAATGTTTACTGAGTAACTCGGTAAGGGTTGTTTTACCTGCTCCAATGTTACCAGCTATTGCAATATGTTTTGGTTTTTTTGCCTTTGCCATGCCGAGGGGGCCGAAGCCAATTTTAGGTGGGGGTTAAAAGTAGGAAAAATCAATAATAGTTGAGTCCCATCGCATTTCGCACAATCTCCATTGTAGCCGCAGCACTGGCTCCTGCCTTTTCAGCACCTTGCTTCATGATTTTTTCTAAATAGCTTTTATCTTTTTGCAGTTGCGATGCCTTATCTCTAATAGGAGCCATGAACCGAATCATATCCTCGGCCAATTGTTTTTTCATATCCCCATACCGAATGGTACAACTGCGATAAGCCTCTTCGAACAATTGGATAGTAGCCGAATCACTGACCAATTGCATTAATAAAAATAGATTCTCGATATAGTCAGGCCTTGGAGTGTTGGGTGCTGTGGGCCCTGCATCCGTTTTTGCCTTCATTACTTTTTTACGAATGGTATCATCGCAATCAGCCAGGTATAAGGTAGCCAGGTTGTTTTCACTTTTACTCATTTTACCTGTACCGTCCAGACTGGGCACTTTAACCAACTCATTTCCGAAATTGAAAGCCTGTGGCTCCGGAAAAACCTGGCCATATCGATGGTTAAACCGCTGCACAAAGTTTCTGGCCATTTCCAAATGTTGTTCCTGATCTTTTCCAACCGGAACCAATGAAGCTCGGTGTAGAATAATATCCGCAGTTTGTAAAACCGGATAGGTCAGTAATCCCGCATTTACATTTTCCGAGTGCAAACGAGCTTTGTCTTTAAATGTTACGGTTTTTTCAAGTTCGCCCTTATAAGCCAACATATTCAAATAGAGATACAGCTCGGCCGTTTCAGGAACGTGGCTCTGACAATAAAGTGCCACCAGGTCTGGATTAAGACCACAAGCAATATGCTCAGCTAAAACACGATGTACATTTTCTTTGAGGAAAGATGTATCCGGATGTGTAGTCAACGAATGCAGATCCGCCACCATAAAAAAACAGGGATACACTTCCTGCATTTTTACGTAATTACGAAGCGCCCCAAAATAATTTCCAAGGTGCAAGTACCCTGTGGGACGTATACCACTCATCACAATTTGCTTCTGCTTATCCATTGAGGGCGAAGATAGCAAAAGGGATCAGTTATCTTTGGCTCAGGTTACAAAATCAGCATATGGCAGCCAGCATTATTCATTTGGAAGAAATCAGGAAAAGCTACTTCATGGGCAAACAGGAGTTGCCCGTATTGAATGGACTGTCATTGGATATTTGTAAGAACCAATACGTAGCGCTCATGGGGCCTTCTGGTTCCGGAAAAAGTACGCTCATGAATATCATTGGTTGCTTAGACACCCCTACCGCAGGTCGCTACATTCTCAATAACAATGATGTAAGCAAAATGGAGGACGACGCATTGGCCACCATTAGAAATAAAGAAATTGGGTTTGTGTTTCAGCAGTTCAATTTACTGCCCCGTTTAACTGCGGCAGAAAATGTTGCCCTGCCCCTGGTTTATGCAGGCATGAAAAAGAAAGAAAGGTTGGAGAAGGCCATGCAAATGTTGGAGCTGGTAAAACTTACTGACCGCAGTCATCACCGGCCCAATGAATTATCTGGTGGGCAGTGTCAACGTGTGGCAATAGCCAGAGCCCTGGTAAATGACCCTTCAATTATTTTAGCCGATGAACCAACCGGTAATTTGGATAGCCGTACATCAGGAGAGATCATGGATATTTTTGAGGAGATCTATCAAAACGGAAATACCATCGTAGTGGTTACCCACGAGGAAGATATAGCCAAACACACTCGACGTATTGTGCGGCTGAGAGATGGGGTCATAGAAACAGACAAACCAAACCCCCTGTTTGCCCAGTCTGCCACTACTGCTTAGTTGATTAAGCCAATGTTGCACTACTTTTGCAGTCTACAGATACCCCGTAATGGCATTCAGAATTTATACCAAAACAGGCGACAGCGGAACCACTTCTTTGATAGGAGGAACAAAGGTTTCCAAATCACATCTTCGCATTGAGTCCTATGGAACAGTCGATGAATTAAATTCTTATTTGGGACTCTGTCATGATTTGATCGAAGACAAAGACATCAAAAAAATATTGGCTGAGATTCAGGATCGGTTATTCACGGTTGGATCCCATTTAGCCTGTGATCCCGAAAAGGAACCCCGGCTTGCATTGCCTGATCTGAAACAAGATGATGTATTGTTACTTGAAAAGGAAATAGACCGAATGGTGGCAGCCTTGCCTGAAATGAAAAGTTTTATCCTGCCTGCAGGGCATCCTACCGTTTCACACTTACATGTATTAAGATGCATTTGCAGAAGAACTGAACGCTGCTGTGTGCGCATGAATTACGAAGGCCTTCAGGTGGAGCCCTTGGTAATTATTTATCTCAACCGCTTGAGTGATTATTTTTTTGTTCTGGCCCGATTTGTGGGTCAACAATTAGGGGCGACAGAACTGCCATGGAAGCCACGCACTAATCCCTAAACTTCAAATTTCCCGTCGCGCATAGTAAGAACACGGTCACTTTGTGCGGCTAATTCTATGTTGTGAGTTACAATTAAAAAAGTTTGCCCCAATTCATTTTTCAACGAATGAAACAATGCGTGCAGTTCGCTGGCATGAGCACCATCCAGATTACCGGTTGGTTCATCTGCCAATACAATTGATGGTCGGTTTATCAAAGCTCTTGCCACTGCAACACGTTGTTGTTCTCCACCAGATAACTGACCGGGTTTATGCGTGATGCGATCTTTTAACCCCAGTTTTTCCAGCAATTCAGTGGCCTCTTTATTTACTTCCGTTCTTTTTCGTCCGGCAATCCAAGCCGGTATACTTACATTCTCCAAAGCAGTAAATTCAGGAAGCAGGTGGTGAAACTGGAAAACAAACCCAATTTTTTGATTTCTGAACTTAGCCAGCTCAGTTCCGGACAAGGTGTTCAGGTTAACTCCCTCAAGTTCAATCTCACCCTCATCGGCCTGGTCCAGAGTTCCTAAAATATGCAGCAGTGTGCTCTTTCCACATCCGGATGGCCCTACAATAGTTACCAATTGGCCCCTATTGAGGGTTAGATCCAATCCACGGAGCACCTCCACGGATCCATGTTTTTTATAAATACCTCTGGCTTTTAACAAGGGGAACAAATATATTCCGAAGCTATCAAAATCTCCCCAAATCAGGATCTTGTAGAATGGTTATTTGGAAAATAACCTAATCCTATTACATTTGCGCAAAAATCGGACTATGTTTTGGACACTAGAGTTGGCCTCGTTTTTGGAAGATGCCCCTTGGCCTGCTACAAAAGACGAGTTGATTGATTATGCAATCCGATCTGGCGCTCCGATCGAGGTGGTAGAAAATCTTCAAGAGTTGGAGGAAGAAGGCGATGTCTATGAAACCATCGAGGACATTTGGCCTGATTACCCGACACAAGACGACTTCTTATTTAACGAGGACGAGTACTAACGCGTTGGAAAAGTTATTTTTCCATTTTTTCAATTACCGTTTGTGTTACGCCTGTAAAACTAAATCCACCATCGTGGAATAGATTTTGCATGGTTACAAACCGGGTCATATCACTAAACAAGGTTATGCAATAGTTGGCGCAATCATCAGCACCGGCATTACCCAGCGGACTCATGGCTTCGGCATAATTCATAAAACCATCAAAGCCCTTCACACCACTTCCTGCAGTGGTACGAGTGGGTGATTGAGAAACGGTATTCACCCTTACTTTTCTTTTAACACCGTAGTGATATCCAAAGCTGCGAGTTACGCTTTCCAATAAGGCTTTGGCATCGGCCATTTCATTGTAATCTGGAAATACTCGTTGTGCAGCTATATAACTTAAGGCCACCACACTACCCCACTCACTCAGGGCATCCAAATCCCAGGCAGTGCGTAACACCCGATGTAAACTCATGGCAGAAATGTCCAAGGTCTTTCCGTTCCACTCATAGTTCATTTCTGTGTAGTGCTTCCCTTTTCGCACATTCAAACTCATTCCAATGGAATGCAACACAAAATCAATCTTACCGCCAAAATGTTGCATGGATTGTTCAAATAAATTTTTAAGATCGTCCATATTGGTTACATCGGCACCAATAACAGGGGCATTTCCACAGGTCGCTGATAACTTATTGATCTCTCCCATCCGTAAGGCTACCGGTGCATTTGTCAATACCAATTGTGCCCCTTCTTCCTGACAACGAAGCGCCGTTCTCCATGCAATTGAACGTTCGTCAAGTGCACCAAAAATGATTCCCTTTTTTCCTTTAAGCAATTGGTTGGACATAGATTCAATTTGAGCCCTAAAAGTAAGAAGATATTTGTTTGCATAGTTGACTAACAGCCGTTCTTGCAAAAGGATACTATATTTACAAGTATGGCAAGTCAAACGATAATCACAGGCACCGGGTGTTATATTCCATCGGTTATCAAAACAAACCAGGAATTTGTTGCTCAAACTTTTTATACAGAAGATCAAAAAAAGATTGAAGCAAACGGTGCAGAGATCATAGAAAAGTTTCAAGAAATTACCGGCATTGAAGAAAGACGTTACGCTGAAGAAAATGTTGATGCTTCCGATATGGCCGTAACTGCTGCCAAAATTGCCTTGGCAGAAAGTGGTGTCAATCCCGAAGAACTGGACCAGTTGATTGTTGCTCATAATTTTGGGAATGTAGAAAAGAACACCATTCAAACGGATATTCTTCCGGCATTAGCCTCAAGGGTAAAACACGAATTGGGCATACATAATCCTTCCTGCGTTGCTTATGATATTTTATTTGGTTGTCCCGGTTGGCTTCAGGGAGTGATCCAAGCTGATGCCTTTTTCAAAGCTGGGGTTGCCAAAAAGGCCTTAGTGATTGGAACGGAAACCTTAAGCCGTGTGGTGGATCGTTATGATCGGGATAGTATGATCTTTTCCGATGGAGCAGGTGCTGCTGTTTTAGAGTGCAAACCGAGTGAACAAAACGGATCCGGTATACTTTCTGCCAGCGTTCAGAGCCATTGTACTGAGGAGGCTTACTATCTTTTTTTAGGAAAAAGTAATTTACCTGAAGCAGACCCTGATGTGCGTTATATCAAAATGAAAGGCCGAAAAGTTTACGAATACGCCATGCAACATGTACCTGCGGCAATGAAAGATTGTCTGGACAAAGCAGGTGTTTCAATCAGCGAGGTCAAAAAAGTGTTTATTCATCAGGCCAATGAAAAAATGGACGAGGGAATCATCAAAAGATTGTTTAGGCTATATGGACTCAAAGAAATTCCTGAACATATCATGCCTATGAGCATACATAGTCTTGGCAACAGTTCAGTAGCTACTATTCCTACTTTGCTAGACCTGGTTAGAAAAGATCATTGGACCAAGCATTCCTTGCAAAAGGGCGACATTGTACTTTTTGCATCCGTAGGTGCTGGCATGAACATCAATGCAGTTTGTTACCGAATGTAAACAAGCCCCTTTCCATTATCTTCGCAACTAATAAATGTTGGGTCGAAGATGACACTCTCTTACAAATGGCTTTGCGACTACCTGCCTGAAAAACCAGCTCCGGAAAAGCTGAGTCAATTGCTTACTTCCATTGGATTGGAAGTAGAAAGTATGCAGTATTATGAGGAAGTTAAAGGCGGGCTAAAGGGTTTAATCATTGGAGAAGTAATAAGTACTGCCAAACATCCCAATGCAGATAAGCTAACACTTACCCAAGTTAATATTGGTCAAGAACTACTGCTGTCCATTGTTTGCGGGGCCCCTAATGTTGCTGCTGGCCAAAAAGTAGTGGTTGCTCCCGTAGGCACTACTATTTTCCCTATGCAAGGTCAACCGCTAACTATGCGGGTTGCAAAAATACGCGGAGAAGAAAGTCAGGGGATGATCTGTGCCGAGGACGAAATTGGTTTGGGCGAAAGTCATGCGGGAATTTTAGTATTAGATGCTGCAGCAGTTCCTGGCACTCCCGCTTCGGAGTATTTCAATTTATACGAGGACATCATCTTTGAAATTGGATTAACTCCCAATCGGATGGATGCCATGAGTCATTGGGGAGTGGCAAGAGATGTATGCGCCTATCTCAATCATCATCAAAACAAAGAACTCGCTCCGCTGTTTCCTGCGGTTTCTTCACTGGACAAAGGCGGTAAATCAGGTCCAATACAGGTTACTGTTGAAAATAGTAAAGCCTGTCCTCGCTATTCAGGAATTTCAATCAAGGGAATTAAAGTTGAACCCTCACCTGATTGGTTGCAAAAAAGATTAAAAGCCATTGGCGTTCGTCCTATTAATAACATTGTAGACATCACCAATTATATTCAGCATGAAACAGGACAACCCCTTCATGCGTTTGATGCCTCAGCTATTGAAGGAAACCAGATTATTGTAAAAAATCTTTCTAACAATACGGACTTTGTTACGCTGGACGGTAATTCCAGAAAATTAAATCAGGAAGATTTAATGATTTGCAATACTCGAGAAGGAATGTGCATTGCAGGAGTTTTTGGTGGCCTTCACAGTGGAGTAAAAGAGTCAACGGAATCATTATTTATTGAAAGTGCTTTTTTTGAAGGAACCGCTATTCGTAAAACTTCATTCCGACACGGACTACGAACAGATGCAGCTACCCGTTTTGAAAAAGGAACAGATATAGAAGCCACCGTTCGTGTATTGGAAAGAGCCGTTCAATTAATCCAGGAGATTGCTGGTGGTACTGTGGTGGGATCACTGATTGATTGCTACCCTGCTCCACAACCCAAGAAAACTGTAGTCGTGCGCTGGTCAATGCTTCAACAATTGAGCGGCAAGCACTATCCACCCACCGCTGTAAAAAAAATCTTAACCAGTCTTGGATTTGAATGGTCCAGAGAAGATGCAGAGAGTTTTACTGTGTTGGTGCCTACGCATAAAACAGATATTAGTCTGCAAGCGGATATTGTGGAAGAGGTGATTCGTATTGACGGATTGGACAATATTGAAATACCTACACAAATTAAATTGTCCCCTGCCATTGACCCCGATAATTGGAAGGCGGGACTAAAGGAGAAAATCTCCAATCAACTAGCAGGTATGGGATTTCAGGAGATCATGACCAATTCCATCACTAATGCGGCATACTATAATAACAATCCGGGATTAGTGACTATGATCAATAGTTTGAGTGCTGACCTAAATTGTTTGAGACCCAGCATGCTTGAAACCGCTTTAGAGGTAGTGGCGCATAATCTCAATCATAGAAATTTAAATCTCCGTTTGTTTGAGTTTGGAAAAAATTATAACCGAATCACGGCTGATCTATTTGAAGAACTAGAACGATGCTGCTTGGTCATTACCGGACAAAAGCAAGAAAGCAGTTGGAGGCAAGGAGCAAGCGCTGCAGACTTTTTTACACTCAAAGGAGCCGTAGAGTCGGTGTTGAAAGGCTTAGGGCTTACGCTAACAGAGAAAAAATTGGAGGCAAACTCTTCAACGAGTTATAGTTATGGAATTTCCTGGATTCACAACCAGCAATCGGTTGGATCTGGCGGTGAGCTTTCTTCAAAAACACTGGAGCAAAGAGGAATCAAACAACCCGTGTTTTATGCAGAACTCAACTGGAATTATTTAGCGGCTGCTGCTCATCAACAACCTCGTACCCTGCGTGAAATTCCTCGCTTTCCCGCAGTGCAACGCGATCTGGCGCTCATTGTTCCTCAACAGTTAACCTGGGAGCAGATTCAAACTACCGTGCAGAAGATTCGTATTGAATGTCTGCAGGATATCAAACTCTTTGATATATTCGAAAGTGATAAGTTGGGTGTGGGTAAAAAATCCATAGCCGTCAATTTCACTTTTCAACATTTAGAAAGAACCTTAACGGATAAAGAAATTGAAGAGTGGACTAACAAAATCCTGACTTCCTTGGAAAAAGAGTTAGGCGCCAACCTGAGAAAATGAATACGTTTCAACACGATTTAGCACGCATACAACAAAAGCTACAGCAACTGGTTGAGCAGCAACAAAAGTTGCGTACAGAGAATCAGACATTAAAGGAAAAACTCTCTGCTTGCACGCAGGAAAAAGACACATTAGCTGCACAAATCACGCAGCTACATGAACAAATAACGGTGCTCAAAATAAATACCGGCTCTCTGGAGAATCAGGACAAAAAAGAGATGGAGAAAAAAATCAATCAATATATCCGAGAAATCGATCGGTGTATTGCTCAATTAGGAGAATAAACTCATGGCTGAACTTATACCCATATCCGCTCAAATTGGCGACAGAACCTATCGTATAAAGGTGGAGCCTAAAGACGAGGCACTGGTTAGAAAAACCATCCAGCAAATCAACGACAAAATCATGGAGTTGAAAACGCTGTATGTGGGTAAAGACATGCAAGACTATATTGCCATGACCATGATCTGGTACGCAACACAACAGCCGGCCATAGTATCCACGGCTAACACGCAGGAAGACCCTTCTATTGGCCAAGGACTGGCCCTGCTGGAGGGTTTAATCGAAAGCGGGCTTCAGCAATAACCCCCACTTACTTATTTACACATCTTTTCCTACCTTTGTAGACCACTAATTTGTGGAACAAGCATTGTGAAACAACTAAATCTAAAATTCAATGGATCTCAATATATTGTACGCCTTTATTGGCGTAATCGCCGGGGGGGCTGGCCTCCTGGTAGGAAAAGTCCTCTTTGCACAAGGGAGTCGTAAGCAGGTAGAAGAGGCCGAAATTCAAGCACAAACAATCTTAAAGGAAGCTGAACTAAGGGCTGAAACGGTTCGGAAAGAAAAAGAATTGCAAGCCAAGGAAAGGTTTGTTCAGCTGAAATCTGCTCATGAAAGAGAGGTGCTGGAGCGTAACAAAAAGGTGATTGATTCAGAAAATCGGATTCGCCAGAAGGAGCAGTCCATCAGCCAAAAAGAGAACAATCTTGATAAACAAATCAAGGAAAACGAAACCCTGAAAGAAAACCTAAACCGCCAAGTAGAACAGACCAATATCAAGCGGGCGGAATTGGAAAAAAATCAGGAAGAACATGTTCGTCGGTTAGAAAAGGTAGCTAATCTCTCTGCAGATGATGCTCGGGCACAGCTTATTGAAAGCCTGCGCAGCGAAACGCAGACCAAGGCCCTGGTGTTACAACAGGAAATTATCGAGGACGCCAAGCAGAAGGCTCAGAAAGAAGCACGTAAAATAATTATTCAAACCATTCAACGTACTGCAGCTGAGCAGGCCATTGAAAACTCCATTACTGTATTTAATCTGGAGAGCGACGAGATCAAAGGACAGATCATTGGTAGGGAGGGTAGAAATATCCGTGCCATTGAAGCCGCTACAGGAGTAGATCTAATTGTGGATGATACCCCGGAAGCGATTCTTTTATCCAGTTTTGACCCTCTTCGCCGCGAGATTGCCCGCTTGAGCTTACAGCGTTTAGTGGCCGATGGTCGTATTCACCCTGCTCGTATCGAGGAAGTGGTAGAAAAAACGCGAAAGCAGATTGAGGAACAAGTGATGGAGATTGGCGAACGCACAGTTATTGAACTGGGTATTCACGGCCTTCATAAAGAGCTGATCAGGATGGTGGGCAGAATGCGCTTCCGTTCGTCCTACGGACAAAACTTATTGATGCATAGTCGTGAAACCGCCAATCTCTGTGCTACCATGGCTGCCGAATTAGGACTCAACCCTAAACTGGCTAAACGAGCCGGACTTTTGCATGATATTGGTAAAGTTCCCGATGAGGAAAGTGAGTTAAGCCATGCCCTGTTGGGAGCTAAACTGGCTGAAAAATATGGCGAGAACCCGGCGGTGGTTAATGCCATTGGCGCGCACCACGATGAAATGGAAATGCAATACGTGATTTCTCCAATTATTCAGGCCTGCGATGCTATCTCTGGTGCCCGTCCGGGTGCCAGAAGAGAAATTATGCAGCAATATCTGCAGCGTATCAAGGATCTGGAAAACCTGGCCATGTCCTATACTGGGGTTGAAAAAGCCTATGCCATTCAGGCCGGTAGGGAACTGCGCGTAATTGTTGAGGCTGAGAAGGTAAGCGATCAGGACTCCGATAGACTTTCCTTTGAAATAGCTCAAAAAATTCAAACAGAGATGACCTTCCCCGGCCAAATAAAGGTTACGGTTATCCGGGAAAAAAGAGCGGTAAATGTTGCCAGATAGGTTCATTTTCATTAACTTTGCCCTCCTTAAAACTTTTACACATGAACGCCATTGCCTTTGTACACGAGCAGCTGACGGCAAAAAAGGAATTTCCGGCTTTTAAGCCCGGCGATAATATCACCGTCAATTACAAGATCATTGAGGGAAACAAGGAGCGTATCCAGTCCTTCAAAGGTGATGTGGTTAAAAAGCAAGGCACTGGAAGTACAGCCAGCTTTACCGTACGTAAAATTTCAGACGGAGTTGGCGTGGAAAGAGTTTTCCCTTTCTATTCTCCAAATATTGATTCCATCGAGTTGAATAAAACAGGTCAAGTACGTAGAGCCAAATTGTTCTACCAACGTAAACGTAGCGGTAAGAGCGCTCGTATCCGTGAAAAGAGAATGGCTGTAGCAGAAACAACCCAAGCTTAATTCATTTTAAAATTATCAGCAAATCCTGTTCCAAAACGAACAGGATTTTTTATTTCCGTTAACCCAAGTCTGTCTTATCTTTACAGCCACAATTTTAGTTTTATGACTACCCCTATCCTGCTAGGCATGCTCGGCACCAACGAAATCATCATCATTTTGGTTATTGTGCTTTTATTATTTGGAGGTCGCAAGATACCTGAGTTGATGAAAGGGCTTGGCAAAGGCGTGCGTGAGTTTAACGACGCCAAGAATAATGTGAAGAAGGAAATTGAGGACAGCGCCAATGATGTAAACAACGCTGTTAAGTAATCACTCCTTTTGATTGGTATGCCCCTCTTGGTAAAACTGGGACGATCCCTCGTTCTGGTTTTCCTGTTATTTTTTTCTGCTCCTTACAGCCAGGCACAAACTGATTTCCGAGGGTTTAATGAATTGTTTGATAGCGCCAGTTGGAATACTCCCACAGGAGTTAAACTCAATCCCCAAGCCATTAGTTTTGTAGAGAGCTATATGCACCGAGCAGGCCCCGGATTGCAAAAGATAAAGGATTGGGGGCTCCCCTATTTTACCATGATGGACCAGGTACTTAAAGAAAATAATTTACCCGGACAATTAAAATACCTGGCCGTTATTGAATCCGGACTGCGTTCAACGGCAGTTTCCTGGGCAGGCGCGGTGGGTCCCTGGCAGTTTATGCCCGCCACAGGAAAAAGATATGGCTTAAAAATTTCCGGTCAGGTAGATGAGCGGATGGATTATATCAAAAGCACCAAAGCTGCGGCACGCTATCTGGCTGATTTGTATAAACAATTTCAAGATTGGCTGTTAGTGATTGCTGCATATAATGGCGGCGAGGGAACTGTTAACCGAGCAATCCGACTGAGTGGTAGCAGAGATTTTTGGAAATTACAACGCTATTTGCCAGCAGAGTCATTAAACCATGTTAGAAAATTTATTGCCACTCATTATGTTTTTGAAGGCCAGGGTGGCGCTACAACACTTACTCGAGATGAGGTTCAGGCACAAGGAGAACGTTTAACCCTGCCCTTATCGGTGGCTGCCCAAGAGGGAACTACTACGGTATTGTTAGAAGGACGTTATAAGAAAGAAGCCATTATCAAATACACGGGTGTGGATCCTGCGGAATTCAAACGATACAATCCTTCATTCGATGAAACAATCTCGATGCGTGGAAATTATCGGTTACGATTATCAATCCCCTGTATGCACGCCTTTGAAGAAAACAAAGGACAAATTTTAGAGGAAAGTTTGCAACTATTATTGCGAAGAAATTAAAAATCGTCTTCTTCGTCCTGGTCCTTGTCATTGAAGAGATCATCATCAAATTCGTCCTCCTCAATTTTAAAATCGTCTTCCTCTTCCCCTTTTTTTGCAGGATCTTTTTTCCCTTTTGACTTGGGCAAATCAAATTCATCAAAATCAGGATCCCAATTGTCGTCCTCCTGTTTTTCCCAATCATCTTCTACCTCATCCTCGTTCTCATCATCCTCTTGATTTTTTTTAGAGAGAGAAGAATCTTTTGTCGCAGCACCACCGGAAATTTTTCGTGTAGTTGTAGCTGGCTTTTTTGCCTTTTCTGATTTAATGGCCATAGCAGAATCGGATTAGTAATGTAAATTTTCGGCGAAGTTTTTAAACCGCCAAATTTTTAAAAATAAATTTTATGATGCAACCGTAACCAATTGTTCTCGGCCCGGTCCGTTAGAAATGTATTTCACCTCCACCCCCAGGTATGAATTTATGAAATTCACATATCGCTTCATTGGCTCTGGAAGTGATGAGTAAGTTTTGCAGGTGCTGGTATCTACACCCCACCCCGCAAATTTTTCCAAAAAGGGTTCTAGTTTTACTCGCTCTAATTGATAGGGGATCTCCGTTGTTTTAGTGCCCGCTATTTCATAAGCAGTACAAACAGACAGCTCCGGAAAAGAATCCAACACATCAGCCTTGGTCATTACAATTTGTGTTACCCCATTGATCATACAAGCATAACGAAGTGCAACCAGATCAATCCAGCCGCAACGACGCGGTCTGCCTGTGGTGGCCCCAAACTCATTCCCTATTCTACGTAGTTCTTCACCGGTGGCATCTTCCAATTCGGTAGGAAAAGGTCCGCTGCCCACACGGGTGCAATAGGCTTTGGTCACTCCAATAACTTCACCGATTTGTCTTGGCGCAATACCTAACCCATTACAAACACCGGCAGCAATGGTGTTAGAGGAGGTAACAAAAGGAAAGGTACCAAAATCAATATCCAACATACTACCCTGTGCACCTTCGGCCAATACTTTATTTCCTGCTTTTATTTTTTCATTGATAAAATACTCTCCGTTAACAATATTGAGTTGGCGTAAAAATTCTATGGCTTCAAAAAACTCTTCTTCCCAAGCACTGATGTCCTCATTAAATCCAAAACTATCCAGCAAACGTTGGTGCTTTAGCCGAAGTTTAATGTATTGGGTGGTAAAATTCTTATCCAAAAGATCTCCCACGCGTAATCCATTGCGACCGGTTTTGTCCATGTAAGCAGGACCAATTCCTTTCAAGGTTGAACCAATTTTTTGATTCCCTTTTGAAAGCTCAGCGGCCTTATCCAATGCACGATGTGTGGGAATAATGATATGCGTGCGATCCGCAATAAATAGGTTTTTCTTTACATCTACTCCAAAGGCAGCAACACTTTCGCATTCGCGCTTAAGCGTTACTGGATCCAATACTACCCCATTCCCAATTAAATTAACAATGCCAGCATGAAAAATTCCAGAAGGAATTTGATGCAGTACTAATTTTTTATCATTAACATAAAGGGTATGTCCTGCATTAGGTCCGCCCTGAAACCGAGCAACAACCTGATAGTCTTTTGCGAAGAAATCAACAATCTTACCCTTTCCTTCATCGCCCCATTGGAGGCCCAATATAACATCGACCATGTTGTAAAAATATGCGTCGCGAAAATAGGTCTATTTGATCAGCATTACCGAACCTTTTTTGGTTATAACCCGGTTGTCTTTGGTAATGCCTTCTATCATCCAAATATAAATTCCGTCTGGTTGTAATTGACCTCCAATAGTGCCATCCCATCCCTCCATCATCTTACGCGTTTGAAACACCATCTGGCCCCATCGATTAAAGATTCGGAAATAATTATAGCTTTTCATGCCCACCGGAAAAGGAGTGAACTTATCGTTTTTCCCATCTCCATTAGGGGTAAACCCAGTTGGCACATATATATCAGGTCCTTTGTAAACACGAACATTTACATAGGCCTCACCCTTACATCCTGTGTTGGTGGAGGCAACTACTTTATACCTGACATCCGAACCAATGGCACCAATGGTTACAGTGGGGTTATTGACTAATGGATTACTGAGCCCCACTGCCGGAGTCCAGATATAAGAAGTTACTGCCGGTTCATTGGGAACAGCAAGCAATACAAATTGATCTCCTGGATATCCGATGGTATCGGCCGGGTATGTTTTAACCTGTATGGGAGGCGTAACGGTTATTCGTACAGTGTCAGTGACCAAGGCTGCACAACCGTTGGCATCAGATAACACAGTTAACACATAGAAAATATCACGATCAGGCGTGGAGATCGCATTGGGTAATGCAGGATTATTCAAGTAGGTGGATGGAGTCCACTGGTAAACTGTTCCACCTGACCCCTGCAAAATAACAGACTGCCCATAGCAAATTACACGATCAGGACCTGCATCAGGAATAGGAGCCGGGTTAACTCTTACCACAACCGTGTCTCGATCAACGCATCGGCCTAATGTTATAGTTACAACATATTGTGTGGTACTCACAGGCGAGGCCACAGGATTAAATATATTGACCGCACTCAGTCCGGTAGCAGGAGTCCAATCATATTGCAAACCATTGGAAACTGCCGTTAATTGGGTAGATCTGCTTTCACAAATGGTGACATCATTTTGAGGTGTAAAGCTTAGGTCGTTGGTCAATCCAACCG
>VGGU01000022.1 GCA_016868475.1 Bacteroidota bacterium
TAAGGAGCAGATCTGGGGAGAATAAGGATTATCGGTATATTTGCCGCCCTCGGGGAATTAGCTCAGTTGGCTAGAGCGCTTGCATGGCATGCAAGAGGTCACCGGTTCGACTCCGGTATTCTCCACTTCATTGAATTATTTTGGGTGTTTTGCAGTTGCTAACTTAAAAATAACTGCTTATTCCAAATTGTATGGCCCCTGTTCGTGCAGCCGGATTTCCTAAAATATCCTTTTTCCATTCATAACGATAATTTAACCGGAGAACGGTTTGAGCTGAAGTTCGGAAACTGATTGCAGGGACAATAGCAAAAACCTCATCAGCAATCTTGCCTCCGGTTTCATTAAAGGTGCCCACATTCCAATCTACATATTCGGCACGAACCGCTGCGTTTAAGCTTGCTTTTTCAAAATTCCACATTTTCTTTTTTAAGATCGGCTGCACAATATCAAAAAAGCCTCCCTGTTGTTTTTTGCCATACTGTTGTGTATATGTACTTGGCACATCTACAAAAGTCCAAGCGAATTCAGTAGTAATTGCAGTGTTAGTTTTAGGGAGGGTAGTATTAAAGTCAATAGCTAGGATATCTGCTCTTCTTTTTTTATCTAACACCAATCCATCTTCTTGAAATTTATTATAAATGCCTCCCATATAGGATAAACCCAGCTCACCAATTTTTCTAAATCTGCATGAAGTTTTAGCACTGGTGAGTGGCTTGCCATTAAAACTCTCTTCAAATCTATTGGGGTCTAATTTGGTGGCAGGCAAGAAGGTTTTATTTTCTGCATTTCCAATAATATTGTCGTTTAGTCCATTGGTAAAATACAACTCATAAACCCACACCAAGCTTGGTTTGTATACTTTTCCAAAAATGCCAAAGCCCGCATTACTAAACGTAGCGGGCAAAAGCTGTGTAGCGGAAATGGGTCTGTCTACAAACTCCCAACGTGGGCCATCATGGTTTTGATTGAAAGCGCCAATTGGATTCATTATGATTCCACCTCTGAAATTGAGCATAGGATGAAATTGAAAATCCAGGGCAGCAAACTCAATATTAATCTCCTTGGTGCCTTCTTCAAACTCGATCTCGGTCAGAAATTTTACTTTCCGGTGTATGGATGAGGAGAAAAACAACGTCATTCTTCTCATTTGGGCAGAGAACCCTTCAGTTATCCCGTCGGTAACCGCATACTGCGTATTGGCTTCAATATAACCACCAATGGCTATAGGGAGCTTGCCATTTTGCAAAAAAGGACGACTATAAATTGCGTCAACATTCAAAGGCATTTTGGATGTGTCAGCCTGAGACCTGATTACATTACTCGTATCACTTTGAGCAAAGGAGAATTGGACAATACTCAGTTGAAGTAGTAGGGTAAGGAAAGGCTTTATTAAATTAACGTTGGACATAGATGTTTTCATGGTCTGTTGTAATGATGAAGGACGTTAAGCTGATATCTGCAGGACCCGTAATTACCTCGCCATGTATATTAAATTCTGCTCCGTGACAAGGACATACCAGCATAGTTTCATGAGGAGTAAGCTCACAACCTTGATGCGTACATTGCAGGTATAGCGCTTTATATTCATTTTCCTTTAACTGGTAAATAACTATCGGAAACTGTGTGTTATCGGGTTTAATTAGAATAAATTTCTGCTGTATGGGTTTGCCTTTTTTTAGTAGGGTGAATTCCGTTTTTTTAATTACCAGCTTGTTCCCCCTTTCGGGAACAGTAGTGATATATTTTTGTGGTGTACAGGCTTGTATTAGCCATGAAGCACTTATGCTTCCCGTACAGGTTAGGCAGGTTGATTTTAAAAAATCTCTTCTTTCCATTATAAGCTTTCTAAAAAAATAATTAATTGTTGCTTTTCACTCTTGGATAAATTTTTAAAGTTAGTGTTGCTTTGTTGTCCCTCACCTCCGTGCATTAAAATTGCAGCTTCAATGGATTGCGCTCTGCCGTCATGCATTAAAAAATAATTACCGCCTTGAGAATTTTTGGACAATCCCAGACCCCACAAGGCTGGTGTTTTCCATTCAAAAGTTTTGGCCGATCCTTCAGTGTAATTATCATCTAAACCACTACCCATATCGTGCAATAGCAAATCAGTATAAGGGGCAAAGGTTTTATTGGAAAGTGCTGCAACACTTGATATGCTGGTTTGTAACGAAGCTTTATGGCATTTTTCGCAACCCGTAGAAAAAAAGAGTTGCTTCCCATTTTGAATAGCTAAACTGTTTTGATTCCGCTGGATTGGCGCTTTTAAAGTTTTTAAATAAAACACAACATGCTGAACGGTAACATCGCTTATTTCTGGATCAACCTTTAGTTTTGAATAAGTATCGAATGGCTCAAAAGTGGTATTAATCCCCATATCCTGATTGTAGGCATTTGCGGTTTGTTGTAGCAAGTCATAGGCCGCACCTTTTTTTCCAAATCGTCCAATATATTTTCCACCTTGTGAAATTGCATTTGTTCTTAACTGACAATAAGCAGGAACATTGATCCAATTTGGCACACCTGATATACCATCGCCATCCCGATCTGTCGGATCAGCCAGGGCAATGATGGCTGCATCTGAAACCGCATCTAAATAACCTAATCCTGTATTTGCGGGGGGAAGTATTTTTGAAAATCCCACACCGCTAGGTAAAGTTTCAGGTGTATAACCTGGAATGGCTCTATGTTGCAATTGTGGTGCACCGAATGAAAGCCATTGATTTCCGGTACTATCTACCTGCCCGAAACGTGTTAAGGTAGTAAACGGATGTCCTTTTCCGTCCCCCGCATGGCAGGACCCACAGGAATTAGCTACAAACAGAGGCCCAAGCCCAGTTTGAGGAGTAAAAATGTCATTATTGAAAGCGATATCTCCCCTTAGGAATTGTTGTGTTTCAGCTGTTGTTAAACCTTCAACTGGTCCATCCAAAATCTCGTCTTCCTTTGGGCTAAAGGGCATTATTTTCTTACATCCAATAATGACCAATAAAATGAACAGGGCGAACAGCTTCTTTTTCATTGGGCTATTTATTTAGACAAAGGTGATTACTATTTAGAATATTAAAATTATTAATTTAGGCATCCCAAAAAGAAAATACATGAGACAAGAGACTATTGAAAATTATTTGAAAACCATCTATCACCTCTCCTCCCATAATACGCTCATTGTTAGTAATCAAAAAATAGCTGGTAAGCTCCATTTAAATCCGGCAACGGTTACTGAAGGAGTAAAAAAGTTGCATGAATTAAAATATGTCGTTTATGAAAAATCCTATGGTACCCGGCTAACTGCTGCAGGCATAAAATTGACGTTGGATATTATTCGAAGACACCGAATTTGGGAAACCTATCTCGCAAAGGAATTAGGATTTGGTTGGGACGAGGTGCATGCTATTGCTGAAGAATTAGAACATGTAAATAATGTAAAGCTCATTAACAAACTTGCTGCGATACTTGGTAATCCAATTTACGACCCACACGGTGACCCTATCCCGGATGAAAAGGGGAATATTCAAAAAAGTAATTTTATTAAATTATCGGAAGCAAAACTTGGTTTAAATTACATCGTCATGGGTGTAACTGATCATTCCACTACCTTTCTTAAGTATTTGGAAAAGCACCATTTGATTATTGGGGCCAGACTAAATATTATAGCTATTGAAGATTTTGACAATAGCATTCTTCTTGTTTGTAAAAAAAAGGAGGTTAGCATTAGCTCAAAAGCCTCAGCATGTATAATCGTTCAAACAATATAGTAACTTATGGCAGGCCTGCGTGTTTTACATCAATTAGCTGAATATCTTTATCTGCGAAAGAAAGATCCTTCCCGACCTAAATCTGCTTGGATAGGTTACATGCACGGGATCAATCGCATCAGCCTATTTATTTTTATTCTTTGCCTGATCATCCTGGCCATTAAACTTATTTTCTAGCTAAGGCCAGAATTAATGTAGCTGCTTTCTTGGAAGCTGGCTCCTCTTGCTGTAAAAGTGTGCGTAGTCTGGCATACCCATCCAGTATAGTATTTCGGGAGGCAGTATCTGCAATAATTTTTTCCAAGGAATTGACCAGCGCAGGAACAGTCAATTTGTATTGAATCAGTTCTTCAACCAGTGGCTGGTCCAGAATTAGATTCACCAGGGAGATGTATTTAATTTTTACCAATCGTTTGCCAATTTCGTAGGACAGGGTAGATCCCTTGTAACAAACTACTTGAGGTATTTGTAACAATGCGGTTTCCAATGTGGCCGTGCCCGAAGTAACCAAGGCGGCTTGTGATTGACGCAACAGATCATATGTTTTTTCTGCTACGAACAATACAGTTGGATATTGTTGTTGCCATAATAAATAAAATGACTCGGGAAGTCCGGGTGCTTTAGCCACCACAAATTGGTAATCTGTAAAATGTTTACTTACCTCCAGCATGAGAGGAAGTTTTTGACTGATTTCTTGCTTTCTACTACCTGGCAACAGGGCAACAATGGGTTTTATGCTTGAAATAGGAGTGGGGGGTTGTTGCAAGGTCTGATCAATTGCTTCCAGTAAGGGGTGGCCAACATATTCAATTTGCCAATTCCACCGCTTGAGAAAATATTCTTTTTCAAAGGGTAGTATGGCCATTAATTGATCAATGCAGGACTTCATTTTTTTTACACGGCCTTCTTTCCAGGCCCATACCTGCGGGGAAATATAGTAGGCAACTTTATAGCCTTTCCTTTTTGCCCATGGGGCGATGGTCAAATTAAATCCCGGATAATCAATCAACACCAGCACATCGGGATTGAAGGCTTGAATATCTTTTTTACAAAATTGAATATTCCGAAAAATAGCAGGCAGGTTTTTCACTACTTCTGCAAATCCCATAAAGGCTAATTGACTATAATGCTTTACAAGAGTAGCTCCTGCTTGGTGCATTTCTTGACCTCCCCAGGCTTGGATGATTGCCTCGGCATCTAACGCTCTAATTTTTTTTACTAACCTGCCTCCATGTAAATCACCAGAGGCCTCTCCGGCTATAATGTAATAGCGCATGTAGTTAATTAAACATCTTTAGCAGTAAAATTCCAATGCCATAAAAAACAGTGATGATAAAAATACCTTTGGCAGTTTGGTCACGCTGAGTATTCACATAAAAAGTAAATAAAATCGCATTGACCAGCAAGCTAAGTGAACCAATGGAAGTCAGCAATCTGTTTTCATGAAAGAAGGAATCCAAAAACTCCAATAAAGTAAAAGAAGGATACAAGAAGTAATAAAGAAAAAGAAGTCCTAAAAGGGGGCCTACAAAGCCCAATACCAATCCTAGTATTAAATTGTCTTTATTGAAAATCATTTTTTCCATGTAGCCTTTAATTGTTTTAGATAAGTAGTATGTGTCAGATCATATTGAACGGGCACCACACTAACATAGTTGTTGGCCAATGCCCAAACATCAGTATCCTTTCCTTTGTCAAAGTTCTGAAATTCGCCAGTTAACCAATAGTATTGACGCCCATGCGGGTCATTTCGCTGCACGTAGTTCTCCTGATATTTTGCATAGGCCTGTCTACACAGTTTAATTCCCTTTAGAAGTTCCAATGGTTGGGCAGGTATATTCACGTTAAGTACGGTATGCTTACCTAGCTTAGTTTTAAGCATCAACTCAACAATTTGTCTGGCAAAGTAACGCGCTCCTGAAAAATCGGCTTCAATGCTAAAGTCTAATAAGGAAAATCCCGCGGAGGGTATGTCTTCGATAGCCGCTTCAACAGCAGCGGACATTGTGCCGGAGTAGATCACATTAATACTATGATTGGCGCCATGATTGATTCCACTTACACAGAGATCTGGTTTGCGATGAAGAACTTTGTCCACTGCCAGCTTCACGCAATCTACAGGTGTGCCTGAACAGGAATACGATTCAATGCCTTCGAAATGATGTGTTTTATGCAAACGAAGAGGCTCTCCAATAGTTATGGCATGTCCCATGCCTGATTGTGGTTTGTCGGGTGCCACTACCACAATTTTCCCAATGTCTTTTATGGCTTCCATCAGGTTGCGAATACCGGGGGCACTTATACCATCGTCGTTAGTAATCAGAATTACGGGTTTATTTTTTTCAACTACTCTGGCAGTTGGGGTTTTAGGGCGGGTGTTTGATTTTTTTGTGCGCATATCGATGTAAAACTCCCATTTTTTTGGGCGAAGTCCAAGATGGAGGCTAAAAAATTTGGAAAATCTAAAAATATTAGTATTTTGCAACTAAATAAATTAGAATCCTATGTCCTACTCTAATCAAAACCTAAAGTATCTCCGCAAACAGCGAGGTTGGACACAAGAAGAATTTGCCAACAGACTTAACATCAAAAGGTCCTTGTTGGGGGCTTATGAAGAAGAAAGGGCTGAGCCTCGCTATGAGGTATTGGAGTGCGTTTGTGATTTGTTCAAGTTGACCATGGACGATTTGCTTCGGAAAGACCTGAGTGATCAAAAAGCAAATTATTTGAGTCAGCGCAGGGCAATTAAAATGGCTTCAGGTCCTGCAGAGATTCCGTTTGTTCCAGTAAAAGCAGCAGCTGGATACTTGGCTGGTTATGCAGATCCCGAATTTATAGACGAACTCAACACGTTCACCCTTCCCATGCTAACTGGTGGAAATTTCAGGGCTTTTGAAATTATTGGAGACTCCATGTTACCCACTCCAAGCGGTTCTGTTATAGTGGGAGAAAAAGTGAATGACTTGGAAGAAATAAAAAACCACACGCCTTGCATAGTAGTCTCTCGCAATGAGGGGATAGTGTATAAACGTATTCAGAAAAATAATAAGCAGAAAGATAAACTCACGCTGGTAAGTGACAATCCTGTATTTCATCCCTACACAGTGAATACCGAGGAAGTGATTGAAATGTGGCAGGCGCAGGTGGTTATTTCAAAGGCAAATGCTCAACATCGCTGGGATATGAGCCAGCTTGCAAATGTGGTGTCAGATCTGCAGCAGCAGGTATCTAGTTTGCAGAAAAAATTGCATTAGGGATTAAGGAGAAATCAGGAAACCAGTTTAAGTATTCCGTCCTGCCATTTGAGAAAGTAAAGTTTTTTATTCTCGAAATAATCCAGCTTTTTTTCTTTTCCAATAACCCGTTTGATTTGAAGTTGTCGAAATAATTCAAATTCGTTAGCGTCTAAGTGGCTTGCAATATTGTTAGGGTACTTAAGCAGGAGATTTGCATATTTCCAAACAGCCTCAAAGCCGCGGAGCACCATATCACTCGGGCGAGCATAGAGATTAGTAGAAAAAAATTGTTGTACCTGCTGGCTCACAGAATCAGTGCGTGGATTATAATAAGGAGTGCAGTAGGTTATTGCTATGCCGCTGTATGCAGGTTTTGAAAAATCTTTGTTATCGCCCAAGGTGGGTAACCCAAATAAGCTGGCCTTATATCGTTGATTGGAAAGAGTAGCCAACTGTTCAGCCATTCGTTTTCCAAATTCTTCATCTAAAGTCCCTGATATACAAATGGTAGGTTTGAGAGTATCTAATTTGGCGCTAAGTTGATTGATCGAAAAACTATCCGGTAGATCCACATAGCTCCACTTAGTATTTTTTTTTGTTTGATCCTGTTCCTCCCAATAACTGCGTATCCGATCCTCCAAAACTCCCTTTTTACGAAAAACCACCACTTGTTGTTTGGGGTATTGAAATTGAATGTGATCTGCCAGGGCAATACATTGCGTGCGAAGAGTGGAATTGAGTAATACTAAAAATGGGTTTTCAGTGATCCCTGCATCGTTTGGCAGATTTACATTGACTACTGGAATATTTTTTTTTAACCCATAAGCTGCAATAATTCTCAACTCAGTTGCATTACAATGTGTAAGCAACAAATCAAGTGGGGGCCCTGTTAACGCTTCAAGTTGCTCTTGTATAGTTTGCTTGGCAGCACGTGTATCCAACACCACTAATTGAACGGATGCTCTTTTTTTATTGAGGGAGTCCAGGGCTAGTAGAGCTCCCTCGTAAAACTCCAGCCCGGGTAATAAATACTTTGGAAAAGTTTTTGGCGGGAACTTGAAATTATTTTCTTGGTCAATGGCAGAGTCTAACAATAAAGGCAGGAGGAGTCCTATTCGAACTGATTTTTTGGGTAGGTTGTTTTGCGCAAACAAGGGCTGGACAAATAGGATGCCTGCAAGCAACAGTGCCCAAAAAATGCGAATGACTTTCATACAATTCAATGCAAATTACTCCCACTCAATCGTAGCGGGTGGCTTACTACTGATATCGTAAACAACTCTATTGATACCCTTTACGTGGTTGATAATTTCATTGGAAACATGAGCTAAAAAATCATAGGGTAGATGAGCCCAATCTGCAGTCATTCCATCAACGCTGGTTACGGCTCTGAGCGCTACGGTATATTCGTAAGTTCTTTCGTCTCCCATTACGCCTACACTTTTAACGGGAAGTAGCATTACACCAGCCTGCCAAACTGAATCATACAGCCCTTTATCTCTTAAGGCTTGTATAAATACTTGGTCGGCTGCTTGTAGTAATTGAACACGTGAATCGGTTACTTCTCCAATGATTCGAATGGCTAATCCAGGACCAGGAAAAGGATGTCTGCTAATCATTGACGGAGGAATGCCCAGTTCCAATCCAATCTTTCTTACTTCATCCTTGAATAATAATCGGAGTGGTTCTACCAGCTCAAGGTGCAAGTGGTCAGGAAGCCCTCCCACATTATGGTGAGATTTGATGGTAACGGAGGGGCCATGAACGGATACGCTTTCGATTACGTCGGGATAGATGGTGCCCTGTCCCAATAGTTCAATATTTTCTAACTGTGCGGCCTCTTCTTGAAATACATCTATAAATAAGGAACCGATGGCTTTGCGTTTTGCTTCAGGGTCTGTTTTGCCCGCTAATTTTTTGTAGAAGCGTTCGCTGGCATTAACTCCTTTTACGGGTAGTCCTATTTCCCGGTACATGTCCAGCACTGAATTGAATTCGTCTTTTCGCAGCACCCCATTATCTACAAAGATTCCGGTTAGTTGATTACCAATGGCACGATGAATAAGTGTTGCAGCTACGGTTGAGTCAACTCCTCCGCTAAGTGCCATTATTACACGCCGTTTTCCAATTTGATTGCGTAATGCATTTACCGTATCTGTGATAAAATGGGCAGGCGTCCAGTCCTGTGTACATCCGCAGATCTCCAATAAGAAATTCTTTAAAAAAGTTTTTCCTTGAGTGGAGTGATAAACCTCAGGATGAAACTGCACACCATACAATGGCTGAGTGTCAGTTTGCTTTTTAAAAGCAGCTACGGGAATACTGCTAGTGTCGGCCAGAAGTTCATAACCCGCAGGAAGAGTTTTGATAGAATCGCTATGACTCATCCAGACCTGCGATTGCAAGTCCATGCCTTTAAAGATCAGATCTTCTTTGATCCTTCTTAATTGAGCACGCCCATATTCGCGTTTATTACTTTTGGCAACAAGGCCGCCAAAACATTTGGCTGTGAGTTGGGCTCCGTAGCAAATTCCTAATACTGGAACTTGTGCATTAAGGGCAGCAATATCAACGGTTGGAGCGTTTTCTTCGTTAACAGAAGCCGGAGATCCCGAAAGGATTATGCCTTTTAAAGTGGGCTCAACTTGCACAGCTTGATGATAGGGTACAATCTCGCAATAAACATTTGCTTCACGTACAGCCCTTGCAATCAATTGTGTATACTGTGATCCAAAATCCAGGATCAGAATTTTTTCAGTCATTTCAGTGCGAAGGTAACAAAAAAAAGTCCGGTCATTAAGACCGGACTATAGGAGTAAATTGAATCGACGGTTCAACCGTCAATGATTTAGTAGTCGCCGTTGTTGAAGCTGTCGCGATTGTAGTCGCCACCGCCACGGTTACCACGGTTGCCACCGCCACCGCCGCCGAAGCTGCGCTTCTTGAAGCCACCACCGCCACCACTGCCTTCAGGCTTAGGACGGCTTTCGTTTACAACCACATTACGGCCATCAACCGCTGTTCCGTTAAGGGCAGCGATAGCAGCTTGTGCTTGATCATCGTTTGGCATTTCCACAAAACCGAAGCCTTTGCTACGACCAGTGAATTTGTCATTAATGATTTTAGCTGTGGTTACTTCACCATGGGCTGAAAAAAGATTGAGCAGATCCTGATCTTTAAGGTTCCAGCTCAGATTTCCTACGTAAATGTTCATCTTGTTAGGTTTTAAGAAATAAACAGTGTCAACAGTAAACAGTACCTAAAGAACATTCTACGTATTCGAATCGTTCTGGACATGTGAAACTGAAAGAGCACCAATAACTCGGCAAAGTAACGATTTTTTTAGTTTGCCACATCACTTTGTACAGGTTGTCTGGTAAACTTCTTATAATATATTGGTTGACAAAAAATTAGGAAAATAAAAAAAGTCCTCCGAAGAGGACTTTACAGTTGGTTTTGGATAATTATTTACTCATTTATTCAGCAACTACCTCAAAGCTGACTTCTGCGGACTTCCCGTTTCCGAAGTCGATAACGGCTTTGTAGTTTCCCAGTTCCTTCACTTCCTCGGCAATAGATATTTTTTTACGGTCAATCTCATATCCTTTTTGCTCACGAATAGCTCTGCTGATTTGCAGACTGGTTATGCTTCCAAAAATCTTACCGCTTGTGCCTGATTTAGCTCCCAAACGAAGAGGTCCTTCATTGAATTTAGCAATTACACTATTGATTTGAGCCAGCATGAGGGCTTCTTTCTTTTGGAATTGCTTTAAACGCTCTTCTAATTGTTTTTGATTACTAGGACTGTTCTCTACTGCCAGCTTTCGAGGGATTAAAAAGTTACGGGCATATCCGTTTTTTACTTTTACTACTTCGTTAGCAGCACCCAGATTATCTACATCCTTGATTAAAATGACTTCCATTTTTTTTCTTTTGTTCACCAGCCCAGTGCTTTTGCACTGTCTTCCTTTTAAAAGGAGTTAGGGTGAGGTTATTTTAAAAGATCAGTTACATAAGGCAACAGCGCCATTTGACGTGCTTTTTTCACGGCATCGGAAACTTTGCGTTGAAATTTCAAGCTGTTTCCTGAAAGGCGACGTGGTAAAAGTTTACCTTGTTCATTAAGGAACTTTTTAAGAAATTCTACATCCTTGTAGTCAATATAACGCATGCCATATTTCTTGAATCGGCAGAATTTCTTGACGCGCTTATCAGTTTTGATGGCCGTCAGGTATTTGATTTCATTCTTTGCCATACAATTAGGCCTCCATTGCTTTTTGTTGATTAGATTTTACACCACTTCTCTTACGGGCATTGTACTCGACGGCGTATTTGTCGAGTTTTGTGCACAAATGACGGAGTACCGTCTCGTCGCGTAACAACTGAATTTTTAATTTTTCAATGAAGTCAGCAGTTACACTGTACTCAAGTACCCAATAAAGACCAGTAGTCTTTTTTTGAATAGGGTAGGCCAGAGATTTGAGGCCCCAGGCGTTCTCTGCAACAACGGTACCACCGGCATCGGTGATCATCTTAGCAATCTTTTTTTGCTGGGATTTGAACTCGTCGTCGCTCAGAACAGGGGTGAAGATCACCATCAGTTCATAGTTGTTCATGTACCAATTTTTGTTTTCGGCATGATGCCGAAAAAGGTTAACAATTCGGTTTATCCCATTGGACAATTTCACCAAAGTGAAAAAGAATCTGCGAATCCAGATTTGGGGGCGGCAAAGATACGGGAAATCTAATTATTACGCAAGCTTATACTCTTGGAAAAGTCCAGTAAAGAATTAATTGTTTAACTGTTTGACTATCAATAAATAAGTTGGGAAGTGGTCACTGTATCCACCCCGGTAGCTGTTTCCATCCCAGGTTCGCATGGGATAGCCCTTGTAACGCCCCTTGTTTTCGACCAGGAATTCTTTATTAAATACCTGAGGCTGATAGAAAAAGAATCCTTTTTGTTCTTTGTCCAGCCAGCGCTTTGAAACAACTATTTGGTCAAAAAGTCCCCAAGCATCCTGATAGGCCAAAGTGCCAATACCCTTTTTGTAAAGGTCAACCCAGGGATTGAATAAGGTACCTTGTTGATGTAGCTGATCCTTATCCACTGCCCTCAACACTTTTTCTACACTTTTATTAATTGGGTCATCGTTGAGATCACCCATGACAATGATCTTTGCCTCGGGCTCCTTTAACAGAATACTGTCGATGTGTTTTCGGCAAACTGTAGCAGCCGCAATTCTTCCGGGTTCACTTCTTTTTTCACCTCCGCTTCTGCTTGGCCAATGGTTCACATATACATGAATGGTTTCACCGAGCAATTTTCCTTTGACCCATAGTATGTCTCGAGTGTAATAAGCATCTTTTGAACCTGCGGGGAGAGAAACAAATAACTTGTTGCTGGATAGTACAGAAAAATAACTTGGGTTGTAAAGTAACCCCACATCCACCCCACGGGCATCTTTGGAGTCGTAGTGAACGTACTGATAGTTTCTTTTTTGAATCAGGGGTTCTTTAATCAGGTCATTGAGAACGGTGTCGTTCTCAATCTCTGCTACACCCAGTATGGCAGGACCATCGGAAGTATACTCAGTACCAATTTGTGCAATTACAGAGGCCAATTTACTGAGCTTATCTCTGTAAACGGCGGTATTATAACTTCTAATTCCTGAAGGCAGGAATTCCTCATCATTGATTGAGGTGTTATCGGTGGTGTCAAATAAATTCTCCAGATTATAAAACCCTATTATCGCAGACTTGTATTGTTTTTTTTGGGCATTTAAAGACAAGCAGAAAACGGAAAATGTCAGAATAAGCAGGTTTTTTTTCATAGGAAATCTAAGGGGCATAAAACTACATATTATTGGCACTGCGCTGTGAAAATTTTTCATTAAAATGTGTTTAACTTTTTGCCATTCCTTAAATGTTCAGACTATAACTTCGTTTCTCCATTAAACTACATTGCATGCGTATTGTGGCCTTGTTCTTATCCCTGCTCTGTTTTCAACTTACTTCAATTGCACAACCTGATTCCACGGCAAACAAAGACACCGCCATCCTGGACGAGGTAAAAGATGCGTTGCTGGACAATATTCCCACCATCACTTTGGATGAAGGAGAAATAGGCAATACAGGTGGGCAAAATGTGTCTTCGTTGCTTACTGCAGGACGGGACCCATTTTTTTCAGCGGCTTCATTCAATTTTAGTGCGGTACGATTTAGAATACGCGGGTATGAAAATGATCATTTCAGCACTTTTTTGAATGGAATTTCTATGGATAATTTGGATAATGGATTTACTCCTTTTGGTTTGTGGGGCGGTTTGAACGATGTGATGCGCAACCGAGACGTGTCGTGGGGTTTGCGCACCAACACCTTTGCATTCGGCGATATTGGGGGTAACACCAATATTGATGCTAGGGCCAGCAAACAACGTGCGCAGACTCAATTTAGTTACGCAGCGGCTAATCGTAATTACAATAATCGTATTATGCTCACGCATGCTACAGGCTTAAACAAAAGAGGTTGGGCTTTTGCATTAAGTGGAAGCCGTCGTTGGGCTGATGAAGGCTATGTGCCGGGCACTTATTATGATGGCTGGGCTTTTTTTGCAGGCATTGATAAAAAAATAAATCGACGCCATCTGCTTTCATTCACTGTGTTTGATGCGCCCACTGAAAATGGCAGGCAAGGAGCATCTGTGCAAGAAATGATAGATCTGGCAGGAACGCCTTATTATAATCCCAATTGGGGTTATCAAAATGGCAAAAAGCGCAATGTAAGCATAGGAAGAACGCATCAACCAGTAGCAATTTTTAACCACGAGTTTACGATCCGAAATAATTCCAGCTTGGCCACCGCATTGAGCATTTCTACAGGAAATCGCTCAGTAACAGGTTTTGATTGGTACAATGCCGCAGATCCAAGACCGGATTATTACCGTTACTTACCCAGCTATACCGGCATATGGTCCAGCTCACCTGATAAAGCACAGGCAGACCGACTTGCTGCACTTATGCGCTCAAATGTTAACCTTCGTCAGATTAACTGGTCACGTCTTTATCGGGTGAATGGAGCTAGCTATAGTACAATTAAAGATGCAAATGGTATCATTGGAAACGATATCAGTGGAAATCGATCCCGATATATTGTCGAGGATCGGATTGTCAATACCACTCGATTCAATTTCAATAGCGTTTTAAATTCCCGGATTGGGAATCATTTAGATTTGACCGTTGGCATTTCTTATCAAACACAACAAAATCATTATTTCAAAAAAGTTGAGGACCTGTTGGGAGGAGATTTTTATGTAAATGTGAACCAATTTGCAGAACGTGATTTTGGCGTGGGCAATGGCGCGAATCAATTTGATGTAGACAGACCTAATAGAATTTTAAAAGTAGGAGATCGTTTTGGCTATGACTATAATTTGAATATTTCACGTGCAGCTTCTTGGGCGCAGGGGGTATTTAAATTTAATAAGCTCGATTTTTTTCTGGCTGGTAATCTCTACGCCACATCCTTCTATCGTCAAGGGAATGTTCGGAACGGGATTTTCCCTAATGAGCCTCTTGGAAAAGGAACCACAAATAGTTTCTTAGACTATGCAGGAAAAACGGGTATCACCTACAAGATCAATGGACGTAATTATGTAACGGCAAACGCGGCCTACTTAACTCGTGCTCCCTATTTTGAGAATGTATACATTTCTCCACGCACACGCAACGCACAACAGACTGATTTGCAAAGTGAGGAGATTTTGTCAGGAGAGGCTGCTTATGTGCTCAATACTCCCAAGATAAAAGCAAGAATCGGAGGTTACTACACGCAATTTAAAAAGGGAATGGACATCATGGTTTTCTATCATGACTTCTATCAGAATTTTGTAAACTATGCAATTCGTGACATAGATCGTTTGCATTTTGGCGGTGAATTTGGAGTTGAAGTAAAACTGTCTCCTACCTTAACGTTCAATGCCGCTGCCGCCGTTGGGCGTTATTACTTTGACAGTCGCCAACAAGCGGTTATAACCGTTGACAATAGTGCGGCAATATTAGGTAGAGATATCATCTACATGGAAAACTTCAAAGTTCCCTCCACTCCCATGGAAGCCTATAGCGTTTCCTTGAATTACCGATCTCCTAAATTTTGGTTTGTTAGTTTAACGGGTAGTTATTTTGATCAATCCTATTTAAGTATGAATCCGCTCAGACGTACATGGGATGCGCTTCAATTTTTAACACCTGGTACTGCCGACTATAAATTCGTTTTTGATCAAACAAAATTTGATGCGCAGTATACTATAGATTTTTTTGGTGGATACTCTTGGAAACTACCCAAGTCCTATGAAGTAAATAACAAACCCACTTTCCTGATTTTTAATGTGGGGGTTAATAATCTGATGAATAATAAAAAAATCATTACTGGCGGATTTGAACAACTTCGATTTGATCAACAATTGATTGCGGCTGACCCTGTTGAAGTTGGAAAATTTCCTCCTCGTTTGTTTTATGCATATGGGTTAAACTTTTTTGCCAGTGCCACACTTCGTTTTTAATACATGAATCAACGATTAACTATGTCTGCATCAATAGCAATAAAAAAATCACGGCTTCCCCTTTGGCTCCTTTGGTTTGCCACTACTTTACTATCCTGCAATAAACAACCCATTGGTCCAACAGGTCCTGATCCCATTATTCCAAGTCCGGCCAGCGAACTCATGAAAATTGCTGATTTCCGTGCGTTGTATCCCGGCACGGGAACAGTGCTGGTACCTACAGGAACTAAAAAGATCAGGGGTATGGTAATATCCAATAGTGCAAATGAAGCAACTGGAAACTTTAGATTGCAAGATGAAAATGGGGGTGGAATTTACCTGTACACGGTTGTGGGTTCTCCCGTCTATCCTATTGGGTCTGTACTGGAAATAGATGCGGCAGGCGTTGGACAGTTATTGCTTTATAATGGTGATTTGGAATTAAAGAGTGTTCCTATGGACAAAATTGTTATTGTGCCACTCACGCTCTCTATTATTCCTCGCCTTGCAACCTGCGCAGAAATTATTGCTAACCGAAATGCCTGGGCCTCTACACTGGTTAAGATTAATAACTTAACCAATATAACACAGTCTTCCACTAATAGTGCCGGGACTACTTACACCCTAACTGATGCTACAGGAAGTTTAACACTATTTGTTAGGACAGCAGCCGCTATTACTATTAACACGGCTGGTCGCTCGATTACCGGTTATGTTTCTATTTACAAAACAACAACGCAGGATGCAACTCAAATTGGCATTCGTAGTGCAGCTGATATACAATAAATACTTGACCATGTTAAGCGTAAAAAATTTAATCTTTTCTGTAGTAGGGGCTGCCTTAGTGGTTTTCAGTGTGGTTGCCTGTAAAAAGAGTTATGATCAACCTGCCCACGAAGGTGAACCTGGCATAGTAGCCACTATTAGTATCAAAGATTTAAAAACCAGATATACTTCGGGCGCGGCAATAGGCATTACAGACGACCATGTTATTGAAGGAGTAGTGGCTTGTGATGATCGTAGTGGAAATTATTATCAGCAGATTGCAGTTCAGGATGCAACCGGAGGAATTTTGTTACGATTGGGAAGTGCCAATCTATTTAATAACTATCCGGTTGGACGAAAATTATTCATCAAAGTAAAGGGATTGTATCTAGGCCAATATAATGGCACGCTTCAATTGGGTGGAGGAGTTGACTCTGCCTACCTAAGCCAGGGAGGAGTTACATTGTTAGCCTATAATTTATTTGATGAGCATCTAATCAAAGGAGCGTTAAATCAACCCATTGTTCCACTTGAAGTTTCAGCCACACAACTTACTACTACTCTGCAGGATCGCTATATCAGCACCTTGATCCGTCTTAAGGACATGGAATTTGCAGTGACCGACACGGGAAAATCATTTGCTGATGCGGGCCAGTCTGGCAATAGAATTATACAGGGCTGTTCGGCTCCTTCGGCAAATCGAATAACATTACGCACCAGTAACTATTCAAATTTTGCTGAGGTAAAAGTACCTGCAGGCAATGGATCAATTGTTGGAATCTATTCCTATTTTGGCTCTACTCGTCAATTAACAATCAGAGACACGGCAGATGTAAGATTTAATTCCTCTCGATGCGGAACGGGCCCTACTACATTGCTCCCCATTGAGGATCTTCGCTCGCAATATAATGGCAGTGCCCTGTTTGTGCCCAACAATAAAAGAATAACCGGTGTAGTGATCAGCGATAGAACTACCAGTAATTTGAATGCACAAAATATTTACTTACAACAGGGCACGGGGCTGGCAGGCATTTGTGTTCGTTTTTCCAGTGCACATACTTTTGATCTGGGTGATTCAATAGACATCAATGTATCGGGACAGGAGTTGTCTGAGTATAATGGATTACTTCAATTAAATAATGTTCCTCTTGGGTATGCCACACGTGTTTCTACCGGAAAATCTATCACGCCGCGGGCAGCAACTTTTTCTGCTATTCAAACTAATTTCAGAACATGGGAATCTACCTTGGTGAAAATTATTAACATTACCTCTTTGGTTGGTGGTACCGGTGGACGTTGGGGTGGTAGTGTAACGATGACTGATGCAACAGGTACGCTTATTGCGTTTACTTCTTCTGCCGCTTCATTTGCCAATAACAGTTTTCCAGGTACGGCTGATTCCTTTGTTGGCTACTTGACTCCTTTTAATACTGTAAAGCAAATTTCTTTTCGTGGTTTGTCTGACGTAGTTGCCGGATCAGGTCCGCTTCCCGGTTCTGGTGGAATACCGTTGACCAGTTCGCCCTATATTCAAAATTTTGATGGGATTGCAACAGGGTTACCGCAAGGTATTTCTGTAAAAATTGGAGCAACTGCTACTTCCCTTGGAACAGGAGATATGCCTTTTTATCCCGCAACCGGTTTAGGTAGTCCAACGGCCTGGAACCAGACCAGTGCAGGCTTGAAAAATTTTGCTTCTTATACAGGCATGACAGCAAGCAGTGATGCTGCTGCGCAAGGAGCACATACCAACCGCGCTTTGGGAATTCGTCAGACCAGTGCTGTAGGGTATGATCCAGGTGCTGCCTATGTGTTTTTGTTAGATAACACTACGGGTAAAGCAAATTTTCAACTTAATTTTTTACTGCAATCATTAGATGCAACACCAGGTGGACGAACAACTGCTTGGCGGGTAGAATATGGTTTGGGTGACAACCCTTCTACTTTTACTGCGGTGACCAGCAATCCAGCAACGCTCATCACTAATTTGGGAACCTTTGGTAATACGCCTGTTGCCGTAAGCTTTGGTACCAGCTTGAATAACTTAAATCAGAAAGTCTGGATCCGCATAATCACTCTTTCTGCTACCACCGGAAGTGGTAATCGTCCTTCTTCTGCAATCGATGATGTTCAATTGTCTTGGAATTAAATAATAATAATAATATTTTATGAAAAAATTAATTGCGCTGTTTCTTTTGTGTTTTTGCACTTACGCACATGCTCAAACGGTTGTAATTAGTCAGGTATATGGTGGGGGAGGCAATACCGGAGCAACCTATAATCAGGATTTTGTTGAACTCTTTAATGCAACATCTGCCCCTGTTGATATTAGCGGGTGGAGTATTCAATATGCTTCTGCAACTGGCCCTTCTGGCACAGGCAATTGGGCAGTTGCTGCAATTCCGGCAAACACTACTTTGGCTGCAGGTAAATATTTTTTAATTGCATTGGCATCGGCGTCAACGGGTGCTATATTACCAACCGCTGAATTAATTAATACTACCCTTAATTTAAGTGGATCTACAGGTAAAGTTGCTTTAGTTAATAATAGCACTGCACTGAATGGAACAACTGCTTGCTCTGCACCTTCTGTTGTGGATGTTTTGGGTTATGGCGCAAGCCCTACATGCAGCGAAACTAGCCCTTTTTCGGCTTCAGGAATCGACAACACCAAGTCAATGTTTAGAAAAAATGGGGGCTGTCTGGACGCAAATAATAATAGCACCGATTTTGAGTTGTTATCAGTGTTGCCAAGAAACAGCGCCACAGCTCAAAACACTTGTAGTACTGTTTCACCCTCATTAACAATAGCTGCTTTTACTGCTTTTTCCAGCACAACTGTTGGTGCTACTTCTGCTTCACAAACTGCAAATCTTTCTGGGGCTAATTTAACGGGAGCTCCAGGGTCCATTACGGTTACTCCTTCAAACGCAGACTTTGAAGTTTCTTCTAACAACTCTACTTGGGGAGCAAGTGCAAACATTGCCTACGGAACTGCAACATTGGCCGTCACTCCTGTTTACGTTC
The DNA here is from genome assembly GCA_016868475.1 of Bacteroidota bacterium. GTDB lineage: Bacteria > Bacteroidota > Bacteroidia > Chitinophagales > Chitinophagaceae > JJ008. The sequence continues at coordinate 19,326 of VGGU01000022.1, forward strand.
GATTCAAACCACAAACAGTAGGAGCAATTACAGGTAATTTGAATTTTTCAGGTGGCGGGGCTACTGCAACTGCTGCTCTTTCTGGTACAGGTGTTGCAATTACTGCACCAGTAGCCACCGCTGGTACTGCTGTTGGTGGAAATGGATTCACGGCTAATTGGAATGCTGTTACAGGAGCTGCCGGCTATTACCTGGATGTTTATTCTCAATCAACCGGGCAAGTAACCAGTACATTGGCGGGGTGGAATTTTACTACGGCAGCTGCTACTGCACAAACTGCCGATGCAGGAAATACAAACAACATTACGATTCAAACTATAACTCCTCAGGGTTTTACAGGCAACACTGTTTCTTGGCCTGGAGGTCCTACAATAACTACTGGAGCCAATCCTTTTTCTGTTTCTACCAATGGGTGGGATAACGGTGCCGATGCAAAGTATTGGCAAGCTGATGTAAACACTACAGGAGCAACTGCTATAACTGTTTCTTCCATGCAGGGATCTTCCAGCACAGGTCCAAAAGATTTTAAACTTCAGTATAAAGTGGGAGCCGGTGGTACTTGGACTGATGTGACCGGGGGTACATTGACATTGACCACAGCGGTACTTGCAGGTAATGCAACTACCTGGGGTACTCTTGCTGATATTGCTCTGCCTGCTGATGCTGCCAACAAACCATCGGTTTCGCTTCGTTGGTTACAAACCAGCAATAATAGTGTTGGAGGTGCTACAGTTGCTTCCGGAGGCACTAGCCGAATCTCGGCTGTTTATATTAAAGGCAGTACAACCGGGACTATAAATAACTATGTTCTTCAAAATCAAAATGTGGGCAGCGTTACGTCTTATGGTGTAAGCGGGTTAACAGCAGGAGCAACTTATTATTATGTAGTACGAGCTGTTGCAGGTGGAGTGGCCTCCGTAAATTCCAATGAGATAACCGTTACTACCAGTTCCAGTACGCCAATGGTTACAACAAGTGCATTGTCTGCATTTGGAAACGTATGTATTAACACCACTGCTGGACCAAGTTCGTTCACCATTACCGGAACAAATTTATCTAGTGGAAATTTAACTGTTGCCTCATTGAATGGATTTAGCTATGCTACCACTGCTAATGGAACCTATACCAGCTCATTGTCTATTCCTGTAACTGGCGGTTCTCTTTCTCAGGAAGTATTTGTAAAATTCAATCCCACAGTTGTTCAATCTTACAATGGAAGCATTTCACTGTCTGGCGCGGGATTAAGTGCAGCTGTAACTGTAGCAGCTACTGGTGCAGGAGTAAACACCCTTGCAACCACTACAACTGGTGTTGCCAGTTCCTTGACGCAAAGTTCTGCCACAGTAGCAGGAACAATTACCGCTAATGGTTGTGGAACGGTTACTGCTTACGGAATTGAATATAGCACAACCAATAATTTTACTACCGGCACTCAGGTTTCCGGGTCAAATCTCTCAGGTGGAAATTTCTCCGTCAATTTAAGTGGATTGGCAGCAGGAACTACTTACTATTATAAAAGTTACGCCACTACTGCAGCGGGTACAGCCTATGGAGCGCAGCAAAGTTTTACAACGGTATCGTTGAGCCCCACTTTATCTGTTAGTACCCTTAATGCATTTGGTGCGGTTTGCGTTACAACAACTGCCGGTCCTTTTTCTTTTACAATAACGGGTAGTAATTTATCAACAGCGGATGTTACCGTGGCTGCTCTTGACGGCTATAGTTATTCTACAACCACTAACGGTACATACACGGCCACACTTTCTTTGAGTCAACCCGGAGGAAGCTACTCTCAACAATTATTTGTTCGTTTTTCGCCAACCAATGTTCAATCTTATAATGGAAATATTGCTGTTGCTGGCGGGGGTGTTACATCGGCCGTGACTTTGGCGGCCAGCGGCAATGGTATTAACACAGCTCCTGCTGTTACCTCTGGGGCATCTAGTGGAATAAGCAGCAATAGTGCAACCTTGGCAGGCTCTATTACCGCAACCGGATGCAGTGCTGTTTCTGCTTACGGCATAGAGTATAGCACAACCAACGGATTTACAAATGGAACTGGCACAAGAGTGGCTTCTTCAAATTTAACTGGTGGAAATTTCAGTTCTGCGCTAAGTGGATTGACCGCAGCGACCATCTATTATTACAAAGCCTACGCTACTAATAGCGGTGGTACTTCTTATGGAGGCCAGCAATCTTTCACCACCGCGGCTCCTCCGTCTGCACAGTTAACCCTATCTGCACTGGCTCCATTTGGAGAGGTTTGTGTGGGTGCCAATGGTGGACCCAATTCATTCACTATTACAGGGGCTAACCTGACCAATCAGTCAATTACCGTAGGGCCATTGGCTGGGTTTACATTTAGTCAAACTGCTGGTGGCTCTTACAGTGGAACTTTAGGATTGTCCCACTCGGGAGGTTCACAATCTTTGACTGTATATGTTCGTTTTTCTCCTACTGCTGTTCAAACTTATACTGGATCTATTCCGGTGAGTGGTGGCGGCGCTACAGCTAGTATTGCAGCAACCGGTACAGGCGTCAATACTCCGCCTTCAATTACAACAGGAGCTGCATCGGCAATTACTAATAGCACCGCATCATTGGCTAGTTCGTTTGGAAGCGGGGGCTGTACCATGCCTTCCGGTTATGGGGTTGAATACAGTACCATTAATGGATTTGCAAACGGAACAGGAACCCGTGTGGCTGCAACAGTAAATACCAATGGGAATTTTACAGTTTCCCTTTCCGGATTGCAACCAGGGACTGTCTATTACTTTAAAGGGTATGTAACTACTGCTGGTGCCATTAGTTATGGAGCGCAGCAGTCCTTTACCACAGTTAGAATTGGTGATGGGTTTAAGCTTTTCCCAAGTCCTGCAGAACGCGGACGGGTAATTCGTATTACACATTCTCCACTCACAGCGGGTAATTATACTTTGCTGGTGTACAGTCAACAAGGACAATGTGTTTGGCAAAAACAAATCAATGTTCAAGGAACATATATCAATGAAGCCATCTCCTTGCCAGCCAATCTATCTTTTGGAATTTACCGAGTTGTATTGGCTAATGAAAGTATTCAGGTAGGGGTACAACAGTTGGTCATTCAATAATTTTTCACGAAAATCATTTACCATACCCGGTTGCTTTAGCGGCCGGGTATTTTTTTTACGATGAAATATGCTTTCTGATATCAATCACACGCATTTGTAAAGTGCGTTGATTATTAAAATCATTTTCATCTAAAGTAAATGCAATATCAACGCATTGTTGTTGTAGTAGCAGGTTGAATTTTTTGGCTAATCCAAAGCCAATTCCATTGAAGCTGTGTTGCCCATCGGTTACGGAAAAACGAATATGTTCGTCTTTGACAATTTTTGAATAACCCGTGTTCCAAACACGGCGGAGTAAAAATACAGGATGAAAATTGTCAGGGCCAAATGGTTCCATCTGCCCAATTAATTTATAGAGATTCCAATTTATTTCCTGCATGCCAATTTCTAAATCAATTTCAATCACTGGAACTTTTTGCTCTGGCAGAATGGTGTCTGCAACTACTTGCTCAAAGGCCGCAGCAAATGCGTGTATGTTTTTTTCCTCCAAGGTCATCCCGGCTGCTGCAAAATGCCCCCCATATCCTAATAGATGTTCTTTGCAGGCATGTATGGCTTCGTAAAGATTAAACCCAATAACGCTTCTTGCACTACCCGCTACGATATCTCCGGATTTGGTCAGCACCACCGTTGGGCGATAATAATGATCAGTTAACCTGGACGCTACTATTCCCACTACTCCTTTATGCCAATGCGGTTGGTATACCACGGTTGTATTTTTATTATTTATGTTGGCGTCTGAGGCTAACATTTCCAATGCTTCTCGGGTAATCTGCCTGTCGGCTTCACGCCTGTCTGTATTGTCACTATGAAGTTGCGATGCAAAATGGAGCGCAGCTGATTTATCTTTTGCAATAAAAAGTTCTACGGCCTTACCGGCCTCATCCATTCTTCCGGCTGCATTGATGCGAGGAGCTATGATAAATACCAGCTTTTGGATATCGAGTTTTTGTTTCAGATTACTTCCTTCGCAAAGTGCTGCAATGCCTGGGTTTGGATTGCTATTGGCTTTACACAAACCGTGAAAAGCTAATATTCTGTTTTCCCCTGTCATGGGAACTATATCTGCTGCAATGGCTGTGGCTACTAAATCAAGCTGCTCAAATGCTCTCTTATCACTGATCTGCAGTTTTTCTTCCAATGCACACATTAGCTTAAAGCCTACTCCACAGCCGCAAAGTTCTTTGTATGGATAAGGGCAATCGGGTTGCTTGGCATTGAGAATGGCTATGGCATCAGGAAGCACTGGGTCTGGCAAATGGTGGTCGCAGATAATAAAGTCAATCCCTAGGGACTTTGCATAGTGAACCAAATCCACTGATTTTATTCCACAATCCAGTGAGATGATTAGTTTAATTCCATTTTCCGCAGCATAATCAATTCCTGTTTTGCTGACCCCATAACCTTCTTTGTATCGGTGAGGGATGTAATAACTTACTTGCGAATGAATAGAACTAAGAAATAAATAAAAGCTGGCCACTGCCGTTGTGCCATCCACATCATAGTCTCCGTAGATTAATATTTTTTCTTGTTGGGCAATGGCTTTTTCGATTCTGTTTACAGCCTTGTCCATGTCCTTTAAAAGCCAGGGACTGTGTAAATCCTCTAATCGCGGTCTAAAATAGGAGCGTGCTTGCTCAAAATCCTCTATGCCTCTTTGCAGCAATAGTGTAGAGAGCGCCTGATGCACTTGCAAGGTTTCCTGCAGTGCATTGACCTTTTCCTGATCAACAGATTTAATAATCCACCTTTTTTCCAACGCTTCAATATTTTCTATCCGTTACAAACCTGACCATGTCTTCCAGCCCCTTCCGAACTGGACCATCAGGGAAATGATGCAATTCTTGTATGGCCATTTCCTTGAATGCATTCATTTTTTGAATGGAATAATCAATTCCTCCTGCTTTGATGACTTCTCCAATCACCCAGTTCAGCTCCTCTTTATTTTCTTTTTTATTCTTAACGATATAAATAATTTTTCTTCGTGTTGAGCGGTCCACTTTGTTAAGTGTGTAGATCAGTGGAAGGGTTAGTTTTTTTTCTTTAATGTCGTTGCCCGTAGGTTTTCCAATGTCTTCACTGGTATAATCGAACAAATCGTCCTTGATCTGAAAAGCCATTCCGGTGAATTCGCCGAATTTTAGCAGCCGGTTACTGAACGCTTCATTTTGACTGGTGGCCCAGGCTCCTGCTGCACAAGCAGATGCTAACAAAGAAGCTGTTTTGTTTCTTATGATTTCATAATAAACTTCTTCTTGCAAATTCAGGTTGCGTGCTTTCTCAAGTTGTAACAGTTCGCCCTCGCTTATTTTTTTTACCGCTTCAGAGAGAATGTGTAATAATTTATAATCCTGATACTCTAGTGTAAGCAATAAACCCTTTGCCAGTAAATAGTCGCCTATTAACACGCTGGCTTTGGTTTTCCAAAGTGCATAAGTTGAAAAAAATCCTCTTCGCTCGCTGGAATCATCAACCACATCATCGTGAACTAAAGTTGCGGTGTGTAGGATCTCCACTAATGAAGCGGCACGATAAGCGGCATCATTGATGGTGCCACAGAGTTTTGCGGAGAGTAATACAAAAAGTGGTCTTAATTGTTTGCCCTTGCGTTTTACAATATAACGCATGATTCGGTCGAGCAGAGGGGCTTGGCTTTGAACAGCTTCCTTGAACTTTAATTCAAAAATTTCTAATTCCTCTTTTACCAGGTGGGTGGGCAGATTCATGCAAGGGACAAAATTAGGGGGTTACCGGGTTGAAAAAAATGAGAATAAAAGCAATAGCAAAAAACTGTTAAGTGATTGAAAAATAGCATGAAACGAAAAATTAATACATAACAAAAAATTTGAAATCTTCCATTTTTTGCTTAACTTTGTGCATAATTTTCTTTTAACTAACTCATCAACCCCTTCATTATGAGAAGTAATGCATACGTTTTGGCATTCCTTTTGAGCTTGTCGGTATCTTATGGATTTTCACAAAAAGTAGGTAACGCCTATGATTTGAGAGACTCTTCTTTGATTCCCACAAAGCTAATGCCTCAGCACACAGAGTTCCTGAACGGAACTTACAATTATCCTGCAAAACCCCGTAGCCAGTGGGAAGTAGGTGTTAAAGCTGGCTTATTCCAAATCAGAGGAGATGTTCCTTCTCAATTCCTGTCACCGGGATTTGGTTTCCATGTACGTAAATCACTTGGATATGCCATCTCTGCTAGAGTGGAATACATGTACGGGATTGGTAAAGGGTATAGCTACCGTGAATTCAGAAATTTTGCAAAAAATACTGCTTGGGGATCCGGCATAGCTAGTCCAGCACAGCGTTACTCAGCTCCTCGCGCAC
>VGGU01000023.1 GCA_016868475.1 Bacteroidota bacterium
TGATAATTATATATAACAACATTCCCAATACTAATCAGCAACCTGTATGATTTAAATCAATTTATTTACTGATTTTCCTCATAATTGATTTCTGGTATATTATCAGGTTATAAATAGATATCCCGATGCTGACAAATTCATCTCATTGAAAATCAGTAGGTTAATAGTATATGATAAGAATAGAAAAATCAATCAAAGCCGTTAAATCAGACTTAACTTCGTTAGAACCAATGGTAATCAAGCCTACATGACTTCCAAAAAGGCATTCCGATTCTGGTTTGCCTTTTTTGTTTTTTCCTGAATTCCTTGATTGCAAAGCGAGCTGACGGAAGTTCTGTGCGTATTTCAGTCCATATTCGACCACTAATTCAAGGTTAGAATTGATTTTACCGGATTAAAAGATTTCTTGCTCGATTGTCTTGATTTGGCCTGAGTAGCGCGTTGAAAATTTCTCATACTGCTCTTTTGAAATCTCACCCCGCACAAAGCGCTTCTCTACTTTTTCCTCCTGGCCCTTAGTCTCAGAAATTCGTTTGCGAGAATTTCTTTCATTGGACTGATCGTCGGCAAAGCGATTTTTAAGTTTCCCCAGAAAAATATTTTAAAACGGTCTTTGTACTTTAAGTTATACTCAAAGTGACTCATCACGTGCTCAAATTTCGCGTTCAAATTTTTTGCCGATACGCTCAGCTCAATAGAGTCATCTTGTATCTTTACGATGAATGATTATGCCCTTGCGTACCTCCCAAAGCAATCAGCGTATTACCCAGTCTGTCATTACCTGGCGTAATCGTGATTATCTTCATTATGCTCCATTTTGGAAATCGCTTAAGCAGGCAATTGCGCAATATGGCAGGGGAGAGGTGCTGGATATCGGATGTGGCAATAAACCCTATGCTGTCCTTTTTGCCGACCGAGCGAGCCGCTACATAGGGGTGGATATTGAGCAATCACACTTGCAAAAGGTAGATATCATTTGTCCCGCCACGGATATTCCCCTTCCAGATCATTCGTTCGACACGGTGCTTTGTACTCAGACCATTGAGCATGTTTTCGATCACCGACAACTATTGCTCGAAGCGTATCGCTTATTGCGTCCTGGCGGCCACTTGATTTTGTCGGGTCCCTTTTACTGGCCCTTGCATGAGGAACCACATGATTTTTTTCGGTTTACCCGCCATGGTTTCGAAAAATTATTGCTTACTACCGGATTTTCGATGCTGTCTATTCAAGAAAATGGGGGCAGCTGGTCTTTGACGGGTCAGGCCCTGATTCATTCGCTATGTCAAAGTAAGATTGCTGTCTTTCGTTTTCTGTTCAGTAAACTGCGCTTGTACATTTTGTTTAATCTAATCTTTAGACTCTTGGAGGCTATTGATCATAATCCCATCAGCACAACAAATTATGTGGTGGTGGCAAAAAAGGTATGATAAGAACAATTTACAGGGCTTGCCGATCTGTATATAGATGCTATATCGGTTATCCTCTAGCTACGCGGCATTGCGTGGGGCGCTTGCTACGAAAAGGGCTGATCACTCATGTTCACTATAAGAAGGGGGAAGTAAATTTTAATTATGGATCCGCTACCGGACTAAAGGCAAGATCCTTTCCGCATAGCGACCTGCATGTCTTACAACAAATTATTCTTGAAGAAGAATACGGTTTTGCCGTTCGATGGATCAAAGCCAAAGGGCTCGATCTATCCGCGCTGCGTATTGTGGACGCTGGCGCTAATGTCGGATATACCTCGATATACTTCTTATCGTTCTTTCCTCAAGCCAGTTTGTTAGCCATTGAGCCCGATCCTGCAAATTTTAAGGTGCTGGAGCAGAATCTCTCTTGCAGCGGTACGGCACAAGTGCCTCGTGCAATACAAGCGGCCCTGCTGGCTCAATCGGGTCTTTCGGTAATGATCGATCGCCAAGGGGGTGATAAAAAGGATTGGTCTTTTACGGTAAGACCAAGTAATGCCGTGGAGGGGATACTCAGTGTTTCTGTGCAAGACCTATTGCAGCAAACCGGTTGGCCACGGATCGATATTTTAAAGATCGATATTGAAGGGAGCGAAGCAGATGTATTTTCCGAACAGGCCGATTTGCGTTATCTCTCGGTCGTTAGAATACTCTTGATCGAGATTCATGATGATATGGCCGATCGGAAATTGATCCACCGGCTGCTCATTCAAAATGGATTTGAAGTAGTAGAGAGATCGGAGACTACCTTTGCCATCAATAAAGCCTTTAACTGATCTTATCATGCCGGTTCAAGTATCTGTCATAACGGCTTGCTACAATCACGGTATTTATCTCGATGAGATGGTGGCGAGCGCCCAAACGGCCCTCCACGGAATTTCTTATGAGCACATCATTGTCAACGATGGCTCTACCGATCCTTTTACGTTAAAAAGGTTAAAGGCGCTTTCTCAAGAGGGTATCATTGTTTTGTCTCAGCCGAATCAGGGATTGGGAGCCGCCAGAAATACGGGAATAATAAGTGCGTCTGGAGAATTTATCTGGCCACTCGATAGCGATAATAAATTATGTCCTGATTTTGTACAAAAGGCCATACCCATTTTTCAACAAGTACCAACAATCGGGATTGTCTATGGCGACGCGCTTTTGTTTGGAGAAAAATCGGGGTACTCTACGGTGGGGCCTTTTAATTTACAACGGTTGATGCTCTCCAATTATATCGATGCCTGCGCGCTTTTTCGCCGCTCCTGTTGGGAAAAGGTCGGTGGCTACGATGTGCAGCGCGAGATCATGATGTGGTCCGACTGGGATTTTTGGTTGCGTCTTGCCTTTGAGGGTTATCGATACCATTATGTGCCCATGGCTTCGTTTTCGTACCGGGTATTGTCTCATTCCATGGTGCATGGCGCTGATCGAGATAGCTACCTGAAGGCAGCGGCTTATTTTTATAAGAAGCACGAATCATATTTAGGCGATGTTTACCTTTTTACTCGGTTGCATGCACTCAAAGTAGGATTAGCTAAATATGCGCCTCGTCTCTATCAACTTTGTATTCGGCTTGGACTCATCAAAAATCCATTTAGTCTTTGGTAATGGTCTCGGTCATCATCGTAAATAATACTTTTTCGCTTACCACGGCCCGTCTGCGACTTGTATACGAACGTACCCGCTCAGTGCCTTTCGATGTGACTTGGTGGATAATACCTCGACCGAGTGCGTCAGGAGCATTTATTAAAGGAACTTTCCAGCCTCAAGCTTATCAAGAGTACAACTAATTTGGGTTTTGCAGGTGGTAACTATTTGGGGCCTCTGCTGCAAGAGGTACACATTTTCTCTTGCTCAACACTCAAAATACGATGATATGGTTTTTTTGAAAAATAGGTTTAGCAAGGGCGCAAATAATATACTAATGCAAGTAGAAATTTCAGGCGAATAAGCATTTAAGCTTTTAAAAAAGAAAGATCCTCATCCAGCAGGCCCTTAGCTTTATAGCAACAGATTATTTAAATCAGACAAGAGAAAGTTCGAATTCAGGCCTAGCGGGACTACTTACTGTCATTAATCTCAATAATCGTTCCATCCACTACGTTCTTGATGTAGTATTCACGATTTCTTTTGTCGTCTAAAGACCGGATGGTTACGATAATTTTTTCGTTTGTTTGTTTCAATAATCCCCATTTCAAATTGATGGACTGGATTATTTCGCTTCTCACCTTTCTTTTTATGGATTCTGCTTTGGCAGACACGCCAAGTATTTTATTAAGATCTTCAACAGTAGCAGTATCTCCTTTTAAAGATTTTTCTCTCAATAACTGTATCAGACTTTTTTCAACCGCAGTGAATACCGGTTGTGCTGCGGGGTTGATTTTCTTTGCTTGCTGGAAGAAAGTTTCAGAGTCTTTTTTTCTGCGGATTCGGAAAAAGATCAGCGTGGATATAAACAACACCAATGCGGCAAGCGCTGACCCAATAATAACTTTTTTGCGAGATTTCTTTGTGGCTATCAACTCATCTACAGGTGTATAGATCCTTTCTTTCTTGGATAGCAGGTGCTGCGAGGATACAACAAAACTATCAATGATATTGTTCCGGATGTTACCGAAGTAAATAGTAGAATCTATGGAAAAAATAAGATCAATCTTAGTTCCTCTATTCAGCCTGCTTATTTCTTTTTCAAGGTAGGCATCAGGATATAAAATAACATTGTTTTTATAATCAGCTATATAAGAAACTTTGAATGATTCCTTTATAAATAACCCTTGAGGCAATGCCGAATAATATTCCCATCCATATCGATTAAGGATTCCTAGTTTTCTCCAGGTGCCCTTAGCAAGATCTAAAACTTCAACAGATGGATCAAAAGACTCAGGATTTTTAATAGTATGATTGCTGACTCTTTGTCCAATTGTATATAACTCTCCCTGTTTGACATTCAACCAAAATGAGGCTCCAAAAAATGTTGGACCATCAAGCGATTCGCTCCTTGAAGCCAGTTGCAAGCTATCCCAAATTCTCCCTGCACTTTGACGGCTGAAAGAATTGGGTTTTTCTTCTGTGGTAGGAACAACTTCCCATTCTTTTGAGGTAGGATTGAAAATTCGCAAAGCTCCGGTTGTTTTCCAAAACCCATAACCTCCAAAAGAGTAGATGCTGTTCTTATAGGAAAAATTAGCTGAATTGAAACTAGTGCCGGCAAAAATTGTTAGGTCAATGCGATCATAAGCCAGCGTATCACCTTGAAAAATTACCTTGTAAAGTATGCCGGTTCCCTCGAGTCCTAAAAAAAGACCTTCATTTGTTTTGATCAAGTACTTATTATTATCTGGGTGTGTTTTATTTGAATTAAAAGCAAGACCCGATAAATCAATAACATTAAACTGGTGTATTGATTTATTAGTCAATAGCAACTTTTTGATAATGGTCGGCACCGGAGTAGTTGGTTGTGCAGTTCCTGTTCCGGGGCTGAAAAAAAGAGCGCAAAAGAACCAAGAGAAAAATAATAATGGGAAACTAAGCTTCATCAACTGCAATGTTTAATAAAGTTTACAACCTAATGACCGTTAGCAAAATTACAGAGGATTGTTGTTAATTTAATATTATGTTATATCGTAATATATATAACGCCTACTATCAATCATTTATTAGAGTTATTTGAAATGATTTTTTCCTCACTCATTAGTTCACTCATAAACTCTCTACCGGATTTATTTAAACCACTCTTGTAAAGCAATAGGCAAAATATTGTTGTAAGAAATGATACAAAACCTACTTCTACCCTTTTGGGATTTATCTCTACTATCTCTAAATTCTTTCATCCCCCAAGTGGCGATTGGTGATAAGATTTGGACCTCAAGAAATTTAGACCTTGATCACTTCAGAAATGGTGACAAAATTCCAGAAGTGAAGACAACAGAAGAATGGATAATTGCCGCTGCGGAAAAACGGCCGGCTTGGTGCTATTATGAAAACGATCCCTTTAAAGGAAAAAAATTTGGAAAGATCTATAATTGGTATGCCGTTATTGATCCTAGAGGAATTGCCCCTGAAGGCTGGCATATACCTACCCTGGAAGAATGGGAAAATTTGGAACTAGCCTTAGGAAAAGATAAAGCCGGATTAAAAATGAAAACAAAAACCGGGTGGGGTAAAAATGGCAGTAATGAAGTAGGGTTTTCTGCTTTGTCGGGCGGGTACAGGGATCCCTGGAGCTATCCGGAATTTTACCTAATTAGTAGATGGGCTAGATGGTTTAGTTGCTCCTCTTCTGAAGGCAAGCCTTTTTATTATAGTTTATCTAACTCAAATGATTTTGGAGAAGGGGCGCTGGACAAACCTGAAGTTGGGGCTTACATTCGGTGTGTAAAGAATAAATAAAACACTACAATAATTTACGCCTCCACTCGCTTAATCTGAGCTCCAAGTTTTTGCAAGCGAATATCTAGCTGCTCATATCCCCGATCTATTTGGGAAACATTCTGAATCAAACTTTTTCCCTCTGCACTCAATGCCGCAATGAGTAGCGATACCCCTGCACGTATATCCGGGCTGCTCATGGTAATACCCCGCAAAGCTTGTGACCTTTCCAAGCCAATCACATTTGCGCGATGAGGATCACATAAAATAATACGTGCACCCATATCAATTAGCTTATCGACAAAAAACAATCGGCTTTCAAACATTTTTTGATGAATAAGTACGCTGCCTTTTGCTTGTATTGCCGTAACCAAAATAATGCTCAACAGATCCGGCGTAAGTCCAGGCCATGGATGATCGGAGATGGTCAGGATCGATCCGTCCATATTGTCTTGTATTGAGTACGGGAGTTCGCCATCTACTAAAATATCATCCCCGTCTATCTTGAGTGAAATGCCTAATTGCCTGAACTTATCGGGAATGATGCCTAGCTGTTCAATGCCTGCGTTGCAAATTCTAATGTTTGATCCGGTGAGTGCCGCCATACCAATGAATGATCCTACTTCGATCATGTCAGGTAATAATCTATGCGAACAACCTTGCAATTGTTCTACCCCTTCTATTGTTAAAAGATTGGATCGAATGCCGGAAATGCGTGCACCCATTCGATTCAACATCTGGCATAGCTGCTGAATATAGGGCTCGCAGGCAGCGTTGTATAAAGTGGTGGTCCCTTTTGCTAGTACAGCCGCCATGATCAGGTTGGCTGTGCCCGTAACGGATGGTTCATCCAATAATATTTCGGTGCCCTTCAATTGATTTACGGATAGATGAATGCACCCGGACTCTGGCTTGTAATTATGTTGAACACCTAGTTTTTCAAATCCCAAAACGTGAGTGTCCATTTTTCTTCGACCAATTTTGTCTCCTCCAGGTCTGGGAATGATAGCTTGCTTGAATCGGGCCAGTAAAGGTCCTGCAAGCATTACCGAACCTCTTATCCTGCCGGCCTTAGCATGAAATTCCGGATTATCTAATCTTGTTAAGTCAATTTGATCGGATTTAAAACTAAAGGATCCTCGGTCAAGCCGAACAACCTTTACTCCTAAGTCTTGTAATATCTCTATCAGTAACCGAACATCTAATATGTCCGGAACATTGGTTATTTCAATTTCTTCGGGGCTAAGCAACACGGCACAAAGAATTTGCAGAGCTTCATTCTTTGCTCCCTGAGGAGTAATTGAACCTTGTAGTTTATTTCCGCCGATGACTTCAAATGATTGCATGAAAATTTGGAGTTAATATTGTGGAACAAATTTCACATATTGAATTTACATTCTGACATTCTAATAGCGCAATCTTTGGCTGGTTACCATACGTTTGGAGTTAAAGTCCAATCTAAGTACCTGGCAATAGTTCAAGATAAGCAGCAATTGTTTGCTATTCTACAAAGTCAGGAGTATCAAGAATGCCTTCAGGAAGGAATGGGTTGGTTGGTGCTCGGTCAAGGAAGTAATGTTCTTTTCAAAACTGATTTTAAGGGCTTTACAATCATTAATCGAATGCCTGGTATACGCATTCTCAAGGAAACATCAACACAAGCGCTGGTGGAGGTTGGTGCCGGAGTAATTTGGGATGAGTTAGTAAACTGGACATTGGCAAATAAATTGGGAGGTATAGAAAATCTCATTCGCATCCCGGGTACAGTTGGCGCAGCACCGGTTCAAAACATCGGAGCGTACGGTATGGAGGTGAAAAATGCCATACATGAAGTGATCATGACTGAAATTCCATCCGGTAACACGCATGTGTTCTCAAATGCAGAATGCGCATTTGGATACAGAACCAGCATTTTTAAAACATCTCTGCAGGGTAAATGCGTTATTACCGCTGTGCGATTTTTATTAGAAAAAAATGCCGCACCCCTTATTACTTACGAGCCCGTTCAGGTAGAGTTGAGAAGAAAAAATATCACCCATCCTACTATTCAAGATACCGCATCCGCCATTGCAACCATTCGATCAGAAAAATTACCAGATCCTGCTGTACTCGGTAACGCTGGCAGTTTTTTTAAAAACCCCATTGTGAATGAAACACTGATCAAGGAATTAATAAGAGTACACCCCGATATAAAATACCACTCTGCCGAAAATGGGTTTAAAATTTATGCCGGCTGGTTACTGGAAAAAGCCGGGTGGCGTGGATCAAAAAAGGGAGCTGTGGGTTGCTACGAAAAACAATCGCTGGTTTTGGTAAATTTCGGTGGAGCCACAGGACAAGAAATTGATGACTTCGCAAGCGAAATTGAGTGCTCAATAAAGTCAAGATTTGGAATAACATTAGAGCGAGAAGTACGATGCATCCCCTTTGATAATAAAAAAGAATAATATCTATAATTGACCTCTCAAGGTTGCAAAGATCGTTCGCCCATCAGCTGGCATAGCCCCGGGTCCTGGATAACCTCCTGCTCTTCTTGTGAAATAAACAGCATCGGTTAGATTATTGACACCCATCGACAGTGACCAGTTTTTATCTATAGGAAATGACAAGGTCAGATCAATAACGCTATATGCAGGTATCCAACCATTTTGCGCATTAAGGGTAGCCTGTTTGGTATTATTGGCATCACTATAAGTTCCGCTTGTATAGCTAAATTGCCCGGTGAGTTTTATGGATTTGTGTTGTAAAGTAGCCCCCGTTCTCAGTGTATGCCGGGGTGCATTTTCCACTTGGTTATTCTTAAGATCAGTTTTTACTACTTGATTATTGACTACCCGAGTAAGTTGAAACTGTGCATAGCGAGCATCCGTGTAGGAATAAGATAAATATTGACTCCAACGCCAAGGGGTATTTACTGATTTACCAAGACGGCCCTGATATTCTCCAAACAATTCCAATCCTTTTGCATTACTGGATCCAATATTAGTGCGCAAATTATACCGTGTTCCTGAAGCTTCTTCTTGTAGCAAAGTCCCAATACGATTTCCATAATGTAATAAATAAACACTGACATCCACGTATAATCGCTTAGTGAGTTTACCTCTTATTCCTAAGTCTGCATTATAACCTCTTGCATCTTTTAAAGCGGGGTCAATTCTGTCGTTCCCTGGAGGTGTACTCAAATCACTAAACAGTACAGGTCGATAGGCCTCAGTAATATTGGTGTAAAACTCTACGGCTTTATTTAGATGATACTCTATACCCACGCCGCCAAGAAAAAATCCTCTTGTTTTTTCCTGACGAATTAAATTAACAGGCACTCCATTTTGAAGATTATGTTGTCCGCTGGCAGCGCCGCTCACCCACTCATAACGAAAGCCGGGTATAATCAATAATCGATCCCCTAAACGCACAATTTGCTCAGCAAACCATGCATAGTTGGCACTGCTAAAATCAATATCCCTAATCCAGGTATCATTTTGTACCTGCAAGGTATAGGCCGAACCCACATCACCTTTTCCATCTGCAGCCAATCGATTAGTACGGCCAACAAAACGACGCAAGCCAGTTGACAGGGTAACAGTGGACTTATTGATTTTATAGTCGAATATCCATCTCCACTCCCCACCCCAATTACTATAATGATCAATATTTACATTACGTGGGGCAAAATTACCAGTAGCACGAAGTATAGAATCGGGTTGTATGATCCCCGCCGCTGGTAAAAAGCCAACACTGTTTCGATCGCCCAGTAAGCCAAACAGTTTTAGCTCCATTCTTGAGCTTGCACTCAATTCCAAACGAGATCGCCAGGCAAGGGTTGACCACTCAATGTCCATCCAATTTCGATGTCGAAGGCTTTGGCGATTATCCTGCTGAATCTGCAAGTCGCTTAAACCACCTGGTTGCTGGCTTCTTATGTGCGAACGCATATACTCTAGCGTAGTAGAGATTTTTTTTGTAGGACGATAGGTGACTGTAATAAAACCGGCATTGGTATAGTATTGGCTATTGACCCGATAGCCGTCGGCTTGGCGACGATCAAAAAAAGCAAAGTAATTCCACTTTCCGGTTTTTCCTCCGGCCCCGGCGTACAGATTTGATAATCCTGATGAACCTACTGTTTGTTGAGTTTCCAGCTGAAGTGATTTTTTAAACTCACTGCCATCACGCAGTATATAGTTTACCATACCACCAAACTGTGGACCATACTGAAGTGCACCATGTCCTCTGATAATTTCTATTCGTTGTACAGCTTGTAACTGTGGATTATAATACGCTTCGGGATATCCATATGGGTCTGCTGAAATATCGTAGCCATTTTGTCGAACATTGAACTCCCAGCTTCTGTTTGGACTTAACCCTCTTGTAGCTATTCCAATTTGAATGCCACTTCCGTCATTCTCCCAAATATGTATTCCGGGGATCTTTGCCATCACCTGTCTCATGACATTAGTAGTTATATTCCCTTCTACGTTCTTCATCACTAACAGGCTGGATTTTTTTCCTGCATAAATAGCCGTTCCTACAATCTCCGGTATTTGTTGTAAGTCGGATCGATTAGCCCTGCCCACCAAAGTGATCTCTGCCAGATACTTAATATGGGTACTATCTACAAGTGGAGGTTCTTGAGCAAACGCTATGTCAGCCATCAGGCAGAGCAGTGAAATTAAAAAAGGTCTGTTTTTCATGGGTGCAAATTTGCTTATATCATCTTTTATTTAAACGCCTACACGGCAGCATTTCCTTTTTTCGTAAACTATTTTCCTGATTGCGTAAGTCTTGGGCTGCTTGTCATCTAATTGTAAAATCTTATTAGAGAGTTGACGTTTTACATTGGCATGATAAAAAGAAAGTAGTCCAGTTCCAACTTTGCGCTCCCATGCGGATACGGGCTTTTGCATTATCGTTTATAGCAGCTACTCAGTTAATGGCGCAGTCTGATACACTTCTATCCTTGGAAGAAGTGGTGGTGACCGCTACACGACAAGAAAGACGATTGGGAAATATTACTATCCCCGTAAGCCTAATTCAACAAAAACAGATTCAACAAGCGGGAGCACTTCGTTTGAGGGATATTCTGCAGGAACAAGCCGGAATTCAATTAACCTCCAGTTTTGGTACGGGTATTCAAATGCAGGGATTAAATCCTGAGCATACCTTGATACTAATAGACGGGCAACCCCTTATTGGACGCAGTTCTGGTGTTTTGGATATTAGTCGGATTGCAGTAGCCGGGATAAAGAGAATTGAAATTATCAAAGGCCCCTTCTCCAGCCTGTATGGCTCTGAAGCCATGGCAGGAGTTATTAATTTAATTACAGAAAATCCAACAACTCCATCAATAATTTCTTCTATTCGGTATGGCGTGGCAGATCCTGATCAAGGGTGGGGAGTTCCGTTTACTAACAATAGCTTTCAGCAGACAGAAGCAAATGCAGAGTTCAGCTACCTCTTAGGAAAGCTGAAGGTAAAGCATGTGAACAATTTATTATTTGCAGATGGTGTCAGTTTTAGGCCCTATTCAAAGGATCGAATTCCAAGGCCGCTACACCGAATTTCTCATCAAACCAGTGTTCAACAATATTTAGGCAACAAAACAGAACTGAGAATCTTAGCTAGATTTAATCAAGACCGATTTCAACAAGAATTTTCCGTTAGAAATAATGGCATACTGATAGATTCCTATGGACGTGAGTTAAATAATGAATTGAATGTGCAACCCACGCTGTTCTTTCGGTTATCAGACAAAATAAGGTTTTATACAAGGGGATATATAACCAGTTATGTCGGGGATCAAAAACTGCATTTTGTGCAAAAGCCCGACAGTAGTTATTTGGATCGCTTCGAACAACGGTTTTACCGGATCGAAGAGCAAGTGGATATAAAAAGAAATAATCATACCATCACTACCGGCATAGGTATACAATTGGAACAAGCCAATTCTACGCGTTACGATGCGCTGGCTAACCGAAAGCAAAATACGGTCAGTTACTTTTTTGCACAATGGGAAACTAAAGTGGGTGAAAAGTGGATCACTATTTTAGGAGCCAGATATGATCATCACTCTTTATTTGCAGACGCGATAACTCCTAAGTGGTCCCTGCGTTTTCAAGCAAAACCAACTTTGTCCTTTACTGCGTCTGTTGGACAAGGATTTAAGGCCCCTGATTTTAGACAACTTTACTTAAATTTTACCAATACGGCTGCCGGTGGATATTCAGTGTTTGGCACACAAGATGCCATACGTCTGATCAATGAATTGAATCGCGTGGGTCAAATAGCAGAACTTAAGCCGGATTTTGCAAAACTAACCTCACTCCAACCAGAGCATGCAACCGGAATAAATGTGGCTATGCAATATAGCCCTGCTCCATCAATCAGTACGCAATTATCACTTTTTAGAAATGATGTTCAATCATTAATTGATGTTCGTCAAGTTGCTACCAGGGTAAATGGTTCACAATTATTTAGCTACCTAAATGTAAAACGGGCATTTACCCAAGGCTTAGAAACCTCGTTTCAGTGGCAATTGCACAAAAACTGGTCAATCAATACGGGATACCAGCTTTTACTTACAGGAGATAAGGAAGAATTGGCGCGGATTAAGCAAGGAAAAGAATATGTAAGAGATTTCAATGGAAGTAGTCGGGTGATGAATAGCAATGATTACATCGGCCTGCCAAATAGAAGCAAACATCAGGGCCAACTCAAGATCAAGTACGAGAATGTTAAAGCAGGATATGCTTTTCTACGGTTGTTATATCGGAGTCGTTGGACAGTGGCAAATAGTAATGGAAATGGAGTGCATGATGTTCAAGACGAGTATGCTAATGGTTTTGTACAGCTTCACATTGCAGGGGGCCTGCCCATCAATAACTCTATTTCAATTCAAGCCGGCATTGATAACTTATTGAACTATCAGGATGTTTTTTATCTGCCAAATCTGGCAGGCAGAACGGTATTTGTTACCCTTCGGGCCAAACTTGATTCTAAACAATTAAAAAAATAATTCACCCTAAAATCAAACATGTATGAAAATTTACTTCCTTGCTGCAACCGTTTTGTTAAGTATGACTTCTTGTGAAAAAAATAAATTGCCAAAAGCCGTAGACCAAAGAGCATATGCAGTTGAATCAATCGGAAAAATCACTACAGTAAAAAACCTTCCTGCCGATACCATCATCGGTACTAATGCAATGGGGCAACCTATAGGAGCAGGGCGATTTAGCTTTTTTAGCTTAGAAACAGGACAATGGATCCCCAATGCAGATTCAAACTCAACTCGGTGGGATTTGGCTTTTGCCGGAACTGTTGTTCGTGTAAATAATGCTACCAGTGGCCCAGGGGCAGGTGGTGCTTTTGTATTCAATGGCACTTTTGAGTCATTACAAAGCGTTTCCGCAGATTCTGTTTTTCGCTTAGACAATCATCCTGTAACGTATGCTATTCCTCGTGGTTCAGGGCGCGCCTGGTATACTTATGATGGACCTACTAATTTGCTTAGCCCCATTCCTGGACGTACCCTGGTAATTCGAACAGCTACGGGAAAATTTGCGAAAGTAGAAATGCTAAATTACTATAGAGGCGGTAACACACCCTCTGCAACTGCCCCTGATAGTGTTAAGTTAAAGGATCAGCGCTTCCTGCATTTTCGCTATACCTTTCAGGCAAATGGTTCAGGACAATTTTAACATTAGAGACGCGCTAAAACGTAGACTATTAATATCCGATAATTATTTTTAGCCTACCCCATAATTCATTGTCTAATCCTGACAAAGCCAGTGCTGGCGTGCCGGAAGATTCTCCAATTCGGATCACCACTAGTTTTTGAGAAGGCACAACATATATTTTTTGATCGTTCTTGCCCAGTGCACAATACATGTCCGCTGGTGCATTAGGAACTATCATTCCCGGAAACATGGTTTGAAAATTAGGAGCCATAAAAGTTGATTTGCCATTCAACCAAGTCAAATAACCATAAGATGGATTTAACGATTGCGAAGAATTTGTTTGCGCATTAAAATAACTTGAATCATTTAAAATTGGGGTTTTCTCCCACTCTCCTTTGTTCAACATCAATAAACCTAAACGAGCCATGCTACGCGCATTACTAAAGTAAATATTGTTGAATCCGCTTCTTGCCCAAAATCCATTCATTCCAATTCGGTTTCTAATTTTTTGTTGGAAGTACGCGTTGTAGGTTTGGCCGGTTACGTTTTCAATTATCTTATCCAGTAAAGAATAAGGAGCATTATGATAGGCCCAACGTGTACCGGCATCGGCTTTGAATGTTAGACAAGAAGGCGTGGTACACGCATCGTCGGCAACACTATCATCGAGACCAGTGGTCATGGTAAGTTGATGTTTTACCGTAATATTATCCTCCTTTAAAATAGGCAAAGAGGTCCAGCCCCGTCCTAAGTAAGTGGAGCTACGGCTATTGATATTGAGAAGCCCTTCTTTTTGAGCAATCCCTACTAGCATTGCTGTCATAGTCTTGCCGGCTGAAGCCCAATACCAAAGACTATCTGCCGTAAAGGAGCCAAAATAGCGCTCTGAAACAATTTTTCCATTCTTAAGCAGAATAAACGCTTTAGTATTCTTGGATTGAAGGTAGGAATAGAGGTCCGTCAGTTGCGCCTCGTTCCATCCCAAGGAAGTGGTTGTTATGGTTTGCCATTCGGCACCTGATATTGGCGGAAAATACAAGCTGGTCTGTAGTGGCGGAGGTGCGGTGTTATTCTTGTTACAGGCATTTAACCCTAAGAGGAGCACTAGTAACCCGGTAAAGATTGGTTGTAGCACTGTAATTGGGTTAGTTTTATGATGCACTAATCTGCTTCTTTGTTTTTGCGAGG
Organism: Bacteroidota bacterium; assembly: GCA_016868475.1. Classification (GTDB taxonomy): domain Bacteria; phylum Bacteroidota; class Bacteroidia; order Chitinophagales; family Chitinophagaceae; genus JJ008. The sequence goes on from VGGU01000023.1 coordinate 14,687, forward strand.
GACCGAATTGCTATTATGAGAACTCCTAGCAACGCCCCAAAAATAAAGACTCCCGAAATGGTAAATAGTTTAAAATAGGGCGCAGATTGATTCATCATTTCTGCAAACACTACCTGATTGGCCCTGTTGCTTATTTTTTGAAATCCCGCTCCTAATAACGCAATCCAAAAAAAGAGTAGAGCAATATTGAAAATAAGCAGTAACACACCGGCCCATTTTTCACTACGCTTATGAGGACTGCTTTCTCCGATTTTAGCAATATAAAATATTGATGCCAGCAACAGCATTGTGTTAATTCCCATTGTAGTTCCCATGGCATGAGCCACGGTAATATGAGTGCCATGGGTATAGTAATTGGCAGCAGGCACCGAAATGATAATTGCGAGTATTAGATTGAGGAAGATCCAAAAGTCTGCATAGGAAAGTAAACGATAAGACAAAAGATGATAATGTAGTTGTGCTTTTTGAATGGTTTTTTTCCACTGCCAAATAATATTGCCCAGAATAAATAATTCGGTCATGCTTATAAAATAGGATATTGTTTTTACCCAAGGGGCAGCCGGTACAATATAGGTGTGATGCCCCCAATTGAACATGAGGTTTGCCATTCCTAAAAAATAAAACGAGAAGGCTAATGCAGATCGATTAGGTTTTTGATTACCACTAATCTTTTCCATGATATACATGGCCGTACCATAAATAAGCATGTTCCAGCTTCCAACCATGGACCCCAGTGCCTTCCACTGCACAGTGGTATCTCTTACAATATTGCCATTGAAATAATCGATCAGCCAGAGATAAGATTCGGCATAAGTAATATAAAAGAATAATAAGCCAGTGGACCAACTCCAGATATAAACTGGTGCTTCCTGGTAACGAGGTTTTAGGGTTGCAAAAAAATTAATAACCAAAGGGACCCAACTTAGCAGAACAAGTACACCATATATAGGTGGAAATTCAAGATATTCTCTGCCCCCAAATTTTCCCATAAACAGTTGAGCCATGATCAGTACAGAAATGACTAATTGCAAATAAAAATGCATCCAGGCTCCTGTGGGCCAGGCTATTTTTTTTCCGGCAACTCGAGGCAAATAATAATAAAGCCCCCCTTGAGCTCCTGTAAAAATCCAGGAAAGCACCAGATAAACGTGAAGCGGGCGGGAGCGTTGGAAGCTAAATGACTCTTTAAGAAAATCAGGTAGCAAATACTGAAATCCTCCAATTACTCCCAATAAGAGACCCAATAGTAAGTAAGAGATGGAAAGTAGTAGAATGGCCCTGGCGGGGCGGTCTGATGCAAATTCAGTATCCATTACGATAAGGGTTTTTATAGCTGACAGCTGTGGCATCTACATAACGCAGATAACTCATGATGCAATCAATCTGTTCCTTTGAAAAATGAAAATTGGGCATACGCTGACCGCCATTTTCAAGAAATGCACGCATTAGCAGAGGTCCCCTTTCAGGGTTGCTGTAATCGGTTGTCAGTTCAGGCCCCAGGTATCCTCCCAGACCATATAGCTGATGACAAGATGCGCAGTTGTACTGCTGATAAATTTTTTTTCCTTCCTGAGCCTTACTGTCAAAACTAATGTTAGTAGGAGCTGTTTCTTTTGTGCCAGTCAGATATATTAAAACCGTGTAAAAACTATATGCCGCAAACAAGGTGCTGAAGACGTAGATTTTCAACATGAACTATGGTTTTCTGAAACAATCAGCGAATTTACTTTTTATAACTCTACTTTTCAAGAAGATAAAAATTATATTATTTTCTTACTCCCAGATAATCTCCTCTTTCATCAACAACCAAGCAGCGTATCGGGGCCCATAGTGCGCATCAATTGCACCACGACGGATCTTTAGCGTAGGTGTAAGAAAGCCATTAGCAATTGTCCATTCGTCTCGAACAATAATCAATTTGGCTAACTGCTGGTGGTGCTCAACTTCCAGGTTGACCTGTTGGCGAATTGTTGAAAGTAGTTGCTGCAATTGATTCCTATCACTATTTGCATCTGCCGATAACATACACAAGGCCAGTGCATGTGATTCGCCGGACCCAACAACGCAAGCTTGGCTTATAATAGAATGCTCGAGCAGTCTTTTTTCAATTGGCGCCGGAGGCACATATTTTCCCTTACTGGTTTTAAACAGATCTTTTATGCGTCCTGTAATTGTCAAATAACCATCCTGATCAAGTTTGCCCTCATCACCCGTTTTTAAAAATCCATTTTCAAAACTGGCTGCGGTTAACTCGGGTTCTTTATAATAACCGATCATATTAGCCTGGCTTTTTACCATCACTTCATTATCTGTTCCTAAAAAAAGTTCAACTCCTTTATACGATTGCCCAACCGTACCAAAACGAGCCGTTGCCTTTCTGTTGATTGTAGAGAGTGCCATATTCTCGGTCATACCATATGCTTCCTGAATGATAATCCCAAGTTTAGAAAACCAAATAGGTACAGAAGGATGCAAAGGCGAAGCTCCTGAAAACGCATACTTCACACGCGACAATCCTAGTTTTTTGCGCATTAGTTTTTTCAAAAAGCTGCCCAATAGTGGAATGTTTAGTAGAATACTTAGTCTATGCTGTGGGATTTTCTTGAGTATTTCTTCTCGAAACTTTTCCCAGATTCGTGGTACTGCTAGAAATATAGTGGGCTGAGCGGCTTCAAGATCACGTGAAAAAGTAGCCAGTGATTCTGGAAAGTAAATAGTTCCTCCGGTAATAATTCCACAATATTCCACAACCATTCTTTCTGCAATATGACTGAGTGGTAAGTAAGAGAAAAAAACTTCGTCTTTTAATTCTTCACCCAGCGCATCCAAAACGGTAAGCAAACTAAAACTATGTGCAAAATGCGTGTGCATGACCCCCTTGGGATCACCAGTTGTTCCTGAGGTATACAAAATACAACTGAGTGATTGCGGATCAGGAATAAAATTGGTTAAAATCGGATCAACACCTTTTGAAAAGCTATCCCAAGCTTCGCAACCAGGCCAAGTCCAATGAGGAAAGTGTATACATTTAACAGCAGCAGGTATGCCAGACTGCAGGGGTTCAATAGCATCTAGTTTGCCTACAAACAACACCTGACTTTCGCTATGCGTTAGTATTTGACAAAGAGTAGCGGCTGTTACTGTCGGGTAAATGGGAACGGAAACATGTCCTGCCATTGTAATGGCAAGGTCTGCCATGATCCAGTGTGCTGAGTTTTTACCAATGATTGCTATTCGAGATCCAGCAGGCAAATTCAATGCCTGCAATGCAGCTGCCATTTTCCGAATGGACATTCCTGCTTCTTTCCAGGTATGCGACATGGCTTTCCCAGCAAATGGCTCGGAAAGAAAAATTTGATTGGCCTTTTCTTTTTCAAAGCCGTAAAACATTTCTAATAACAGAGGATAATTAGAGGGTGTTTTCATATACTTGAAATTGATTTTTTATTTCAGCCATTCCCCTTGATGGAATTTTTCCTTGAATGGGAGCAAAAAAATTAAGAATCAGATCAAAATCAATTTTCTCACAATCACTGGTATAGAATGGTTCACCTACTATGATTCTTCGATGCTTAAAATCAAACCCAATCATTACAATGGGTATTCCTGCCTTTTTTGCAATGTGATAAAACCCGGTTCGCAGGTGATCTACTTTATTGCGAGTTCCTTCTGGAGAAAGCGCAATCATCATTTGACTTTCATTATTTAAGATATCAACCACCTGGTCAACAACATTATGCTTGCTAAATCGGTCTACTGGTATTCCGCCCACCCAGCGAAAAAAGAAACCAAGTGGACCATCAAACAATTCCTTCTTGCCCAGAAAACGAACATTTTTTAATCGCAGGATACTACGGTAAGCCAGTCCTAACGGAAAATCCATCCAATGGGTATGCGGACCGGCAATGATTACACATTTCTTTACATCATTGGGAAACCGCACATCAGTATTCCAGCCTAAAATTTTCAATAAAATTGTCCAGCATACGCGTTGCACAACTACGGCTTTGTAACAAGATAAGCATATGCAAAATAAGACAACTCCTTTAAGCGCATTTTTTGAAAAAAATACTGTTTTACAAATTAGCGATCCCTCACTAAAGCGTTAAGTGGGGTAGAATCAGTTCCTTCCAAATTGCATACCCTTTGGCATTCATGTGCAAGTTGTCTTTGATAAATAAATCCGGGAAAACCTGACCGGCAGGGTCCAACATAGGGGTGTGGACATCAATATAATACGTGTTACGTTTAGATTTTAGAAAAGAACTAATTAGCTCATTGGCGGCTACAAATTTTGATTCAAGTTGCCAACGTGCAACGCTTGGCTTAATAGAAATGAAAATAATTTTTGTTTTTTTACCCTGCCTTTTTCTGATCGCGCTATACACCCTTTTGAATCTTACAGCAACCTCAGCTGGGGTAACAGAAGCGCTGGCAGCAAAGTCATTCTCTCCACAATATATAACTACCTGCTTAGGGTTGTATTGCAACACGGTTTCCTCCAAACGGTCTATCAAATCCAACAAGGTTGAACCACCAAAACCACGATTCAATACAGGGAAGCCACTAAAATCCTTATACATGCTTTCCCAAAGTCTAAACGAGGAACTTCCGGCAAACACAATTGGATTTTGAGGAGGCTGTTGTAAACTATCCTGCTTCTTAAAAGCATCTATCTCTGCCTGAAACGGCTTTATGGATTGCGAAAAAACAGGAGTGATGATCAGAAAACAGAGTGTCAACCATATGCTCTTTTGAAAAAACATTTGCAGTGATTTAGCTTCAAGGTACGAGGAAAAAGGAGCGATTTGGCCTTCTTTAAACCCGTACCAATAGATTTCTCAGGATAGATTATCTTGCACCTCCTTAATTAAGCTGGCATGAAATTCTATAATACTTTAATAAAATACAGATTTGTAATTGGCCTTGTTTGTGTGCTCTTAGGTGTTGGCGCCAACCTGGCCTTTAGTTTCTGGCCTTCTTTTCCCCTTTATTTGATTGGTGTATTTCTAATAGCCGGGCATTTCTTTTTTGGGCCGCTTCGCCTGATTCAGGAATACATGGAAAGTGGTGATATGGATGGTGCAGAAAAAATATTGGCGTCTATTAAATATCCCAACCTCCTGTATAAACCCATCCGGTCTGTTTATTTCACGCTGAAAGGAAATTTAGCCATGATGAAACAAGATTTTGATGGTGCAGAGAAATTGATGAAAAAAGGGCTAGACCTGGGTATGCCAATGAAAGAGGCAGAAGGCGCCAGCTTGTTACAAATGGGAATGATAGCGATGCAAAAAAACGACCTAAAGCAGGCCGAGAGTTATATCAGACAGGCATTGCGTAAGGGATTGCCGGATAAAGAAAATCAAGCCGCTGCCTATTTACAAATGTGCAGTTTGATGATGAACAAGAGAGAGTTCCGGGCAGCTAAAGATTTTTTTCGCAAAGCCAAGGCCTTGAAGCCCACCACACCGCAATTGGTTGATCAAATCAAACAGATCGAAAAATATATTTCCAGAATTCCCGGATAACTATCTACGTATATTTACGTATTAATTCTTAAATAGTTCACTAAGCCATAGTGGAAATTGATAACTTGCTACAAGCATTCCTGTAGCAAACAATATCATTTCTTTGATCATCATATTCAATAAGTCAATTGTTTTATCAGGAAAAAGTTAATCTCTATGTCTATCAGTCGCGAGCAATTGGAATTGAAGTTTCTAAAGGAGTATCAACGCTTAAATGAGCAACAACAAAAAGCAGTACAAGCCATTGAGGGCCCAGTGATGGTAATTGCCGGACCCGGTACAGGAAAAACTCAAATATTAGCTTGTCGAATTGGTAAAATTTTATTGGATACTGACGTTAAGCCTGAAAATATTCTTTGTCTCACCTATACAGAGGCCGGGGTGATTGCCATGCGTAAGCGCTTGCAGGATTTTATTGGACCCGCTGCCTATAAAGTCCAATTGGGCACCTTTCACTCTTTTTGTAATGAAATAATTCAGGACAACCTGCCCTACTTTGAAAAACATTCGCTGGATCCTATTTCTGAGCTTGAAAGAATTCAACTTTTTAAAGAGCATATAGATTCTTTTCCAAAAGATCATCCTTTTAAAAAATATCGGGGTGATGTTTACCATGAGGCCAAGAATATGATCAATCTGTTCAGCACTATGAAAAGAGAAGGTTGGGCCCCCTCCTATATCCTGGAAAAGATTAATCAATACCTGGCTTCACTTCCTGAGCGAGATCAATATATTGCCAAGCGAGCCACCAAAGAATTTAAAAAAGGAGAATTACGAACAGATCGTATTGAGGGTGAAAAAGAGAAAATGAATCGACTGCGCGCTGCGGTGTTAGAATTTGAGCCGGTTCAACAGTTAATGAAAAAACGAAATCGATATGATTTTGAGGATATGATCAATTGGGTAATTCAGGCATTTGAGCAACATCCATCACTACTGGCCGATTATCAAGAGCGTTATCAATATATTTTGGTCGACGAATACCAAGACACCAGCGGATCGCAGAATAAACTAGTGGAACTACTGATCAGTTATTGGGAAACACCCAACATTTTTGTTGTGGGAGACGATGATCAAAGCATTTTCAGGTTTCAAGGCGCTAACGTAGCCAATATGACAGGACTTGCTGAGCAATACTCTAATGAACTTCTACGAATTGTGCTGACCCAAAACTATCGATCCTCACAACCCATATTGGATGTTTCTACCACTTTAATTCAGCGGAATCAGGAAAGATTAATTAACACTATTCCTGATTTAACTAAAGTGTTGGTAGCCGCGGATGAACATAAAAAAGCAATCCAACATCCGCCACGTATTTGGGAATTTGACACACAACGATTGGAAATCATCGGGATCGCAAAAAAAGTTCAGGATTTGATCCAACAAGGCATAGAACCCGGACGAATCGCTATAATTTATAAAGAGCACAAATATGGAGAAGAGCTCGCAGGTTATTTGCAACAATTACAGATACCTTATCACATCAAAAGAAGTGCAGACCTCTTAACATTACCACTGATTAAGAAAATTTTACTTCTTCTCAGGTATTTACAAGCAGAACAAGATGTGCCTTTTAGCGGTGATGAGTTATTGTTTGAGTTGCTGCACCTGGACATTTTTGGAATAGCTCCCTTGGAAATAGCAAAACTTTCATTGGAAGCAGCCGGAAAAGAACAAAGCGACCTAAATGGTTCTATGCGGGCGCTCTTGCATGAAAAAACAACTGGCACAGGAGCCGACTTATTTACCAATGTTCAGCCCCTTGCCAAAGCCTCCAACTTACTTGAGGACTTGATTGCAGCGGTTCCCAACTCAACCTTGCAACAATTATTGGAAAAAATAATTCAACAAACCGGGTTATTGGCACAGGTGATGCAGCATGCCCAAAAGCATGAAATGCTCCGTATCCTAACCACCTTTTTTGATTATATAAAAGAAGAGACCCATCGCAAACCGGATTTAACTGTAGAGGGGTTGATGAATTTGATAGACTTAATGCAGAAGGAAGAAATTATCCTCCCCTATGTGCAAATTAGCGAGCAGGAAAAGGGAGTTAATTTACTAACCGCTCATGGCTCTAAGGGGCTGGAGTTTCAATATGTATTTATTGCAGGAGCGTTGGCAGATAAATGGGAGAAAAAAAGAAAACCATCCAACGGTTACAGTTACCCCGACAATCTGTTTGGATTAAGCACCGCAGGATCCAATGAAGAAGAACTTCGTAGATTATTTTATGTAGCCATAACACGTGCAGAGGAGCATTTATTTGTTTCATATAGTAAGTATAACAATAGTGGCAAAGAATTAGAGCCCTCTCGATTTGTAATGGAATTGGCAGACGGATTTAAAATACCTATTGAAAAAATATTACTTGATCAGGAAGTGATCAGCATGTTCTATAGTTTGACATGGGATCAGCCAGCCAGACCTGAAATTGCACAAATAGAGGAAGATGTGCTGGCTCCCTTGCTTTCTAGATTTACCATGAATGTTACTGCCCTGAATAATTATTTGCATTGCCCTCTTGAATTTTACTACCGAACATTGATTCGTATTCCATCACCTAAAAACGAGTCCACTGAATTTGGATCTGCCGTGCATACTGCGCTTGAAAAATTATTCAGGCGGATGCTAGATAGTGGCTCAGCCACTTTCCCGGATATATCAATATTTATTCAGGATTTTGAACAACACATGCGTCGTTTTCGTGAAAGTTTTACTAAGGAGCAGTTCAAACGTCGTATGGAATATGGTCAATTAATTCTCACCGACTATTACCATCATTCCTTGGATGGTTTCAATAAAATTGTAGCCATTGAGCGTAATATCCGTAATGTAGTGATCGATGGTATCCCCCTTAAAGGAAAGTTGGATAAACTGGAGTTTGATGGAAAAAAGGTAAATGTGGTAGATTATAAAACAGGTGATCCCGATAAAGCAAAGGATAAACTTAACGGTCCTAATGCAAAATATCCATTAGGTGGCGACTATTGGAGGCAAGCCGTTTTTTATAAAATATTGGTGGACAATTACGAACAAAGGGGGTGGCAGACCATTAGCGCAGAATTTGATTTTATTGAGCCGGACAAACAAAAGGAATACCAGCGTAAAAAAATTATTGTTACTCCTGCAGATGTGGAAATAGTAAAAGAGCAGATCAAAATGGTTTGGGATAAAATTCAGGCCAAAGACTTTTATACTGGCTGCGGAAAAGAAAAATGTCATTGGTGCAATTTTGTTAAATCGCATCAGTTGGCAGTGGAATTACACGAATTGGAGGAGGGAAATGATTCCCAGGATTAACGGAGCTTTCACGTTAAACCCTGTAAGTTTGCAATCCATGAAACAACATTGGCTTATAGCTGGACTGTTGGGCATTACCGCTGGTATATCATTGCTAATTAGCCCGGGTTGTGCCAACATTGTTCCGCCACAAGGGGGTTCTCGGGATACGCTTCCTCCCGTATTGATTCATGTAACTCCAGGAGACTCCAGCACAAGATTTTCCAGTAAAAAAATCGATTTCTACTTTGACGAATATATTGATGTACAGGATCCGCAAACCCAATTACTGGTGTCGCCGTATCCCACCATTAGTCCTACTGTGGATGCTCGCTTACGCGATTTAAGCGTTCGTCTTAAAGATTCATTATTGCCTAACACTACTTATACCATTGATTTTGGCAACTCCATTAAGGATTTTACAGAAGGCAATATTGCCAAGGGCATTCAATATATTTTTTCTACAGGGAATTACTTCGATTCACTTGAAATCAAAGGACAAGTTATTGTAGCTCAAACGGGAAAGGCCGATAGTACATTGATAGTGATGCTTCATACAGATTCGGAGGATTCTGCTTTGTACAAAAAAAAGCCGATCTACATTGCACGTCTGGACAAAGAAGGCCGATTTTGTTTTAAGCATTTGCCTGCTCAAACTTTTTATCTCTATGCGTTAAAGGACCAAACAGGGATGCGTAGGTATAACGACAAAAAACAATTGTTTGCATTTGCGCAGTCTTCTATTAACACTATACAGCAAAAAGACAGTATTGTCCTCTACGCTTTTGTAGCAGATCAAACTGCGGACAACGCTTTATCTCTCGCTACTACTGAAAGCCCTGGTAAATCAACAGACACGGATAAAAGATTGAAATACCAGACCAGTATTCAGAATAATCAACAAGATATTTTACAGCCATTCCAGTTTCACTTTGAAAATAGGATCAAGCAATTGGATAGTTCCGGCATACGCTTATATCGCGATTCTACCTTTA
>VGGU01000024.1 GCA_016868475.1 Bacteroidota bacterium
GCCCTCCACATCATTACAGTGCATTTAATTTTTGCTTTATAAGTTGGATGGCTTCAATTACAATACCGGGATTGGTATAACTCTCCTTGCTATTTGTAAATGAGGGATGAATAAATTGCATTGCCGAATCTTTTAAAGATCTTAGGGAGCTATGGAACTCCACGCAGCCTGTTTGTTTTGCTAGCTCCACTATGGAGTCAGTATGCACCCCACTTCCTGGCATAATAATAATACGATCATCCGCTTTTTTTTGCAGCGCAGCTATCAATGAAGCACCTTCAGGCGCAGTGGGCTGTTGACCAGAAGTTAAAATACGCTCGCAACCTAATTGAATTAACTGTTCTAAGGCAGCAAAAGAATCTACACACCGATCGAAAGCCCGATGAAAAGTAACTTCAAGTGGATAGGCTAATTCTATAAGCCGTTGTACGCGGTCTTGATCTATACTTCCGTTGATATTCAACAAACCCAGCACAACACCTTCAAAACCCAGCGAACGACAATATCGAATATCATGTTTCATGATTTCAAACTCATCTTTATTATAAAGAAAATCACCAGACCTAGGTCGAATAATGGGATAAATAGGCAGGTCAAATTTTTTTCTACAAAGCTTTAATAAACCCGCACTAGCAGTAATACCTCCTTCGGACAATCCAGTACATAGTTCTATTCTGTCGGCGCCGCCCTTTACAGCAAGTTGTGTTGTTTCAAAATCTGTAGTGGCTATTTCAATCAACATGATCTGTACTTATTTAAACCAACTTTCAGCTTTTACCAGTTCACTTCGTTGAGCATCTTTATAGGCAAAGGAAAATCCTGGATGAATAGCAAAGGATCCCACTTCTCCTTGAGATGATAATGCAATAAACGCTACTTGAATATCTTTGGATCGTTCTTTTTTGATTTGAATAATTCGTTGAATCACTTCTTCACATGCCTGCTGAGGATTCCTTCCCTGCCGGATTAACTCAACTACAGTTGATGCACCTGCAACACGTATTACATCTTCTCCCTGTCCGGTTGCTACACAGGCCCCCACTTGATTATCTACAAATAGACCCGCTCCAATGATTGGAGAATCCCCTACTCTGCCACGCATTTTAAAACCAGTCCCTGAAGTTGTACAACTAGCACTTAAATTGCCATGTTGGTCCATGGCTAACATACCAATAGTGTCGTGATTCCATTCCCCATTTTGAAGTCGTGTTGGAGCAAATGGTCCATGATCTAGTTGATTCTCCCTATTGATGGATGGAGATTTATACTGCGATTTTTCCAACCAATTTGAATAAGCAGCTTGAGCAGCTTTGGAGAGTTTTTCAGGCTCTAATGCAAACCCCTCGGCTATTGCAAATTGTTGTGCTCCTTCGCCAACCAACATCACATGTGGAGTCTTTTCCATAACTCGTCTTGCAACACTAATGGGGTGTTTGATCCGTTCCAAAAAAGCAACTGCACCACAATTATGCTGATGATCCATTATAGAGGCATCCAAGGTTACATGGCCATCCCTGTCAGGATTAGCGCCCAATCCCACACAACAATTAATAGAATTTTCAGTATGGCGCACTCCTTGCTCAACTGCATCCAAAGCTAGCCCTCCTTTTTCAAGTATTACCCATGCAGGCACATTTGCTTCAAGTCCGGCGTCCCAGGTTGAAAGCACAATTGGCCCTTTTTTCATTGGTTTTTTCTGCTGTGTCAAACCTGCTGCTGCCCCTTGTACAGTTAGGCCTGCGGAAAGCATACCCACTTTTCTTACAAAACTTCTTCTGTTGAACATAAGGTCAAGATAAGAATAATTATGCTATTGATACGATTCAACGCTAACAACTGATGCGTTGTTCAGTTATAACGATGAGGCTTTTCATCCTGCACAATTTCAACACCATAACAAGGTCTATTTATCAAACTTATTAGTAAATTAGACGAATAAATTTATCCCAATGCGATTTCTATTATTCCTAATGTTTTTTCCATTATTAATAAATGCACAACAAGTTTTAGTACCTACACCCGCTTATCAAGTACAAGGTGAGGGTAGTTATATTTTATCAAATCGATGCACGTATTTTATAGATAGTGAAAATGCGCAATCACTCAATACCATACAACTCTTCTCAAAGGAATTGGAAACGCAGTACAACGTTCAACTTGCGGAAGTAAAATTAAAACAACAAGCCACAATACGCCTACTTTATAAAAGTGGAAAAAATAAAGCCGTCCCCACTTATGAATTGCTCATAGACCAAGAAGGAATTCAGCTTACTGTTACTAGCGCCGAAGCGTTACACCATGCCACCCGAACTTTACTGCAACTTATTACTCGAGGAGATGATAATCAATTGATGCTGCCTTACATTAAAATCGAAGACTACCCTCGTTTTCAATACCGAGGCATGCACTTGGATGTTGGTAGACATTTTTTTCCTGTGCGTTTTATCAAGCAGTATATCGATTGGTTATCTTTTCATAAACTCAATAAATTTCATTGGCATTTAACAGAGGATCAAGGCTGGAGGGTTGAAATAAAAAAATATCCTGCACTCACCAATGTGGGAGCCTGGCGAAATGGAACAATCATTGGCCGTTATCCTGGCAAAGGAAATGACAACCTTCGTTATGGCGGCTTTTATACTCAAGAGGAAATAAAAGAAGTAGTAGCTTATGCGCAAGCCCGGTTTATAGAGGTAATTCCTGAAATAGAAATGCCAGGCCACAGCAGTGCAGCAATTGCCGCCTATCCCTTTTTAAGTTGTTTTCCTGAAAAGCCAACCGCAATCCCACGCAATATGATTTCTGAAAAATCAGTTGCTGCTCAAAAAAATGGTGGGGTTAAACTGGTACAGGAAACCTGGGGCGTCTTTGAGGATGTTTTTTGTGCGGGAAAAGAAACAACTTTTGAATTTCTTCAACAAGTGATTGATGAGATCATCCCTCTTTTCCCCTCTCCTTATTTTCACATTGGCGGAGATGAGTGCCCAAAGTCACATTGGAAATTATGTGCATTATGTCAACATAGAATTAAAGAACTTGGATTAAAAGACGAACATGAATTACAGAGTTATTTCATTCAACGAATAGAAAAGTATTTAAATAGCAAAGGAAAAACATTAATTGGTTGGGACGAGATTTTGGAAGGTGGACTAGCTCCCAATGCCATTGTGATGAGTTGGCGAGGTGAGGCAGGAGGAATAGAAGCAGCCAAACAAGATCATTCCGTAATAATGACACCAGGCAATCCAGTATACTTTGATCATGCTCAAGCATTGGTAGAAGACTCAGTAACCATTGGAGGATATAATCCTATCGAAAAAGTATTTGCCTATAATCCACTGCCACAAGAAATCCCTGCTAATAATGCTCATCTGGTTCTCGGCGCACAAGCCAACGTTTGGACAGAGTATATGAAAAATGAAGAAAAGATCGCATATATGATCTTTCCACGAATTGCAGCCCTGAGCGAAATTTTATGGACCCCACAAGACAAAAAAAATTGGACTGAATTTGAGAAGAACATGGGTCCACTCATTAACAGATACGAACAGTGGGGAATTAAACCAAGCAAGGCATACTTTGAAATAATCAGCAAACTAAGCCCTGCACAAAATAAAAATGGAGTTGAATTATCGCTTAGTAGCAAATCTACAGAAGGAAAAATTCAACTGCTCTCTCCCCTAAAAGCCAATTATGAAAAACCGATTTTGATACAGCAATCTGCCAGGTATCAAGCAGATTTTGTGGATAAAAACAGGGTGGTTCAGAGCTCCTATTCTCAACAATTTGAGATCAATAAAGCAACAGGCAAGGACATCACATTGCAAACTCGACCATCAAAAAGCTATTCGGGAAATGGCGGATTCACACTGGTCAATGGAATACGAAGTCAAGCTGGTAAAAACATACATTTTAGTAACTATTTAGGGTTTGATGGAGGTGACTTGGATGTAACGATTGACCTGGGTCAACCCATGCTCATTCAAACGGTAAAAAGTTATTTTCTGCACCAACCAGCCAGTTGGATTCACCAGCCCCTTGAAATGCAGGTATCTGTATCTGTTGATGGCATCGAATATAAATCTATGGGGGGGGCAAAAAAAGCAATTTTTGAAACTGACGATTTTGATACCGGATATTTTTTGCACCATTTCAAATCAAAGGCAAGATTTGTAAAAATTGTAGTTACTAATTCAGGAAGGATAAAAGCAGGTTTCCCTGGAGAAGGTAATAAGCCCTGGCTATTTATTGATGAAATTCAAGTTGATTAATTACCAATTTATATAAATAAATTTGTACTAATAATCCTATGTCAGAAAATTCAAATTCTTCTAATAGCATAGCAGACAGTTTTGAAAAGATTGCAACAAGAGTTGTAGACAACCCAACAGTGGGATCTATTTGGGTTGCCAGACAAATCGCTTCTCTTATTCGTGCTAAACAGAAAAAGAAGGAAAAAATAGTGCTTGGACTGGCCACGGGCTCTACCCCAAAATCACTTTACAAAGAGTTGGTCCGCCTACATAAAGAGGAAGGGCTAAGCTTTAAAAATGTAGTCACCTTTAATCTCGACGAATACTATCCTATTGAACGTAATGCGTTGCAAAGCTATTATCACTTTATGCACCAGCAACTGTTCAATCACATAGACATTGATCCTAAGAACATTCATATCCCCAATGGAGAAACAAAAAAAGAGAAAATAAAAAACCACTGTACCGAATATCAAAATGATATTGACGCAGCGGGAGGAATTGATTTACAAATTTTGGGGATAGGCAATAATGGACATATTGGTTTTAACGAACCTGGTGCTGGATTAAATTCCAAAACAAGATTGGTCAACTTGGAAAATTCTACCAGACTTGCCAATTCCTATGAGTTTTCCAACCTATCAGAAGTACCTCGGCTTGCATTGACCATGGGAATACAAACCATTCTTAAGTCAAAGAAAATAATATTAATGGCTTGGGGATCTGGTAAGGCTTCAGTTGTTAAAAAGGCTGTAGAGGAGGGAATGACTGAGTCTATACCAGCCTCATTGCTTCAAGCTCATGATCACACTCAATTTGTAGTAGATCAGGAGGCGGCTGCTGAATTGACCCGATTTAAATCTCCCTGGCTAACCGGAGAATGTGATTGGACCCCATCCCTGATTAAAAAGGCAGTTGTCAATATGGCTTTAAAGCTTAAAAAGCCAGTGCTAAGTCTTACCAACAGCGACTATAACGAGTCTGGGCTAGGTGATTTATTAGTTGAAAAAGGAGATGCCTATGAGATCAATTTGCAGGTTTATTATATGCTCCGTGATACGTTAACGGGCTGGCCTGCGGGCAAGCCCAATGCGCACATTCCTGCCCACCCGGAGCGATCCACTCCCTGGCCCAAAAAAGTAATTATTTTCTCTCCCCACCCTGACGATGATATCATTAGTATGGGTGGTACTTTTCAGCGGCTGCATGATCAAGGCAATGAAGTGCATGTAGCTTATCAAACCAGTGGCAATATTGCAGTAACGGACGAGTTTGTAACGCGTAATCTTGACTTTGCCATTGGCTTTGAATCTGTGCTAGGAAGCCCGTCCCGGAAGTCATTGGATTTTGTAAAACAGGTAAGTGGTTTTTTGGCAAGAAAAAAATCTAATCAAATTGACACGCCTTCAATTAGAAAAATTAAAACGCTAATCAGGCAAGGAGAAGCTAAAGCAACCTGTAGATATGTGGGCATTCCAGAGCAAAATGTTCATTTTCAGCAATTACCTTTTTACGAAACCGGAACTATACAAAAAAAACCAGCTGGGGAAAAAGATATAAAACAAACCATGGATTTGCTCCGCTCAATTCAACCACACCAGGTGTATTGCGCTGGCGATTTTGCAGACCCACATGGTACTCATAAAGTATGCTTTACCGTAGTTCTGGAAGCGTTAAAACGTCTAAAGGCATTAAAAGATCCATGGATTGAGCATTGTTGGCTATGGCTCTATAAGGGAGCTTGGCAAGAGTGGAATATAGAGGATATTGAAATGGCTGTTCCTATGAGTCCTGATCAGGTCATGAAAAAGCGCTATGGGATTTTTATTCACCAATCCCAGAAAGATATGGTGCCTTTCCTTGGTGCTGATTCAAGGGAATTTTGGCAAAGAGCCGAAGATCGTAATGCTAATACGGCTTCACTTTATGCTAGTCTTGGGCTAACCCATTATGCTGCTGTGGAGGCCTTTGTCAAGTACCCTTATTAATTTTTGTCCTATATTTGCACCCCTTTCAGCCCTCAACGGAGAAAGTTAGGATGGCCCCGTAGCTCAACTGAATAGAGCATTTGACTACGGATCAAAAGGTTTCAGGTTTGAATCCTGACGGGGTCACGGAAATAAAAAAGCCCTCGGTAAACCGAGGGCTTTTTTTATGACTTTATATTATTTAGAAAGCTTGTAAAATCCCCTTAAGGAGAAGGCGTAGAGCTGATATTTGGTGTCAGCAGGTAAACTAGTCTTATACACCTCATCCAGACTGCTTCCTATGCTGTTTTGATACTCAAAACCCATAGAAAAGCGGTTTGTAAATGCACAAAGTAGACCACCAGCAACTGATACATTTACACGTTGAAATTGATCCGTCACCAAAGAGCGAGTATTGGAAGTAGGTTTCCAAGTTGCGTGAATCAAGTAGGAGAATTGTGGGCCCGCATACAAACTAAAGGGCGAATCTCTAAACGAGTATTTTGCCTGAAGAGGAATGGTAAAATAGCTGAACTCCTCCTGTTTATTCAATTCACCAATACCGTGTTCTCTCCCAAGACCGTTGTAGAAAAATCCTGTGCGAGCAGATAACCCACCTTGAATTTTTTTATCGGCAAAAAAACCGAAGGCAACGCGAGAGGTGGCATTACTAGCCTGGTTATAATACCCCCCCACTCGGGCACTAGATAGATTTACACCTCCCCCCAGTGAAAGGGATGCTTTATTAGACTTCTTTTGCGCAAAAGCATCAAGCTGAAAGAAAAATGAAGCAGTTAGCGAAATCAATAAAGCAAATAAATAATGTTTCATAAATAGCGTTTAATTGGTATAGATTATGGTTACAAATTAAGGATTTTATTTACATATTACAATAGACCCGGCACTCTTTTCTGAAAAAATAGAACTATCATAACGCTCAATGGCTAGGAGACAACACCCCTGCCTTTGTTATCCTGTCATAGGAATACGGTAATGCCCTTTTAAATCTGTCATAGGTTTCCTGGGCAATATTTTTCGTATCAAATGGTACAAACCGAACAAAATCTTTGCCTGATCCCTCTTGGCGGCCGTATTTATATCTGTAGGTAAACCAACCATCGGGCTGAGTTTCTATTTCAGGCAAATCAAGGTTGGGAATAGCAATGAAAAAAGCATCGTTGCCGTTTTCTTTTTTTGCCAAAAAAGACCTTTTTTGAATTGTTGATAATTGCCTTAGCGCTATATAAGCCTCTTTTGCAGTTTCAATGGCCGGGTCAATCAAACAAACTTTTTCCGACAACACTTTTCTATAACGATAAGCCCCGTTCACCTGATAATTATATAGCTCTTGAAGAACTCGGGAAATAGTGTCTCGCATATAGGGGTAGTGAGTACAACCAAGGATTAATGTATTCAGGGGTTCTTGATACTGCTCCCGATTCATTTTTTCCAATAAACTGACCAAATGATACCTGACATAATTGACCGGATCGTTTAGTTGCATTTCAGTGCAATTTCCATTTTGATCGTACTCACAGAGCAAACTATTTTCCGTTCGTAAAAAGCCATACACCTTGTAAAGAGCTGTATCAATGCGGTACTTTTCATTTGAAAGCGATGGTCCTTTGTATTCTGCGCGGACCTTGTTTACCTGATCGGCCAAAAAACTCCAATCTCGGTCAATACTTTCTGCTAACCCATACCCTCCCTGACTTACAATTGACAAATTAGTAATACCAGCTGCTAATGCCATACGTTCAAGGGTCTTAGGATACCCATCTGAAGCTACGGTTCCAACGGTGGCAAAAACACCAACGGTACCTCTTTGTTGTTGTTGGTAATTAAGCGCGGCCTTGCACCCGGCATCAATAACCCCCACTACAGGCAAATCAGTTCCAACAAACTTTTTAATTTCAGGTAAAGCATATGCGGTTGCCGTATTACAAGCTACTACTATCATCTTAGCAGTAAGCTTCGGAAAAAATTGAAAAGTATCCTTTGTGCGCTTGGCGTAAGTAGTATCTGTAGACAGAAAAGACATGCAACGAAGAATTTGTTCCTTCAAAAAAAGAGTTTTATTCTCTGAAGCATAATTTCCATAGGGCATATTTGCCTGATCAGCTAAGTAATGAAAATACTCCCCTGCAAAGTCTGGAATCCCATCGGGTTTTTGTACTCCGGTTTTGTTATTAAAAGCATCCAAAGAGAGCATGGCTTCCAATACGGTCAACCCACCTGTACCGGAATCAAAAACTCCAATAGGAACTTGCTGCCCGTAGCCAAATTGGGCTATAGTGAATACCGTAATAAAACACACCAGATTGGAGAACTTAACCATGCTGGAAAGTTAGGATATATTTAATATTTTTAATTATGCGAATTGAGATCTGGTCTATTGGGAAAACACATGAAACATATGTAAAGCCTGGGATAGAAGAATTCACCAAGCGTTTAAACCATTATTTCAACACTAAATGGGTGTTGATCCCTACGTCAAAACATACAGGAATGTGCAGCGAAATGGATCTTAAAAAAAAAGAGGGAGAGTTGGTGCTTGATTGGTTAGAGCCAGCCGATTTTTTGGTGCTGCTGGACGAAAAAGGTGAAGAACTCACGTCTATTGGATTGGCAACTCTGCTTCAAAAAAAGGCCGATACGAGTACCAAAAAAATGGTGTTTTTAATTGGTGGTGCTTTTGGTGTTTCTCAAGCCGTGCAACAAAGAGCACAATTTACATGGTGCTTATCCAAGCTGGTGTTTCCGCATCAATTGGTAAGACTTATTCTGGCAGAACAATTGTACCGGGCTGGAACCATATTAAAAAATGAAAAGTACCACCACCAATAAATGACCAATACATTACTATTGCTTTTAAGCACATCTGCCATTTCGATTATTGGCTTTTACTCACCTGAACTAAACACTAAAATGCTGTTTAAACCAGCGAGGATAAAAAACAATAAAGAATGGTATCGGTTTTTTTCAAGCGGTTTCATTCATGCCAATTTAGAACATCTGCTATTCAATATGATTTCATTGTTCCTCTTTGGGACTATAGTAGAAGAAGCTTTCCTATCCGAGAATTACTTTTCAGGAAATGGCACTACCCTATTTTTCGCCCTTTATTTATCAGCACTCCCCCTCTCTCTGTTGTACAGTTATTTTAGGTATAACACAA
Source organism: Bacteroidota bacterium (assembly GCA_016868475.1). Classification (GTDB taxonomy): domain Bacteria; phylum Bacteroidota; class Bacteroidia; order Chitinophagales; family Chitinophagaceae; genus JJ008. The sequence continues at coordinate 9,399 of VGGU01000024.1, forward strand.
AAACTAATTATGCCAGTTTAGGCGCTTCCGGAGCCGTAAGTGCAATAATTTTTACTGCTATTTTAATTAACCCCACAATGAAAATTGGACTCTTTTTAATACCCCCAATCATACCCGGATATTTTTTTGGGCCATTTTTTTTACTGCTGTCGGCCTGGTTGGGAAAAAAAGGCAAAGACAATATTAACCATGCTGCACATATCAGCGGGGCACTTTATGGGTGGGTATTTACCCTTATTGCTTTATATGCACAACATCATTCTTTCGAAACGCTGAATATCTTTTTGTCCTTGCTATCAAAAGAGCTGGGGTTACACGGGTAGACTGTATTCAATCAAGATCGCTTCTTGACTTTTGGCTGTTAATTTGAACCGTTCATCGATCCTGATCCCAATGACCCAAACAATTTTATCTCCGGCACTAAGTACCCAAACCTTCTCCTTCTCTGGCAAGGAGAGTTTAAGGTCTATAAATAAACGAGCTAACTTTTTCTTCTTGGACATTCCTAGCGGATAAAAATAGTCACCTGCTCTCCACCTGCGTAGTTGCAAGGGAAACTCCAATAACTTACTATCTAGCAAAGCAATTGTAGGCGTAGTCAAGTCTATCCTGTCCACCTTTTTTACTTGCCGAAAGGTTAATTTTCCTGCAGCAAATTCTACAATTTTTTGCGTAGCTGACACCATAATAAAATCAGCATCTTTGGAATGCTGTGGGGAAAGGAGTAGCCAATTTCTATGCTTCACCAATCTCCAGTTGCCAGCACTTGCAAATAACTGCGCCCCGGTTCTTGCTCGCATTAGTTTATTTGCTTCCACCACTTGTCCTGAAGAAAAGCCGTAAGGATGTAAGATCTCATATAATAATGAAGTATGTTCAAATTGAGCAATGGAAGCAATGGCTATGGCAAACTCTCCATTATTTTCTTTTACTAATTTATTAATCTGAACACGAACTAATTGCTGATACAGCTTTTCAATTTTTGTAAACCTTTCTTGATTATCAATTAAATTAGTGGTGACTGTCGGGTACACTTGCTGAAGAGCTGGGATAATCGTATGCCGAAAATAATTTCGAGTATACTCTTCTTTTTGATTGGAAGAATCAACTACAAAACTCAACTGATTCTCCAAAGTAAATTTTTCCAATGTAGCGCGTTCAACAGGAAGTAAGGGGCGCAAAACTCTTCCATTACGGGCAGGAATGCCCGTTAACCCACTAAGACCGGTTCCCCTCAAAAAATTCATTAATAACGTCTCTGCTTGATCATCCTTATGGTGCGCTGTTAAAGTCCATTTAAGATGAGGAAACTGAGTTAATAAGGTGGCGAACCATTCATAACGAAGCGTCCTGGCCGCCTCTTGAATGGAGCACTTCTTTGCTGTGGCGTATGTGATTGTGTCAAAACGCTGCACATGTAAAGGAATGTTCCAAGTAGTGGCAAGTTGACGTACAAAATTTTCGTCTCTCACACTTTCCTCATCACGAAGCTGGAAATTACAGTGAGCTAGTTCAATCGAATATCCTTCCAATTTGCACAACTGTGCTAATACCACGGAATCCATACCTCCGCTAATAGCAACAAGTAGGCCATCCGTAGGTAAGACCGGGGCAATAGCTTCTAGGTTTTGTTTAATTGAAAATGGATTCATCGCCTAAAAAGTTAACTCCTCCCATGCTGAGCGAAGTTCGTTATAAGCATGCATATCATTAGCCTTTTTGGCCTCTTCCATCCCTTTCTCATAATAAGTCACGGCCTGTTTAATGTCTCCAATCTGCTCCATTAATTTGGCTAGATGATAATAGGTTCCCACATAGGCTGGATCTGTAGCTAATACCTGTTCAAAATAAGATTGTGCAGCGGTTAATGCACCTATTTTTTGATGTTCTAATCCAAGAGCATGTAATAAAAAACAGTCTTTAGGGCTGTCTTTAAGCATTTCTTTTAGGCTGGAAACTCTATCCATATTATTTGCAATTGGGTGAAAAATAGCTCCTCAATCACTTTTCTGAACATTTAGCAAAACTTATCTTTGCATAGTTGCAACAACAACTTTTAAGCAACTTCAATTTTTTTTATGAAGATTCTTGTTTGTATCAGTAAAACGCCGGATACCACGGCAAAAATAGCTTTCACCGACAATAACACGAAATTCGATACCACTGGGGTTCAATGGATAGTAAATCCCTGGGACGAATGGTTTGCATTAGTCAGAGCAATAGAATTAAAAGAAGCAGATCCTACCGTTACAGTGCATCTGCTTACTGTGGGAGAAGCCGATGCAGATCCTATTATCAGAAAAGCATTAGCTCTTGGCGGGGACGAAGCTATTCGCATCAACGCTTCGCCAACCGAAAGCCAATTTGTAGCTCACCAGATTGCAGCTATTGTAAAAGACGGTAATTATGATCTGGTGTTGACGGGCAAGGAAACTATAGACCATAATGGCTCTAGTGTTGGAGGCTTAGTAGCGGGAGAAACAGCGCTGCCATTTATAAGCCTAGCTACCAAACTGGTGCGCCAAGGATCTACGTTGACCATTACGCGGGAAATCGAGGGAGGTCAGGAGAGCTGTGAAGTTGAAATTCCTGTAGTAGTAAGTGCACAAAAAGGAATGGCTGAAGCTAGAATCCCAAATATGAGAGGAATTATGGCCGCCAGAACAAAACCACTTAAGGTCGTTGAACCAGTTGACACTACTGAGTACACCGCAACTTTACAATTTGAACTTCCTGCTCCAAAATCTGGTGTTAAATTGATTGCTCCTGATCAAGTACAGGAATTAGTTCGGTTGTTACATGAAGAAGCAAAAGTTATTTAAACCTTGAATTTTATACTATGAGTATTTTAGTTTATATCGATATAGCCAACGGTAAAATAAAAAAAGCAGCCCATGAAGTAATCTCCTATGGAGCGGACTTGTCAGCTGCAACAGGCGATCCTTTAATTGGTGTAGCCATTGGCAGCTGTCAAGATAAATTGGAGGAGCTAGGCTCCTATGGTTTAACCGAAGTCATTCACCTTGGAAAAGAAATTGAACAAAATGCTCCTACAGAGGCTGATGCTTGGGCTATTTCAGCGCTTGCTTCAGAAATGAAAGCCAAGACATTGCTGTTTTCACATTCTTTGAGCGGAAAATTATTGGCACCCCTGACTGCAGCCAGTCTCAAAGCGGGTATAGTAACAGGAGTTGTTTCTCAACCTGAACTTAATAATGGATTTAGCGTAAAAAAATCGGTGTTTTCCGGTAAAGCCTTTGCCAAAATTGCCATTAAAACCGATGTGCGAGTGTTGACTATCAATCCCAATTCCTATCCTGTTAAGCAAGGATCAGGTAATGCAACAGTCTCAACAAAAGCCTATGGCACTGCACAATCCCGTATTAGAACCATAAAAGCAGAAAAGACTTCAGGCGCCATGTCACTGACAGAAGCCGAGATTGTGGTGAGTGCCGGACGTGGTTTGAAAGGGCCTGAAAATTGGGGAATGGTGGAAGAATTAGCGGGCGAACTAAACGCAGCCCTTGCCTGTAGCCGTCCTGTAGCCGATGCCCATTGGAGACCCCATCATGAGCATGTTGGGCAAACTGGAATTGCCATAGCTCCTAACCTTTATGTGGCAATAGGAATATCTGGAGCCATACAACATCTGGCAGGCGTAAATCGTAGTAAAGTGATTGTGGTAATTAATAAAGATCCTGAAGCGCCCTTTTTTAAAGCAGCAGACTATGGAATTGTTGGAGATGCGTTTGAAGTGATCCCTCAACTTACTGCTGCGCTTAAAAAAGTAAAAGCAAGTTAGGAATAACCCTGACTGCAGGTCTATATTTGTAGGCGTAATGAAAAAAATTGAATTAGAAGTCATTGCAGTCTCGCACAGCATCACTAAAACACACTCCTATGCTGTGATATTGGGCGAAGTAAACGGATCGCGCAGGCTTCCAATTATCATAGGTGGATTTGAAGCACAAGCTATTTCAGTGGCCATAGAAAAAATGAATACCTCAAGACCATTGACACACGACTTGATGAAAAACTTATTGGTTGTCTTTGGGATTGATCTGCATGAAGTAATGATCAATGATTTGCAAGAAGGTGTTTTTTATTCCAAATTAGTTTGCTCAAATGAACATGACACGATAGAGGTTGATTCCAGAACATCAGACGCCATTGCTATGGCTGTACGGTATGGATGTCCTATCTATACCTTTGAACATATCCTTCAAAATGCGGGTTTGCTTTTGGAGGAATCAGATGATTCGAAACAAAAAAAATCTGAAACGGATAGCTTTGAAGAAGAAACAATAACAACTGATCACGAAGACTTAAAAAAGATGTCTTTGGAGGAATTGAATCTTCTTTTAACAAAGGTTTTGGAAAGCGAAGATTATATCAGAGCCATTGCCATTCGCGACGAGATCAATATCCGTAATAAATAAGCGCGAATAACCACACCATGATTGTATTTCCAAATTGCAAAATCAATATTGGACTGCGTATCCTACGCAAACGGGAAGATGGTTTTCACGAACTGGAAACCCTGTTTTACCCTATACCTGTACATGACGTAGTGGAAGTGTTACCTATTGAAAATGAAAAGGAAGGCACCGTAAAATTTATACAAACGGGGCTTTCTGTACAAGGCCCAGACGATCAAAATCTTTGCGTAAAGGCGTATAGACTTCTTCAAGAAAAAATACCCTCACTTCCTGCAGCATACATTCATCTTCACAAAAACATTCCAACGGGAGCTGGATTAGGCAGCGGAAGCGCAGATGGAGTATTTACACTACTGGCCATTCAACAGGTGTTTGGGCTTTCCCTGTCAAGAGAAGAGAACCAACAAATGGCCCTTCAACTTGGCAGCGATTGTCCATTTTTTTTACATCAACAAGCGGCTATAGGAAAAGGACGAGGCGAAAAGCTAACCCCCCTGCCCCTTTCCTTGTCGGGGTACCAAATTCTTATGATTCATCCTGGCTTTTCCATTGCTACGGTTGAAGCTTTTCAAGGAGTTACTCCTATTAGCGAAGGCGAGTTTCTTGCTGTTGCTCTTGCAAAACCAATTGAAGAGTGGAAAAACATTGTTCATAACCAATTTGAGGAAACTATTTTTTTGAAACACCCCGAGTTGGGAAAAATAAAAAATGATCTTTATAAAATGGGGGCGTTATACGCTGCAATGAGTGGCAGCGGTAGTACCCTATTTGGGATTTTTCAACCTACGGCAAGTAGACCAACTCACGATCCCTATCCTTGGGTACAATGGAAAAAAATTTCCTAACTTCACCCAACTATGGGTAATAGCAGTCTCAATATTTCTTTCTATTCTCTTCTGCTCACTATGCACCTGGATCTATTGAATCACTAAGGTATCGGGCTACTTAGTAATTCTTTTTATTTCATCACCTTAGTTAATTTTTATGCAAGAAGTATCCATCGGCGCATTAGCCAATCAATGTATAGAACAAGAAGCTCAATTCAGTGCACATAACTATCACCCACTACCCGTTGTTATTAAGCGAGCGGAATCCATATTTATGTGGGACGTTGACGGAAACCGTTACTTTGACTTTCTGAGTGGTTACTCCTCGGTTAATCAAGGGCATTGCCACCCAAAAATTGTTTCCCGCTGTATTCAACAAGTACAAGAGTTGACCTTAACCAGCAGAGCCTTCCATCATCACTTATTAGGGCCCTATACAGCTTACATCACATCCCTATTTGGATATGACAAAGTTTTGCCTATGAACACGGGCGTTGAAGCCGTGGAAACAGCAATTAAACTCTGTAGAAAATGGGCATATGAAAAAAAGTCTATCCCCGCCAATAAGGCTAAAATAATTGTATGCGAGGGCAATTTTCATGGCAGAACCACCGGAATAATTTCATTTAGCACCGATGAGGAAGCTACTCGAAATTTTGGCCCCTTTCTTCCTGGGTTTATTCCTATTCCTTACAATGATGTTGAGGCACTTGAAAAAGCATTAACGGATCCTCTTGTAGCTGGGTTTTTATTTGAGCCTATACAAGGCGAAGCGGGAGTTGTTGTTCCCACAGAAGGTTACTTAAGTAAAGCCGCTCAACTCTGCCGCAACAAACAAGTGCTCCTGCTTGCTGATGAAATACAAACAGGTTTAGGACGAACAGGAAAAAGACTAGCCTGTGATCACGAAAACGTAAGACCAGATATACTGATTTTGGGAAAAGCCTTAAGTGGTGGACTCCTACCCATTAGTGCTGTGTTGGCCGATAACGAAATAATGCTTACGCTCAAACCAGGACAACATGGTTCCACCTATGGGGGAAATCCCTTGGCCTGCGCCGTAGCAATGACAGCTTTGGAAGTATTAGAAGAGGAGCAATTAGCCGCCAATGCCCATGAAAGGGGCATCCAATTTAGAGAAGGGATCAAAAAGATGAACAGTTCATATATTAAATTGGTTAGAGGAAAAGGGCTTCTTAATGCCATTGTAATAGAACACCCAGATACTGAAGCCGCCTGGAAACTGTGTTTGGAAATGAAAAATAGAGGGTTATTGGCAAAGCCAACCCATGGCGACAAGATACGATTGGCTCCACCTCTGGTAATTTCAGCAACACAAATGGAGGAGGCAATGGCAATTATTGGAGATAGCCTATCGGTGCTTAATTACAGATAAGCCATACCAAGTTCTGCACTTGATCATACAGTAATGACTTGTGAACTAGTTAGCCCCTTTTTGTTTGGCAGGAGGAAAAAAACTAGCTAATAACATACCCACACTGGCCAATGCCATTAAATACAAACCCAATTGACGAGAAGGGCATTCTCCACCTCTGCAAATGGTCATCAAAAAGAAATTGCGAATCATCCATGATAAATTGAGCGCTGCTATGAGTAGATTAAAACGTTTAGCCCAGTCAAATGGGATGAGCACGAAAAGTAAATAGAGGGCAAGAAAGGTCAAATGAAAAAAAGCAGGTTTACCAAAACTGGTTCCTGTTGTATTCATTCCTGTTAACACCAGTGAAGGAGATGAAATTTCCACCCATGGCATCCAACAAGCAATAACCAGTAACAATCCGGATAAAAAAGAAAAAAGTTGATAATGCCTTTTTTGCATGTTCAATTAGTTTGTGATAACGGTAATTGTTTTTTCCAATAATAATACAAAGGTAGTCCCGCAAGAACAAGGAAGAGTCCAACACCCGCGTGAATAACGGGTTGCTTTCCTGAAAGAAAAGCACCGATATCCGTATAAATTGTTGCTATCAAATAGAACAAACAAAAACAGATAAAAATTATGGTGCTAAATGGCTGCCCCCATGCTCGATAAGCTGGCAGTTCTTCTTTCTTGCCGATAGACAACCTTAGCACCGCTACGGCTGCCAAACCATAAGCGATCCAGGTAACAAACACATACATGTCAGCTAACATATCAAATGAACCGGAAATAATTAAAAGAGTAATCCATAGGCCATGCAGTCGTAGTGCTGCTACAGGTAGTTGTCTTTTTTGATCCAGTCTGCCTACCCAATGAGGAAAAACCTGATCTCTTCCCATGGCATAGGTTACACGTGCAGTGGCCATAACATTACCATTTAAACAACCCAGTGTACAGCAAACAATCAAAAAGGCAATTATCCCACCCACCTTAGGACCCCAAGCAAAATTCAATGCATCTGAAGCAACAACTTTAGAAGTAGCCATTTGATCTACAGGCAGCACAAAAAGATAAGCTTGATTTAACATTAGGTAAAGAAATAAGCAGACTCCCACACCTAGTATTAAAGCACGAGGGATATTGCGAGCTGGCGATTGAACTTCCCCAGCCATGGAAATAATATTAATCCACCCATCTAATGCAAAAAATGCTCCGGTTAATGCCGGAATCCAAGCGGCCATTCCACGATTCCAGGTCACGTTTATCTCCGGTGTATAGAAATTTGAGATCGTTCCCTTTGAAGAAGAAAAGAGTAAAATCGAAAGTGCCAATAAAATAAAAATATTCAATGCCGTTGAGAAGAATTGAAATATCCCACCTGCTTGTAAACTTCTTGAATTAATCCAGGTGATCAACACCACCATGATGATGGCAATTAATTTTACAGTAAAATCACGGAAGGGGTATAAATGGCCTAAGGGATAAATGGAGACAGAAAAGGAGTTCCAACTTGGGTCGAGTAAATCGGGAACCCCAATTAGTGAGTTCAAGTAGGTAGCGCAAATAAAAGCAACAGCAGCAATCGAAGCAGTATTGATAACTGAAAATGCAGACCAACCATACAAAAAACCTGTTTTTGGCCCATAGCTACGTGTAAAATGAACAAATAACCCACCCGTAGTGGGTACCCTAACCCCCAATTCCGCAATAACAAGAGCTCCACAGATTGTAAAAAATCCGGCAATTAACCAGGTAATAGTCATAGCCAACGGCGAACCTAATTGCGCCGCCATGGAAGCTGGTTTCATAAAAAGCCCAGCTCCAATGATTGATCCTATGATAAGAGAAAGGGCAGCCTTTCCGGAAAGCTGCCCTTTTTTATTTTTTTCTTGCATGAATTGTTATCACTGAAACCTAAAGATAAGCGGGAACAAAAAGGTGACCAAGACAGCCCATATAAAATAAACTGGTAAATACCTGGCGATCACCTCTTCTATAGAACTGGTAGCCACCTGGCCACGTAGTTGTCGATAGAGTTGTCGAGCCAGCAATATGAGATTAATAAAGAATAATAAATTCGCTCCCAGTACAGCCAAACGATTTGGTGTAAAACCCCAGGATCCAATCCGGTATAAGATGGCCGATAATGCCACTCCATTTACTATAATGGTAACGAGAGCCAGCAAAAAAATGATCCAATGGGCCAACCTGTTTTCTGCAGAGCGTTTCATTTCAACCACAGAAAAAAAGATTATAGCCAGTACACCAATCAACAGCACATTGAACAGCAAAAGAAACTCTCGGTCTGTGTAGGGATCTTTTCCTGCTATTACAATTCCAATCAGGTAGGCCACTAAGGTTACCAATACCAATGGACTAAAAATTTTGGCAATTACCGGAGACACCTTGTTAACTAGTTGAGGGTTATATCGAATAACATAGGTTGCAATTAGAGGCGAAGCCGATAACTCCATTATCAAAATCCATCGGGTATAGAATTCTGAAATGGAAAGCCCTATTAAGCTAAATAATCCAATGGTAACTCCTGAGAGCAACATCACCCCACTGATAATCAAAGAGCCCATTACAATCAGATCCCCATTGAAACGTAAAAAGGCAGGGCGCCCCTTCCAATCCAGCCATTGCCCTTTATTGTATACTAAACCAAGCAACGACCAGCCTACCAAGGGAAGGTGAATACAACTGAGTATTAAAGTGTCATTGTTAAAATTACCTGGCAGCCAATTGATATAAAACGCAGAAGCCAAAAAAAGCAATAATACAATAGAACTGGTTTGTCTGTTAATGCGGTGCACCCACATAAAATAACCAGCCAAAACAGGCAACACCACAAAACTGATATTACGTGGAAAAAATTCCTCAGGCTTAAGTGAAAAGAAATCCGGAATCTTGGCAATACAAGTTGCAATTGCTGTAGCAACTAAAACCACAAATAGATCAGCTCCCTTACCCCAAGAAATAGAAGAGGATTCCTCTCGCAATCTTTCATACCAGCAATTGGCAATGGGATCAATCGGTTTATCTGGAAATAATTCAAAAAAAGCTTTTCTAAATCCAGCCTTGTCGGATCGATATAAACTTTCCAATTTTGTTGGATCCAACAAGTTCAACTGCAAAGTTTCTTTCATGATACAGGGGTTGAATGATTAAATAGTCTTTCAAAATTAGCTATTGAGTTAGCTAACAACAATCCACCCCTTTAATTTAACAATACATTTCTGCTTTGAGTGATTTCACCCTGTCGTCTGCTAAATATTCATCAAAAGTCATCAATCGATCAATAATTCCTTTAGGAGTAAGTTCAATAACCCGGTTAGCAACTGTTTGCATAAAAGTGTGGTCATGGCTGCTCAGCAATACAACGCTTTTATAGTCAGTGCATTGCTCGTTAAAACTTTGAATGCTTTCTAAGTCCAGGTGATCGGTAGGTTGATCAAGCAAAACAACATTAGGATTTTGCAACATCATTCGGCTGAGCATGCATCTTACCTTTTCTCCCCCACTAAGCACAGAAGTTTTTTTCATTACATCTTCCCCGCTAAATAACATCTTTCCTAAAAATCCTCTTAAAAATGGTTCGTCTACATCTTTCACATGCTCTGGAACATATTGACGTAACCAATCGATCAGATTGAATTCGCTGGTAAAATATTTTAAATTTTCCTGTGGCAGGTAAGCCCAGGTTATGGTGGTACCCCATTCAAATCCTCCCTGATCGGGCAGTAACTCTCCGGTAATGATGTTGAAAAAGGCCGTAACGGCAAGCGGGTCCTGACTTAAAATGGCAATTTTATCCCCTTTGTTTACAGTAAAATTTACTTGATCAAATAACACCCGGCCATCAACTACTTTTTTAAGCTTCTCCACTGTTAAAATCTGATTGCCTACTTCGCGAAGTGGTTGAAAAATAATTCCAGGATATTTACGATAGCTGGGTTCTATTTCCTCAATAGTTAATTTTTCAAGTGCTTTTTTTCGAGAAGTAGCTTGTTTACTTTTAGAAGCATTAGCACTAAATCGAGCAATGAAATCCAAGAGCGCCTGTCTTTTTTCCTCAATTTTTTTATTCTTATCGCCAAGCTGGCGAGCCATTAATTGAGAGGACTCGTACCAAAAAGTATAATTGCCTGTGAATATTTTGATTTTTTGTCTGTCTACGTCAGCAATATGCGTACAAACAGCATCAAGGAAGTGACGATCATGACTGACTACCAAAACAATATTTTCGTAATCAGCAAGGAAGTTTTCCAACCAAGAGATGGTTTCAATATCAAGTCCGTTGGTAGGTTCGTCCAACAATAAAATATCCGGATTGCCAAAAAGAGCTTGTGCTAATAGTACCCGAACTTTTAAATTGGTTGGGATATCCTTCATCAAAGATTGGTGAATATCTTCCTTTACGCCCAATTCCCCAAGCAAGGTGGCCGCATCACTATCTGCAGTATAGCCACCCATTTCGCCAAATTCGCCCTCTAATTCGCCTGCACGAATACCATCTTCCTCGGTGAATTCCGCTAATGAATAGATCCGCTCACGCTCTTTACTTACCTGCCATAATTTGGAATGTCCAATCAAGACGGTATTCAAAACAGTTTCCTCATCAAAAGCAAAATGATTTTGCTTTAACACCGCCATTCTTTCACCAGGGGTAAACTCTACCTTTCCTTTGTTGGGTTCGATTTCCCCACTTAAAATTTTCAGAAAGGTACTCTTGCCTGCGCCATTGGCTCCAATTACACCATAACAGTTTCCTTTGGTAAAATTCAGATTCACCTCTTCAAAAAGTACTCTTTTGCCATAGGCAAGTTTCAAATCACGAACACTGATCATATATGATTTATTGCGGCGGCGAAGGTACCAAAAAAAATCCCGTCCGGAGAACCGAACGGGATTTGAAAATATCAGTACTACTTTACTTGTAAATAACCATGCTGATAGTCCTGCTTTCTACAGGCGCAACCTCATCATTCACAATCAGTAAATGGAAGGTGCCAGATGGAAGTGAAGACATGTCCACATTTACAACCTGTCCAAAGTATGCATTGGAAATTTCTTGAGTACGCACCAACTGGCCTAGATTGTTATAGACCTTAATCGAGAAACGAGTATATAGATCTGTGTTGACGCGGATGCCAAATTTACCAGTATTTGGATTTGGATATAAGTTCAATGAAGCAGGATTAGACAATGGGATCTGACGCTCAGCACATTGTTCAACAATGATAGAGCTAGACTTCGTAGATGTACATCCTGCATTTGAAGCCGTGTAGGTAATTGTTTTAACCCCCAATCCTGCAGTGCGCGGGTTGAATGCACTACCCGAAACTCCAGCTCCAGTGAATGAGCCTCCGGCAGGAGTAGCTGTCAATGCTACAGGTCTGTCTGAGAGGCAAAGCTCGTTCACAGTGCTAAATGAAATTACCGGATAAGTATTAACCGTTAATGCCACATTGGTTGAATAAATAGTTCCGCAACTAGTTGTTACGGCACAACGGAAAAGATAGCCGTTTTGTGAAGCCGGAACATTTGACTGATTGAACGTACCCGCAGTTGCTCCGTTTACAGGAGCCCATGTTGTTCCACCGTTAGTACTTGCTTGCCACTGATAAGTTAGCGTTCCCACAGGAGTGGTGGCCGCTACCACAAAACTGGTTGAAGCAAACTCGCAAATAACGGCAGTTGGCGCTGGTTGTGCAGTTATGGTTGGTGCAGCACTCAATGTTAAAGTAGCCGCGTTTGAAGTTGCGGCAGGACTACATGCACCTGAAACCACACAACGATAGCGGTTATTGTTTTGAGAGAGCACAGTTGAAGTGATGGTGTAAGTAGCTGAAGTTTCCCCTGCAATAGCAGAATAAGTGCTACCTCCATCGGTACTTACCTCCCACTGATAAGTTAATGCAGTTCCGGATGCACCAACTGAGAAGGAAACTGTGGTTCCGGTACACTGAGCCACGTTGCTTGGATGAGTGACTACTGCAGGTAATGTATTTACCGTAAGTGTTCCAGCAGAGGAAGTAGAACTTCCACATTGTCCAGCCACAATACAACGGTATGTATTACCGGTCATTGAAGTAGTAGCGCTTGGTGTAGTATAGGTAGAAGCTGTTGCCCCTGCGATATTGACAAATCCGGATCCTGAATTGACTTGCCATTGATAAGTACCAGTTGAAGCGATGCTAAAGGTTGCGCTACTTCCCACGCATGCTGTTTGGTTAGCAGGTTGCGTGGATATGGCAGGTCCACTTCCAGGGTTTACGGTAAAGGATAAGTTAGCAGTCTGATTCGGGGCTCCTGTAGTTACACCTGTTACCAAAATAGTATAGGTGCCAGAATTAAGGGTTGTTGCCCCGGTTAAGGTTACTACAGAACTTTCACCCACAGCAATTGTTGCGGGAGCGAAACTAACTGAAGTTCCTGCAGGATTTCCTGAGGCACTCAAAGCTATATTTCCACTGAAACCACCATTAGAAGCCGTTCCCAAAGTGATGCTCATTGTATTTGGAGCAGGACACGCGGCCGTAGCTGGTACTGTTGGATTGAAAGTAAATCCAAATGGAGGTGGAATGATAGTCAGGTTTGCATTGTTAATATCGAAGTAAACGTTGTTAGTGGCTTTTACTTTGAAACGAACCGTGCTTGAAGGGGTGTTGGGAACTGTGAAACTTTCTGTTCCATCATTAGGTGTATTTGGAATGAAAAGAGTAAAACTAGTTCCTCCATTAGTTGAAATATACACATCAACATTGGCCGTGTTTGTTGGAGCTCCAGTTGTACCATTTACAGACCAAGTAATAGTTTCGGTAGTACCGGCTGTTAATGTAGCCGCAGCGTTGTGTGAAGTGATCAGGAATGGTCCAACCGCTGAGGAAACAGTAATAGCTACATCAGCATAAGCCGTTTGGCCCACGCGGATAGGTGCTGTAGAACTGTATGGAGCATTATCCCGAACCGTAAGTCTGAAATTCAGCACTCTTGCTACACTACTTAAGGCCTCAGTGTTAGCAATGGCATCACCACCAGGCAATGGGCCAGTTATTGATTGGCCAGCAAGAATGGTTGATAATCGAGGGAAAATTCGTGTAGGGCTGGTAGTTGCAGGGAAAGTCAGCCAGTTTGGACCAACCAATTTGGTTGGGAAAGCCACACTATTATTGCCTGTTACAGTAGAGTTGGCCGCATCATCCTGCTCAAAGCAATAAGTAAGTACATCACCAGGATTGGCATCAGTTGCAGACCCTGTTAACTCAAAGGGAGTAGAAATAGGAATAGTATAAGGAGTCAATGCAGCAACAACCGGTGTAGCATTAGTGCCTGATAAGGAAGTAGTAATAGGACAAGTTTTAGTGCCTAAGTTTACCTGTACTTGCTGAATTGAGTTTTCATGAAAGATATCAATGGAGTGCGGTGCCACGTCTTGTAATGTAATCCCGGCATAACCCATGATGGTAATACCTGAACCAACTTCTTTATTGTTTACACCTCCTGCCTCTATACCCATGGAGAATGTGTGATTGGCACCCAACTGATGCCCAACTTCATGCGC
>VGGU01000025.1 GCA_016868475.1 Bacteroidota bacterium
TACCGTCTCAATTTCTGGTGCTGTGAAAGACACACTAACAACTTTGTACAGTCCCACACTTACCTTAGGTGATATGATTCGTTTGGCAGGTGGATTTACAATTTCTGCTGCGCTCAACCGTGTGGATGTATTTCGTTTGGGTTATGGCGAAAATGGAACGGGCTATACTCGCTTTGAATTAGAAGTGGATACAGCTTTTAATATTATTGCACCAAATACAGGCTTCAACTTAATGCCTTTTGATAAAATAGCTATTAGAAATAAACCATTATTTAATTTAAATAGAAATGTGCAAATAACTGGTGGTGTAAAATATCCAGGTTTGTATGCATTGGAAGCAGAGGAAGTTCATTTATCACAACTGATAAAACAGGCGGGAGGATTCAGTGCAGTGGCAGATAAACAATTTGCTACGCTTTATCGAAGCACCGGAAATAAGGGGTTAGTAGGAATAAACTTGAAAAAATCAATTGCGCGAAGTGGTTCAAATCGGTTTGATCCTGTATTGCTTCCTGGCGATAGTATTTCTATCCCTGATTATCAAAATACAGTGGGTATCCGGGTTAAGGGAACAAATCAAGCTGACATGGTTCGCCTAGGAACACTTATAAGTGAAAAATCACTTTCTGATATATCCAACTTCATGTACTCGTATGGCCGATCTGCTAAATGGTATATCCGTGAATACGCAGGTGGCTTCTCAGGTCAGGCAAATCGTAATAGTGTAACCGTGTCTTATCCTGATGGAAGCGCTCGTGGAGTAAAACACATTTTATGGTTTATTAGAACATATCCTACTGTGAAACCAGGTGCTATTATTTCTCTAAATGAAATTGAGAAGAAACTCAAGTCGGGGGAAGACAAAAAGATTAATTGGGATAATATATTCAGCAAAATCCTAGCTGTAGGAACTACTATGGCCATATTGATAACCGCAACTAAATAACTCGTATAAAATTATATGGGCTTTAGTTTAGCGGTAAAGTGGCGAAGTAAAGGGGCTTCTTCCAGAATTTGAAGTCCTTTTAATTGGTTCCTTTTTTTAAACACTTCGATAATTACTTCTGCTACATAGTCAATATGACTTTGCGTATATACTCTTCGTGGAATGGCCAATCGCACCAATTCTGAGGCGGCTGGTATCAATTGATGTTGTTGGTCATATTTACCAAACATCAGTGAGCCGATCTCAACAGCTCTGATGCCTCCTTCCTCATACAGGGCACAAACCAAGGATTGACCGGGATACTGAGAAGGATGAATATGAGGTAAGAAAGTTTTTGCATCCAAATAAACGGCGTGGCCTCCGGCAGGTTGCATTACCGGAACTCCTGCAGCGATTAATTTTTCAGTGAGGTATTCCATGCTTCTGATGCGATATTGCAAATAGCTTTCTTCCATTACTTCCTCGAGGCCAATGGCAATAGCTTCCAGGTCTCTGCCGGCCAATCCACCGTAGGTAGGAAACCCCTCGGTGATGATCAGCAGATTTCTGCATTCCATAGCCAGTTGACTGTTATTGAGGGCCAGGAATCCTCCAATATTGGCAAATGCATCTTTCTTAGCACTCATGCTGCAACCATCCGCCAATGAAAACATTTCTTGAGCAATGGATTCAATGGTTCTGTTTTCAAACCCGGGTTCTCTCTTTTTAATGAAATAAGCATTTTCAGCAAAGCGACAGCAATCAATAAAAAAGGGAATCTTATGTTTTTTACAAATGGCAGCAACGGCTTTAAGGTTGGCCATACTAACAGGTTGACCCCCCACTGAGTTATTGGTTACCGTGATAATAACCATGGGAATATTTGTTGCGCCAACTTTTAAAATAGTGGGTTCAAGTGCTTCCACATCCATATTTCCTTTGAAGGGAGCAGCTTTCAAGAGATCTTTTCCTTCTTCGCAGAGTAGATCAATTCCTGTAGCGCCGGAAAATTCAATATTGGCGCGGGTGGTGTCAAAGAGTGTATTGCTGATAATAGTTTTACCCTTTCCACCCACGGCGGCAAATAATATTTTTTCGGAGGCTCTGCCCTGATGTGTGGGAATAATATATTGCATGCCCGTAATTCGCTTGACCATGGATTCAAAGCGATAAAAACTGGGACTGCCGGCATAGGATTCATCGCCTTCCATGATGCCTCCCCATTGACGGCTACTCATTGCAGAAGTGCCACTGTCGGTTAACAGATCAATCAGTACATCTCGAGAAGCAATACCAAATACATTATAGTTGGCGTTTTGCAAAATTGCTTCACGCTCTTGCCTTGTGTTGAAATAAATAGGCTCTACTGATTTGATCCGAAATGGTTCAATGATGGTTTTAATGGCCATGATAATTTTTTTATTCCCTGCAAGTGGACACTATCCGTAGATTTCCCGATGAATAGCTTTTTTGTTGTAGCCCATTGCTTGTATGCGTGCATAGGCTTCGTCAAGCATATTTTTCCAGCCACATAGTAGAAAGTGTGCGGGTTGTTTTTGTTCGCAAAGCGCTTCATAGACGGCATGCACATAACCTGATTTTCCTTCCCAGCTTTCCCTAGATAATACAGGATGGTAATGAAAAGAAGGGTTCTCTTGCTGCAGTTTAGATAACTCATCGTAATACAGCAGGTCTTCTTTTTTTCTGCAACCAAAAATCAGATGAATAGCTCCTGTGTGTATTTGATGCGTACAAAGGTGTGTAACCATGCTTCGAAAAGGAGCGATTCCTGTTCCGGTACAAATTAAAAAAAGATCTTCTTCCAGATGTTCGCCTAACACAAAAACTCCCTGTGGGCCACGTAAGGTTAAGGTAGAACCTACCGTAACATGATCAAACAAATAAGTGGTACCTGCCCCGTTCTCTACTTTGACAATGATTAGTTCAAATACATTGGTTCCGTCGGGTCGGGAAGCAATGGAGTAACTGCGCCAACGTTTATTTGGTTTTTCGTGTATGGGCAAATCTAAGGTTACAAATTGCCCAGGTTTGAAAGTAAAATCAGATAAGGAGGGCACTTCAATCCAAAATTGACGAGTGGTAGGAGTGTGATCTGCAATGCGAATCACGGTGCCGGTTGTCCAAGGTTGTAGTGCCATAGTAGGTTCTAAGTTAAAACAATTTGGTATTACCTTTGCAACGCGGAAATGAGTGCAAAGGATTTGTTGAATACGTTACAGCAAGACCCCCGCCTTTACCAATTGGCGGACAGAATTTTATTGCCCGCACCTCAAGAAATCTTATTGACCGGTTTGGTTGGATCTGCTCCAGCTTTTTTAGTGGGGGCCTCATTATTAAATCCAACAATAGCGCAAATAAATCATTTGATTATTTGTAACGATGCCGAAGAAGCCGCTTATTTCCATAATTCACTTGAGAGCATTACCGGAGCACTGGACCTTTTTTATTTCCCATCTTCTTATAAGAACAGCAAGAATTTTCGATTGCTGAATCCCTCGCATGTGATGTTGCGCACGGAAGCCTTGACCAGACTTTCAAAAGCAGAAGCCAGTTTGGGAGAGCTGCATAAAAAAGTATTGATTACTTATCCAGAGGCATTGTTGGAAAAAGTAGTAACCCCTGCTGCTTATGCCAACCGATTGATTGATCTCAAAGTGGGGGCAAGTCTGGATCTGCCGGCTTTATTACTCAAGCTAAGCGAATATCATTTTGAGCGTTGCGATTTTGTCTATGAGCCCGGGCAATTTGCCATGCGTGGTGGAATTTTGGATATTTATTCTATTGGCAACGATAAGCCTTACCGAATAGAATTGTTTGGTAATGAAATTGAATCCATTCGGCTGATTGATCCGGAAACACAGCTCAGTGAAAAAAAATTAACGCAGGTATCCGTAATACCGCGTATGGATCAATCCATGACCAGTGGTCCGGGAATTTCCTTGTTGGAGTTTCTTCCTTCTAACACTGTTGTATGGGTGCAGGACTTTTCAATATGTGTGGATCGAATGGAAGATGTTTGGGAAAGTTTTACTTCTTTCCTGCAGCTGCGATCGGGCTCTATTGGAAAAGAAGAATCAGCGGGAGATGAACATGAACCTTGGTCAAAGAAGGAAGTGCAAGAGTCAGATTTGATTGCGCCTCGATTGATGAGAGAAGCGTTGCTATCTGGAAATTTAATTTCATTTGGACCTGGGGCTAAGTTGCCAAAGAAAAGTTTATTGTTGGAATTGGAATTTGCCACTACCGAGCAGGCTTCTTTTAATAGGAATTTTGATTTATTGATCAATGATCTCAAAAATTGGGCTGCCAAACAATACAGCATTTATATTTTTTCTGAGAACCCGCGTCAGCTGGAGCGCTTACAAACCATTTTTGACGATTTAAAAGCGGCTATTGTTTTTGAACCTGTGGTAAATGCTATCCAGTCCGGCTTTATTGACCATGATTTAAAGCGAGTCTGCTACACGGATCATCAGATCTTTCAGCGGTATCATAAATACAAAGTCAAGCAAGCTTACAGTAAAAACAAAGCACTCACTTTACGTACCATGCGGGAATTGCAACCCGGCGATTTTGTTACCCATATTGATCATGGGGTGGGGGTTTTTAGTGGTCTCCAAAAAATTGAGGTAAATGGTCGGATACAAGAAGCGGTGCGATTAGTGTATAAGGATTCCGATATCCTCTACGTAAACATCAACAGCTTGCATAAAATTGCCAAGTACTCGGGCAAAGAAGGAGCTATTCCCAAAGTGAACAAACTGGGTAGTGATGTTTGGAATCGGTTAAAAGAAAAAACAAAGTCTAAGGTCAAGGAAATTGCTTTTGATCTGATTAAACTCTATGCAACTCGCAAGGCTCAGCAAGGATATGTACATGCGCCTGATAATTTCATGCAAACTGAATTAGAGGCCTCTTTTATTTACGAGGACACCCCTGACCAGAGTAAGGCTACAGCAGAGGTAAAAAAAGACATGGAATCCTCTTCGCCAATGGACAGATTGGTTTGTGGCGATGTGGGATTTGGAAAAACTGAAATTGCTATAAGGGCTGCATTTAAAACCTGTGTGGATGGAAAACAAGCAGCCGTATTAGTGCCCACCACTATTCTTGCTTTTCAACATTATAAAACATTTAAAGAAAGACTCAAGGATTTTCCGGTAACGGTAGATTACCTCAATCGATTTAAATCTGCCAAGCAAAAAAAAGAAACACTACAAAAACTGGCAGAAGGCAAAATTGATATCATCATTGGCACTCATGGTTTATTAGGCAAGGAAACTATTTTTAAAGACCTTGGGTTGTTGGTAGTAGATGAGGAGCAAAAATTTGGAGTAGCGCATAAGGAAAAAATAAAAACGCTACGCTCTACTGTGGATTGCCTAACCTTAACGGCTACGCCTATCCCTCGCACCTTACAATTTTCATTGATGGGTGCTCGTGATTTAAGTATTATCAATACTCCGCCACCCAATCGTCAGCCAATTCAAACAGAAGTGATAGTGTATGACCAAGATCAGATTCGAGATGCTATTTATTTTGAAACAGAACGCGGCGGTCAAGTGTTTTTTATTTATAATCGAATTGCCGGACTGGCCGAAATGGCGGCTATTCTAAAAGGGCTTTGCCCCGATCTGTCCATTGGCTATGCACATGGTCAAATGGAAGGTCATGAACTGGAAGAACGAATTCTTGATTTTATAGACCGTCGTTATGATGTGCTGGTCTGCACCAATATTGTAGAGAGTGGTGTGGATATTCCTTCTGTCAATACCATTATTGTTAACAATGCCCATCAATTTGGTTTGAGTGATTTGCATCAGTTGAGAGGCAGAGTAGGAAGAAGCAACAAAAAAGCTTTTTGTTATTTTCTGGCACCTCCACTCAGTACATTGCCCAACGATTCCAGAAAGCGATTGCAAACCTTGGAACAACACAGCGAACTGGGAAGTGGGTTTCAAATTGCCATGCGAGACTTGGACATCAGAGGGGCCGGTAATTTATTGGGAGGCGAACAAAGTGGGTTTATGGCAGAGATAGGATTTGAGATGTATCAAAAAATTCTCAATGAAGCCATTCGCGAACTAAAGCGAAGCGACTTTCAGGAACTTTTTAAAGAAGAGATCGCAAGTCAGGATGATTTTGTGCAGGACTGTACCATTGATACCGATTTGGAAATATTGATACCGGACAATTATGTTTCCAGTATTACAGAACGCTTATCGCTCTATCAACGATTAGATTCCTGCGAAAGTGAAGAAGAGTTAGTAGAGATGCATCAAGAAATTGTTGATCGGTTTGGCCCTGTACCCAAACAGGTAGAGGATTTATTTGTAACCGTTCGATGCCGTAAGCTGGCCATTATGTTAGGGTTCGAGAAACTGAACTTAAAGGATCAAACGCTTCGCTGCTTTTTTATTAACCGCTCTGACTCTCCCTATTTTGAATCGGCAACCTTTAACGCAATCCTTTCCTATTTACAAACAGAAACGCGTCAAGCCCATCTTAAACAAACAGGGCGTTTGTTTTTATTGATAGTGAATGAGGTAAATGGCATGGAAGCCATGCATCGCTTCCTTGAGGGGCTAAGCAACTGGGTACAAAAAAAGAGGTGAGCACGATACGCACTCACCTCTCTCTTATAGCTGAAAGAATTACCAGCCTTGCTTGGCCACACCGGCATTGATAGCAGCCAGTGCTTTTTCTTGGTTCATCAGCGTAGTTAATTTATTCCCCTTGCCATCATTTCCTTGTGCCATATAAGCACCTTTGGCAGTTTTGGAGATAACAGCATCCAGCATAACGCAACCTTTTTCTTTTGTCTTTACGTTGTACGCGGTGATTTTGATTTCTGACATGTTAAAAAATTTTCGTGTTTAGGTGGTGAAGGTAAGTGTTCCTGCCGAGAAGAAAAAAAACCAATATCAACGCCATTTTCAACGAGTATTTTTTTACCCTGCCCCTCAATTTTATTCCTGTTAATCATTCACTCAATAAAACATTTCTATGAAAAAATTTTACATACTGGTATTCTATATCGGTCAACTCTTCTGCGTTCAGGCTCAACCACTTTACCCATCGGTTTACGATTGCTATCAGCAGGATGCAGCATTATTTTCCCTTACACAGCCCTGGGTGCAGCAATTTGAAAAAATGAAATGGGAAATTCAACAGCAGGTTAGCACTTTGATCCAATCGGAACAGGTGTATGTTATGCAGGAAACACCGTATTACCGGGATTTACATGCTGTGGTTAAGATTGCCTCGGTGTTAAATAGTTTGGATAGTGTTTACGACCATTTTTTTATTCAGGCTGCTTTAGCTATACAAGCTAACTACGGAACAGCTTCTGGTTGCACAGCAGATCAGGCCTCTGTAAGTCCACAATCGGTTTTAACAGATTATTTGGAGGAAAAAGTTTTTCAGTTAACTACGCAATATGCTAGTCAGGAATTTGCTCGTCAATTAGGATTTACTTCTGCACGAGTTGCAATTGATCAAGCAACTGAGCGTTGGCTGCTCCGAGACACTGCGCTTACAGAATCAGATCCGCAGTTGGAGCAGCCCTTGCAAGACGATTATTTCTGGTGCATAATGAATGCAAACTGGGAGTTGGAATTAACCAGTCCGGAGTTGGCATTACTTCAAGCGACGGAAAGGAGCATGGAAAAAGGGAAGCCAAAAAAATTCAAAGAGATCCTCTTGTTAATTTTTGATCATTGGAGAGAGATTGAGGATATATTAAACTGGCTTAATACCAATGTGTTTGAGGACTGTTATGCAGTAGCGCGTGCTTCTTTCAAAGAAACCATACCCCTTGATAGAAACAGTAGCCCGGACCTTCGCCGAAAAATCAGTTATCAAGTATTACAGCGAGGGGTGGTGTTTGATGGACGTGCCACCAAGACGCATGTAAAAGGAATTGCTCGCGTGTATAAAAAGAAGTGGATCGGATGGGGAAGAGATCTGATGCAGCAAGTAGGCATTAGTTATTGCACGCTACAATGGAACCCTTGTAATAATCAGCAATGGCCTTCGGATGGTTTACCTTTTATCCAGTCACCTAATCACAGATACGCCAAATCTATTTTACAACAAGTGCATCCTTATGCGCTCTCCATACGAAATAGTGCAGCGGAGTTCCTGACTTTCGATATTCATTATAATAGCACTTATTTAAAATCTATTTACTTGTTCGGAAATCGACCCTGTTATGGGAATTGAACAAAGTCGTTTTGTGTTAAGGAATTGTGGCGTTATGGTGTTAATGGCTTTGTTTTTTCCTTTTGTGGCGCATACATTGTCTCGCGACACGCTGATCCGAAAAATCAGTAGTAATAAAACAGATGTACTCAATGCTGGCTTTATTGATTTAGTGAGTAGCGGACAGGTAAGTGCATCGGCACGACTCATTCGTTTACGGATTGGAGAACCTGATAAGTTCTCCCTTCCTTTTACCATTTATAGTGGAGTGAGTAATAATGCTTTTTCGCCGCAGCTAGTGGGTATGGCCGTGCGAAACAACGAACACTTGGTTACGCAATTTATCACTCCGCTGAGTGGGCTGCTCAATGTAAGTGTGGACGGTTGGAGAGCCTGGAGGAAAAAGGAAAAAATAACGCAGTTTGGATTCATTTATCAATTTGGCGAACGATTATTAACAGGTTATCGAACAACATTCCCGGGTAGTTGGCTAAATGGCAGACCGCATAATTTTTTAAACAGCTTTGCTACGCTGGGTTTGTTTTTTCAAACCGGGGCCTGGGAAAAAGATCATGCGGCCAATATGGGAGCTTGTTGGTTTAGTATACGATATCATTTGGCCTACACTAATCCTTCACAGTTGGATGTTTTTTTAGAGGGGCTCAACACCAATGGAATCTACCGGGGTTACTCAATGGGTTTTGGCTTAGAAATAAGCTATACGGTTCACTTGAAGGCACAGGTTTATCGATACACTAAACCACCAGAACCTTTATACAGTTTACCACTGTATCAGTTTAGTTTCAATTATGCGTTGCAGGGAAAAAACTAGATATCCAGTTTTGCGTATTTCGCGTGACTTTCGATGAATTCACGACGCGGGGCTACTTCATCGCCCATAAGCATACTGAAAATACGATCTGATTCTGCGGCACTTTCAATGGTAACTCGTTTGAGTGTACGCGTAGCTGGATTCATGGTGGTTTCCCATAGCTGTTCTGCGTTCATTTCACCCAATCCCTTGTATCGTTGAATAGTTACAGCGTCTTCTTTGCCGGCTCCTATTTTTTCAACCAGCGCTTTGCGTTGTTCCTCATTGTAAGCATAGGCCTGCTCTTTTCCTCTTTTTACGAGATAAAGGGGAGGTTGTGCAATGTAAACATATCCCTGCTCGATCATTTCCTTCATGTAACGATAGATGAATGTCAGGATCAGGGTTGCAATATGCGATCCATCCACATCGGCATCGGTCATGATGATCAATTTGTGATAACGAAGCTTGCTGAGGTCAAGTGCTTTTGGATCTTCAGCTGATCCAATTTTTACACCCAGGGCGGTAAACATATTTCTGATCTCCTCATTGTCGTAGATCTTGTGCTCCATGGCTTTTTCTACGTTGAGGATTTTACCACGTAAGGGAAGGATGGCTTGATAGCCACGATCTCTTCCTTGTTTGGCTGTACCACCTGCTGAGTCTCCCTCTACCAGGTACAGCTCACATTTATCAGGATTACGATCAGAACAATCAGCTAGTTTTCCAGGTAAGCCTCCTCCGCTGAGTACAGATTTACGCTGTACCAATTCGCGGGCCTTACGCGCTGCAGCGCGGGCTTGCGCAGCGAGAATTACTTTGGCAACAATATTTTTTGCTTCCTTGGGATTTTCTTCCAAGTAAGCCTCGAGTACTTTTGAAACGGTACTGTCTACTACGCCCATCACCTCGTTATTGCCCAACTTTGTTTTAGTCTGTCCTTCAAATTGGGGTTCTGGAACTTTTACAGAAATAATAGCACTGAGTCCTTCTCTGAAATCGTCTCCTTCTATTTCGATCTTTGCTTTTTCAAAAAGCCCATTGCGATCGCCATAGCTTTTAAACACGCGTGTTAAAGCCCTGCGAAAGCCGGACACGTGTGTGCCCCCTTCAATGGTGTTGATATTGTTAACGTAGGAATAAATATGTTCGTTGTAGCTATCATTGTAACTCAGTGCCACTTCCACGGCTACATTGGTAGACTCATCACGTCCTTCAACGGCAATAACTTTTGGGATCAATGGTGTTCTGCCAGCATTGTTGTCCAGCATTTCAACAAACTCCACAATTCCTCCTTCACTGAAAAAACTTTTTTCATACGCTTGGCCGTTCTCTACCTCGCGGAGATCTTTTAAGTTAATACGAACTCCTCTGTTGAGGTAGGCCAACTCGCGTAATCTGCCCTCTAGAATATCTTTATTGTAAGTGGTGGTAATAAAAACACTGCCATCGGGCCAAAAATGAACGCGTGTGCCCGTGCGATCACTGGTGCCTACTTCGCGAACAGCATATTGAGGAACTCCAATTTTATATTCCTGTTCAAATACTTTTCCTTCTCGTTGTACGGTTACCTGCAACTTTGAGCTAAGTGCGTTCACACAACTTACACCCACTCCATGCAACCCACCTGAAACCTTGTAAGAATCTTTATCAAACTTTCCTCCGGCGTGAAGCACCGTCATTACCACTTCAAGCGCTGATCTTTTTTCTTTGGTATGCATGGCCGTAGGAATACCACGTCCATCATCTTGAACGGAAATTGAATTATCCTCGTGAATGGTTACTTCAATGTGCTTGCAATAACCGGCCAACGCCTCATCGATTGAATTATCAACTACTTCATAAACCAGATGATGTAATCCTTTAACCCCGATATCACCGATGTACATCGCAGGTCTTTTACGTACGGCTTCCAGTCCTTCCAGGACCTGGATACTATCCGCGCTATATTGGGCTTTTTCAGTGCTCATGGTGGGCTAGATTCCCAGTGATTTTGGTTGTAAAATCAAAGTCTGCAAATCTACTGAATCACCTCTCGGAAACCCACTTTTCTGGCTTGTTTTTTGGGTGGTTTTTTTGTCATTTATCGCTTCACAATCTGAGCGGTTAGCACGCCTTCTGTGCATAGCTTTCCACCCACATAAATGGTGCCGTGCATTTCCGCGATTCCACGGCGTATTGGAGACTTTAGTTCCATTTTTAAAAGCATGGTATCTCCCGGACGCACCATCTGCTTAAACTTGCAATTATCGATCTTTAAGAAGTAAGTGTCATAGTTGCCTTTTTCACTCAAATTGATGGCTAATATACCTCCACATTGCGCCAGGGCTTCAATTTGTAGCACACCGGGCATTATTGGATTTCCGGGAAAATGTCCTTGGAAAAACCATTCGTTAAAGGTCACGTTTTTCACTCCTACAATATGCGTATCACTCAGCTCAATCACTTTATCAACCAGGGCAAAGGGGTGTCGATGCGGAAGCGTTCGTTCTATGCATTGCTGATCCATTACAGGAGTAGCGGAGGGATCGTAATAGGGTACATCCTTGGTGTGCTTATTTTTTTTGATGTACTGCTTGATTTTTTTTGCAAACGCCACATTACTGCTGTGTCCGGGACGGTTTGCAATGATGCGAGCTTTTATTGGGTAGCCTATTAAAGCTAGATCGCCAACCACATCTAATAACTTATGACGGGCAGGTTCATTGGGAAAACGAAGGTCCAGGTTATTGAGATAGCCTTCACTTTTTACTTCGATCTTATCTTTTTTGAATATATTTTTCAACCGCAGGAGCTCATTGTTGTCAATGGGTTTATCAACTATAACAATGGCATTATTGATATCTCCTCCTTTGATCAGGTTATTATCCAAGAGCATTTCCAACTCGTGTAAAAAACAAAATGTTCTGCAGGAGGAAATCTCTGATCTAAAATCAGTGATCTTTTTTAATCCAGCATGTTGAGTGCCCAATACGGGCGAATTAAAATCAATCAACGTGGTGATTTGATACTCCATTGAGGGCATGGCCACCATTTCCACTCTTTTACCTTCGTCATAATGAAAAATATTTTCATCAATACTATACCAAGTTTTGGCTGCATCCTGTTCTTGAATTCCTGCTGTTTCGATCAACTCCACAAATGGAGCAGCGCTTCCGTCAATGATGGGAATCTCAGGTCCGTTGACTTCCAATAAACAGTTGTCAATGCCCATTCCAACCAACGCGGCCAGTACGTGCTCCACCGTGCTGATTTTTGCACCATTTGACTCCAAAGTGGTGCCACGGCTGGTATCAGTTACCAGATTACAATCTGCCTTGATTACAGGTTGTCCGGGAAGATCCGTCCGTTTAAACAACAAACCAAACCCCGGATTTGCGGGTTGAAGGGTGAGGTCGGCCAATTGGCCGGTATGCAGTCCGGTACCTGAAATGGTAACCGATTTTCCGATGGTATGTTGCTTGTCGGGGTTAAAAGGAGTAGCCATGGGCAAATTTTGGTGCCACAAAGGTAGTAAATGTAAAAGGGACTATAAATTTGTCTGCTAACCGTTTGATTTTAAATCAGCAATGATTTTTTCTAGCTCCTGAATCCGCTTTTCCAACTCAGGCAACTTTCTGCTTATTACCTGGCTGCGTAAAAATTGGGTATAATCATAGGCAGGTGTGCCGTACACGGCTTTGCCGGCACCAAGAGATTTAACAACCCCGCTTTGTGCATTTATTTTTGATTCATCACCTAATGTAAGGTGACCTGCAATGCCGGCCTGACCTCCGATCATAACGCCTTTTCCAACTTTGGTGCTCCCGCTTATTCCTGCTTGTGCAGCAACCACGGTGTTGCTTCCAATTTCAACATTATGGGCCACCTGGATTAAGTTATCCAGTTTAGCACCCTTACGAATAATGGTTGACCCTATGGTGGCTCTGTCGATGGTGGTGTTGGCTCCAATCTCAACATGGTCCTCTACTACCACATTACCAATTTGTGGAACTTTTGTAAAACTCCCATCTGACTGAGGTGCAAATCCAAACCCATCGCTTCCAATCACAGTGCCGGCGTGCACAATCACGTCATTGCCTAACACGCACTTGTGATAGATTTTTACGCCGGGATGTATCACACATCTTTTTCCAATCACCACGTCCTCCCCAATAAAACAATTAGGATAGATTTTTGTCTGGTCTCCTATTTTGGCGCCATTACTCACATAACTAAAGGCTCCGAGATAAATTTCACTTCCCAATGCTGCAGTGGTTGCCACAAAACTAGGTTGCTCGATGCCGGTTAATTGCTGTTGAAGTAACTCCTGATATTTGGTAAGTAAAGTGGCAAACGCCAAATAGGCATTGGGCACGCGAATCAGGGTAGTCTCTTTTTTTTGCCTGAGCTGAAAACTATCATTTACAATGATCACCGAAGCATTGGTTAAATAAAAATATTCCTCGTATTTGGGATTAGCTAAAAAAGAGAGTTGCCCGGAGCATGCTTCTTCGATTTTTCCAAATGCATGCACCGATGCCATTGGATTTCCCTCCACGGTTCCCTCAACTAATTGAGCAATCTGCGCAGCAGTAAAAGACATCATATCAGTAAGGGGTTGTTTTAAGGGTTCCGGGATAGCATACAAAGTGCTTTTTAATTTCTCCGTACGAAATACTGTTTCCATAATTGATCAACGCATGATCTACTTCGGAGATATCTTTTACTTGTCCGTCTTTAAAAAGAATTTGAATTCTTTCGTCTTTGGGGTTGTAGGTAGTATTGCTGGCTTCTCCTGTAAAAACAAAATAGGCAGCCTCTTGCTCTGTAATCTCAAGTTTAATGGCAGCTTCTTTTCGAAGCGCATCCAGCGTTGAGCTTGACGATGTATTGGGCGTAAAACGAATTTTGAGTAGTTGTCGGTTCACAATCAGTTTGCTCAATTGGGCCAACACCCTATCCGGGTGATCACACCAGTTTTTAATACTTGCCATGACATCATGATCATCAAGACGGCAAAAAAGGTCTAAATGCTGCTTGATTGCAGCAGCGGCCTGTTGATTTTGTAAAAAAAAGTCAAGGGCAGCTGTAGCGGCTTTTACGGCAATCCCTTTGCCAATTAATTCCTGTGCTCTACGCAAGGCATGCACCAATGTCATTTCGGCGCTTACTACTGTTTTATGTAAGTATACCTGCCAATACATAAGCCTGCGGCTGATCAAAAACTTTTCGGTAGAAAAAATTGCTTTTTCCTCCACCATCAATTGCCCTTGGTGAACGGTAAGCATTTTTAGGATACGGTCATAACCAATCACCCCTTCTGCAACACCGGTGAAAAAACTATCTCTGTTCAAATAGTCCAACCGGTCCACATCCAACTGGCCCGTTACCAATTGGTGAAGAAACTTTTTTGGATATTGATTGGTAAAAATAGCAATGGCCATATCCAATTTGCCCTGAAATTCTTCATTGAGTTTTTCCATGATCAACAGGGAAAGTTGTTCATGATGCACGCCGGGGATCAATTCTTTTTCCAAGGCATGAGAAAAAGGGCCATGCCCACAATCGTGAAGCAGGATAGCCAATTTAGCGCCCAACTCCTCCTCGGGACTAATATCAATTCCTTTGCTCCTTAATTCGTGCAAGGCAATTCCCATCAAGTGGTAAGCTCCCAATGAATGATGCATTCGTGAATGCATGGCTCCCGGATACACCAAATAAGCAAATGCCATTTGATGGATATTCCGAAGACGCTGGTAATAAGGATGCGAAACCACCGCTAAGACTAAAGGATGATCCACTGTAATAAATCCGTAAACAGGATCGTTGATGATTTTTCTGGTAGCGGGATTTGTATTCATTTTTGTTAAAGCCTGCATGGTAGCCTTCAAAAGTACGAAGGGGACCTTTAAAAAGCTAAATTTGAACTTATGGCACTGGCGCAGATAATATGGGTGGACGACGAAATTGAGAGCTTACACTCACAGCAGTTGTTCTTAGAGAACAAAGGCTACGCGGTTCAAACCTTTACCAATGGTTTTGAAGCTATCGATTATGTACGTGATCATCCGGTAGATGTGGTGTTGATTGATGAAAGCATGCCGGGAATTACCGGATTGGAAACGCTGGCCAAAATCAAAGAGATCAATCGTTCCATACCCGTGGTGTTGATCACAAAAAATGAAACAGAGAATTTGATGGACGATGCCATTGGTTCTCAAATCAGCGATTACCTGATCAAACCGGTGAATCCTAATCAGGTGTTGTTGAGTCTGAAAAAAATTATTGATAACAAACGATTGGTGGCAGAAAAAACCACAGCGGCTTATCAACAACAATTTCGTCATTTATTTACCGCACTCAATAGTGATCCCGATCATAAAGAGTGGAGGGATATTTATAAAAAATTAGTCTATTGGGAACTGGAAATGCAACGCACAGATAGCCCGGAAATGGAAGAAGTATTGTACTCGCAAAAGACCGAGGCGAATACAGAGTTTTTCAAATTTATTTCTCGTCACTATGCAAGTTGGATTCAGGTGCCTTCGGCTACTACTCCCACGATGAGTCATACTTTACTGAAGCGCAAAGTGTTTCCATTGCTAAAAAAAGGGACTCCGGTTTTTTTTGTGTTAATTGACAATCTTCGTTTTGATCAATGGAAAGCCATTGAGCCCGTGTTATCGGCCAGTTTTCGATTAACCGAAGAGGATAGCTTCTATAGCATTTTACCTGCCACTACTCAGTATGCCCGTAACGCAGTTTTTGCAGGATTGCTGCCGGCAGAAATTGAAAAAAAATTTCCTCATTGTTGGAAAATGGACCAAGAGGAGGGAGGAAAAAACTTATATGAAGAAGAACTCCTTCGTGCACAATTAAAGGAAGAAGGATTGGGAGAACTACGGGTTTCTTACACTAAAGTGAGCAATAATCAATCTGGCCAGGAACTGCAACAGCAGATTCATAACCTAATGAGTTACGATCTCAATGTGATTGTTTACAATTTTGTGGATATGCTTAGCCATGCCCGTACTGAAATGGAAGTGCTCAAAGAATTAGCGGGCGATGAAAAAAGTTATCGTAGTGTTACTCTCTCTTGGTTTGAACATTCGCCCTTACACCAAGCCCTTCGACGGATAGCGGAAAAACCACTTACCTTGGTCATTGCCACAGATCATGGTAGTGTGCGTGTTAAAACACCGGCGCGCGTGATCGGCGACAAGCAAACCACTGCCAATCTCAGGTATAAGCACGGACGCAATTTGCAATACGAACCCCGAGAGGTGTTGGCTTTCCGAGAACCAAGCCAGGCAGGACTTCCTTCGCCCACAATTAATTCCTCCTACATCTTTGCCAAAGGAGATTTGTTTTTATGTTACCCCAATAATTACAATCACTATGCCAATTATTATCGAAATACTTTTCAACACGGGGGTGTGAGTTTGGAAGAAATGATTGTACCCATTATTACGCTGCAGTCCCGTTAACAGTTTGTAGGTAGAAATAGGAATGTTACTTTCGCAATTCAACTATGAAATACACGCAAACAACTCTTGATAAGCTGGAGGCCATTCCTGAACAGGCCGGATATGTGCTGCGCTATGAGCGAGGAACTTTTCAAAGTGGTTATTGTATCCTGGAGTCCAAAAAAGTGGTTGTGCTCAATAAGTTTTTAGCCACCGAAGGACGCATCAACACCTTGATTGACCTGATTCCTCAACTGCAAATTGATCCGGGACATTTATCCGAGGAGTCTGCTCGCTTGCACAAAGAAGTGCTTTCCCGCGTTGAGAGTGCGGAGAAACCCAATCAATAATAACTCATGAATTGCCCTCCGTTACGGATTACATTTTTAGGTACCGGAACCAGCGGAGGCGTTCCTATGATTGGTTGCGACTGTACGGTTTGCCAATCTGACAACAGCAAGGATAAAAGACTTCGCTCCAGTATTATGGTAGAATCGGCAACCACTCGATTAGTGGTTGATACCGGTCCTGATTTTAGATATCAGATGTTGCGACAGCAGGTGAAAAAACTGGATGCCGTTGTATTTACCCATCCGCACAAAGATCATATGGCAGGCTTGGATGATATCCGGGCTTTCAATTATTTCAGTAAACGTCATCTGGAGATTTATGCAGACTCACTCACGGAGGAGGCTTTACGCAGGGACTTTTATTATGCTTTTTCTGATACAAAATACCCGGGTACACCAGAGCTTAATTTAAATACCATAACAGAAGAACCCTTTTATGTGGGTGATATCCCTGTTAATCCCATACAGGTTTGGCACCATCGGATGCCCGTGTTGGGATTTAGGTTTGGCTCCTTCACCTACATTACAGATGCTAACCGGATAGACTTGGATCAACAACAAAAAATCAAGGGGAGCGAAGTATTGGTATTGAATGCCCTGCGAAAAAAGGATCATCTATCCCATTTTACGCTGGGGCAAGCTCTTTTGTTAATGGATCAACTTGAGATTCCCTCCGGTTACTTAACTCATATCTCCCATCAATTGGGTAAGCATGCCGAGGTTGAGTCGGAACTGCCTCCCCACGTTCGCCTTTCATATGATGGGCTGGTGTTGGAGCTGAAGGAGCAATAGCATTATTTTTACTAACAGTTGTTAGTTTTTTCAAAATTCTCTTTATATTGCACTGGCCTCTGGCAATTGCTTTTGTTTATGATAACGGATGCCACTCTCAGCGGGGTGGCATCTTTTTTAACTATTGGGTATGAACTTTCAAACGCAGGATTTGACGCAACAGGTAGCTTCAGCAGCCCGTGAGTTTGCGTTAGCACATATAGCTCCCCATGTAATGGATTGGGACGAACAACAGTTTTTCCCCAAACAAACCTTACAAGAACTGGGTAAATTAGGTTTGATGGGAATCCTGGTCCCCGAAGAATATGGAGGTGCCGGACTATCTTATTTTGAATACAAAGTAGCTATTGAAGAAATTGCAAAAGTGTGTGGATCCATAGGATTGAGCGTGGCCGCACACAATTCACTTTGTACCGGGCACCTACTTAGTTTTGGCAATGACCAACAAAAAAAGAAATGGCTGCCTCTGTTGGCCAGCGGACAGTGGATTGGTGCCTGGGGTTTAACTGAAGCCAATACCGGAAGCGATGCAGGCAATATGCAATGCACCGCTATAAAAAATCAAGAAGGAAATTGGGTATTGAACGGCACCAAGAATTGGATAACACATGGTATTTCCGCAGACTTGGCAGTAGTGTTATGCAGAACAGGCGAGCCTCGTGCAAAAAACAATGCAACGGCATTTGTAGTGCCTCGTGATACAGCTGGTTTTTCTGCAGGGAAAAAAGAAAACAAATTGGGGATGCGCGCCAGTGAAACGGCTGAGTTGATTTTTGACAATTGCGTGATTCCTGATTCGCATAGACTTGGGGAAGTGGGCGAGGGTTTTAAACAAGCCATGAAAATATTGGATGGAGGAAGGATTTCTATTGCTGCACTTTCATTGGGAATTGCTAAGGGCGCTTACGAAGCTTCAAAGAAATATGCAATGGAAAGACAGCAGTTTGACAAACCCATTGCGCATTTTCAAGGCATTGCTTTCAAACTGGCCGATATGGCTACTGAAATTGAAGCAGCTGATTTATTGATTCAGCAAGCTTGTTTCAAAAAGCAACAGCATTTACCAATGACAAAAGAAGCGGCTATGGCAAAATATTATGCCAGTGAGGTGGCTGTTCGGGTGGCTACCGATGCCGTGCAGATTTTTGGAGGATATGGATACACCAAGGATTTTCCTGTGGAGAAGTTTTATCGGGATGCAAAACTCTGCACTATTGGAGAGGGAACCAGTGAAATTCAAAAATTAGTCATTGCACGTGAGGCGCTTCGCTAAGCTGTATTGATTTAACGCAGTTCTTGCAGGTCCACCAATTTTTTATAGAAACCATTACAGGCTATCAATTCATCATGACAACCTTTTTCTACAATTTTACCTTGCTGAAGTACCAGAATTTGGTCAGCATGTCGAATGGTTGATAGTCGATGTGCAATCACCAGACTGGTTCTTTCCTGCATCATATTATTGATGGCTTCCTGTACCAATCGTTCACTTTCCGTATCCAATGAGGAAGTGGCTTCGTCTAAAATGAGAATGGTTGGATTTTTTACCAATGCGCGAGCAATGGTAACACGCTGACGCTCCCCTCCACTTAGCTTGGCTCCCCGATCTCCAACATTGGTGGCATAGCCTTGTTCTTTTTGCAGAATAAAATCATGTGCATTTGCAATCCGGGCCGCTTGTTCAATTGCTGCTGCATCTGCGGGGTTGTGGCCCATGGCAATATTGCCGGCAATGGAATCATTAAACAAAATCGGCTCCTGGGTAACAATACTCATCTGCTTGCGAAGTGAATCCAGTGTGAAGGATTTAATGTTGCAACCATCAATGAGTATTTCGCCACTGCTCACATCATGAAAGCGTGGCAATAAATCCGCAAGCGTCGACTTGCCTGCTCCGGAGGAGCCCACTAGCGCTACGGTTTTTCCTTTTGGAATGGTAAAGCTGATATTTTCAACTACCACTTTATCGCCATAGGAGAAACTTACATTTTTAAATTCAATTCCCTGACTAAATCCGGTTAGGGTGATGGCATCCTTGGCCTCCTCCACAACTAATGGGGCATTGAGAATCTCTTCAATTCGGTTGATAGCGGCGCTTCCCTTCCTCATATTACTAAAGGAAGTTGAAAGGGCTTTGGCCGGACTGATGATATTATAAAAGATCCCTAAAAATCCTATGAAAGCAGAAGCTTCTAGTAGTTGTTGTTGCAATACCAATCTGCCTCCATAGTAAAGAACTCCTGTAAAAACAATTACTCCCATTATTTCAGATAGAGGGGAGGCCAAATCTCTTCGATACCCAATTCGATTACGAGAAGCCAGCAGTCTGCGATTACTTTCTTTGAATTTATTGGTCAGTAACGATTCAATCCCAAATGCTTTCACTACTCTTAAACCGGAAAGTGTTTCGTCCAAGACAGACAAGGTTTCTCCAAATCGAATAGCCACTTCCTGTGAAATTTTTTTGAGCGAGCGGGTAATTCTGCCAATGACCAACCCTAGCACAGGAATCAATAATAGGATAAACAGGGTGAGCTGCGGGCTGATTAAAAATAAAACAGTTAAAGTAATAATAATGGTCAGAGGATCCCGAATCCATCCTTCTAATGTGCCAATCAGCGAAACCTCCACTTCATAAACATCGTTAGTCATTCGGCTCATCAAATCCCCTTTTTTCTTCTCTGTAAAATATCCAATGGGTAATTGCAGCACCTTTTCGTAAACCTCCTCTCTTAATCTATTTACCAACTGATGCTTCAGAGGGTTGAGCACATAGTAGGCCAAATAAAGAAATAAGTTCTTACCAATGATAAACCCTGTCATCAATAAGCAAATGAGTTTCAGGGTATGAGCTTTGCCACCGGAGGCAATACTTTGATGTAAGTAATTGTTGATGGATTGAAGCAACTGATTGCTGCTTTGCGTAATGGCTGAGCCCTTTCCGGTAAAGATCAATTGCAAAAAAGGCATGAGCATCCCGATGGACACAATAGAGAAAAAGATACTACACAGTATAAAGAGCGCATAGAGCAATACGGTTCCCTTAGACTGGGTTAAATAGCCAAAAATTCGATAATACGCACGCATATCTTTGAACGCTGATCGCAACAAAGTAACTACTTTTACAGGGATAGAAAGCGGATTTATGGAAGAAGGAAAAAGACAGAAGCAAATTGCCGGTTTATTGAACCAGGAAATGAACGGTATTTTTCAGCGTTTGGGCTTAACTATGCTCAATGGTGGAATGGTTTCCATTGCAGATGTTAAAGTAACACCCGATTTACTGGAAGCCCGATTTTACCTTAGCTTTTTTCAAGTTAAGGATCCGGAAGCGGCGCTTCAAAAGATCGAGGATCGGCATCATGAGATCAAAAAAGAATTAGCGGCGCAGGTCAGACATCAATTACGAAGTATACCTGTATTGAAATTTTTTAGCGACAACACGCTGGGTCATGTATTTAAGATGGAAGAGTTGTTTAAAAAAATTCAGCAGGAACGATCCGCCAACCCCAATGACCCTTCCTCTGCTTCTTAAAAACCGTTCATGCATTTATTATTTGCCTGGCGATATTTTAAAGCACCAAAATCTACTCAAGCCATTAACTGGATTGCCAGGATTTCTGTATTGGCAATGGCTATTGGTACAGCAGCACTCATCTTGGTGTTAAGTGTATTCAATGGCTTTGAAGGGATGGTTAAATCACTGTATTCCTCTTTTTATCCGGATTGGCGTTTAGTGCCCGCACAAGGAAAAGTAATCACGCTTACCTCGGCTCAATTAAGTTCTTTGCAAAAAATATCAGGTGTTGAGGCAGTTTCTCTGGTGATTGAAGAAAGAGCAATGCTACAAGCTGGCCAGAATCAGGCATTGGTTACACTCAAAGGAGTGGACACGGCCTTCACGCATGTTAGTGGAGTTTCAAAGCATTTGGTAAGCGGACAGTTTGAGGTGGGCACAGCAGCATATCCATTACTGGTTTTAGGAGCAGGAGTGGAAGCAACACTTGGGGTGCTGGCCGATAGAAATCTTGAACCCATTACAGTGTATTTGCCCAGAAAAACTTCAGGATTGCAAGTGGATTGGGCTGAATCTATTCGTGTAGATACGGCTCAAACAGCGGCTAGTTTTTTAATACAGCAAGATTTTGACGATCAATACGCCATTACCTCTCTTGATTTTATGAGAGAGCAATTAGGGTTGAACGCCGAACAAGTCAGCGCTGTGGAACTGCGTGTAAATTCTATGGCACATGCAGCTAGTGTCCGGTCTCAACTCGAAGCTATTATGGGCAAAGCGGTTCTTGCGGAAGACCGATATGAACAAAACAAAACGCTTTTTAAAGTCATGCGCACTGAGCGATGGATTGTCTATGGTGTTTTATCGCTTATCCTGATTGTGGCGGCCTTTACTATGATTGGGGCGCTTACTATGTTGGTACTCGAAAAACAAAAAGATATTCAGGTATTACAGGCGCTTGGTGCCAGCAAGCAGCTGGTGCAAAGAATTTTTTTAACCGAAGGACTATTGTTATCGATACTGGGAAGTGGAATAGGGATGTTCTTGGCCTATGGTTTAGCCTGGCTGCAGATCACCTATCATCTAATTCCTCTCGAAGGGGGAAGTTTTTTAATTGAATATTATCCCGTTGCTGTAAAAGCAGAGGACTTTTTTTTGGTAGCTGGAACTGTTTTGGTAATTGCTCTTGCTGCTTCATGGATACCTTCGGCAAGAGCAGCAACCTATAAAATAGGTTTGTATTAATAGTCTCCCAAGGTTTCAGGTAATTGAGCCAATGCTCTGGCCAATTGCTCATCATTTGGTGCAATACCATGCCATTCATGCGTTCCTTCCATAAAATCTATACCCTTACCCATGGCTGTGCGCATCAGAATTACAATGGGTTTTCCTTGTCCGGTCAATGATTTTGCTTTTTCCAAGGTAGCTACGGTACTGTCCATATCATTGCCATCCATATGCAACACGGTCCAGCCGAAAGCACTAAACTTAGCTTCAAGGTCTCCCAGGTTCATTACTTTATCTGTGGGGCCATCGATCTGCTGACCATTCCAGTCAATAGTAGCAATCAAATTATCTATTTTATGGTGCGCAGCAAATAAAGCTGCCTCCCAAATCTGGCCTTCATTTAGTTCGCCATCTCCATGCAAAGAAAAAACCAGGTCTTTTTTTCCATTGAGCTTTTTGGTTAACGCAGCTCCTGCCGCAACACTTAGGCCTTGCCCCAATGATCCGGACGCAATACGAATGCCCGGCAAATGTTCATGCGTGGCCGGATGGCCTTGCAATCGAGAATTTAATTTTCGAAAACTAGCTAACTCTTTGGTGTCAAAGTAGCCGGCACGGGCAAGCGTAGAATAATATACAGGAGAAATATGCCCGTTAGATAAAACAAATACATCTTCATCTGGAGCATCCATGTTAAAGGAAGTTTGATGCTTCATGATGTTAAAATAAAGTGTGGTAAAAAAATCAGCACATCCCAAAGAACCACCCGGATGCCCGCTATTAACCGCGTGTACCATGCGAACAATGTCTCTACGAATTTGAGTAGCTATGTTTTTTAGCTCTGCAGTATTGGCCATGAGATTGATTTTTGCAAACGTAATTTCTTTTTTTCATTCTGCTATGCATCGGGGAATAGTGTGTAAAACTTCATAATTTTGCTACCATGTCAGAAGATATTCAATCGATTGCTGCGCATGCGCAGGATCAAATGAAAAAAGCAATTGGTCATCTGGAGGCAGAGCTGATCAAGATTCGTGCCGGTAAGGCAAATCCACAAATGTTTGAGGGATTGATGGTGGACTATTACGGAGCCCCTGTTCCTATTAATCAGGTTGCCAATATCAGTGTAATGGATGCCCGTACCCTGAGCATTCAACCCT
>VGGU01000026.1 GCA_016868475.1 Bacteroidota bacterium
AGTTCGTAAAAAAGCTGGTAAGGCGGCTGGTAAATAATTAAATGTTTTTTAAAATAGTATAAGAGATGACTCCTCAATTTAAAACCAAAAGAAGGCAAAACATTCGCTACCGCATTCGTCGGAAGATCAGTGGAATTGCAACCAGGCCTCGTTTGTCTATCTATAGAAGCAATGCAGACATCTATGCTCAATTGATTGATGATAACAACGGGCAAACAGTAGCAGCTGCTTCCTCACGCGATAAGGATATTGCTGCTCAGAAAATGACCAAAACTGAAAAGAGTAAGTTGGTTGGAGCTGCAATTGCCAGCAAGGCCGTTGCTCTCGGAATCACCTCCGTTACTTTTGATAGAGGTGGATATCTCTATCATGGTCGTGTGAAATCAGTTGCTGACGGAGCACGCGAAGGAGGATTACAGTTCTAATTAATTAAACGCAACAAAAAAACTATACATGTCAAAGCTCAATTTGAATAGAGTAAAAGCCGGCGACCTTGAGTTGAAGGATAAAGTCGTAGCCATCAACCGTGTGGTAAAAACTACCAAAGGTGGTCGTGCCTTTAGTTTTTCTGCTCTGGTTGTAGTTGGAAATGGAAATGGTGTGGTAGGGCATGGCCTTGGAAAAGCAAAGGAGGTCCAGGAAGCTATCACTAAGGGCATTGAGGATGCCAAAAAGAACCTGATCAAAGTTCCCATCATGAAGGGTACTATTCCACATGACCAATTGGCTAAAGAAGGTGCGGCTAAAGTATTAGTAAAACCTGCTGCACATGGTACAGGAGTAATTGCCGGAGGATCTATGCGTGCCGTTTTGGAAAGCGCCGGTGTTACAGACGTACTTGCAAAATCTTTGGGATCTGCAAACCCTCACAATGTGGTAAAAGCTACATTCAAGGCGCTTGCACTATTGCGCGAGCCGGTTCAGATTGCCAAGACTCGTACAATGGGATTGAAAAAAGTATTTAACGGTTAAAAGACTGACCATGAAAAAAATTAAAATTACACTTGTTAAAAGTCCAATTGACAGACCAGAGCGTCAAAAGCTAACACTGCAAGCACTTGGTTTGAATAAGACTTTTTCTACTCGTGAAGTAGAAGCTACTCCACAGA
This sequence comes from Bacteroidota bacterium, assembly GCA_016868475.1. Lineage (GTDB taxonomy): Bacteria > Bacteroidota > Bacteroidia > Chitinophagales > Chitinophagaceae > JJ008. The sequence goes on from VGGU01000026.1 coordinate 1,110, forward strand.
TATTGGGCATGGTCCGCAAGGTTAGCCATATGCTCAAAGTAGAGGACTCTAAATAATTAAAACGAGCGTAACTGCGCTCAATTCAATAATGCGAGCCCCGCTCAATATTGCTTTCGGGGCGATAAGTAAACAATAAAAGCTATGAAACTGCATCAATTAAAGCCTGCTAAAGGCGCTACTCACAAAACAAAACGAATTGGCCGTGGAGAAGGATCCGGACATGGGGGAACTTCTACGAAAGGAACCAAAGGAGCTCAGAGCCGCACGGGTTTTAAAAACAAAATGGCTCATGAGGGAGGCCAGATGCCAATTCAGCGTCGTGTTCCTAAGCGCGGATTTAAAAACCCGCATCGGGTTTCTTACAAAGTATTAAATCTGGGACAATTGGAGCAATTGTCTGCTAAATACAATATTACCGAGTTCTCACTCGAGAATTTATACATCAACGGATTAATTAGTCAGACTGATCGTGTGAAAGTCCTCGGAAATGGTGAATTGACTGGAAAGTATAGCTTCCGTGTAAATGCCATTAGTGCCAAGGCAAAAGCGGCCATTGAAGCGGCTGGTGGTACTGTCGAGATCGTTGCTTAAATTAGTTGATTAAAACTCAATCAAACCGTGAAGAAATTTTTTCAAACGCTTCGCAACATTTGGAGTATCGAAGAACTTCGTGATAAGATTCTTTTTACACTCTTTATGATTACGATCTACCGGATTGGTGCATACATTGCATTGCCTGGTATCGATCCAATTAGATTAGCTGCATCAGCTGAGAACAGTACAGGTATCTTAGGCCTGATTGATGCCTTTTCCGGTGGTGCTTTTAACCAAGCGTCCATCTTTGCATTGGGTATTATGCCCTATATCTCAGCCTCCATTTTTGTACAATTGCTTACTGTGCTGGTACCCCAGTTCCAGAAAATGCAAAAAGAAGGGGAGAGTGGGCGCAAAAAAATCAATCAATACACACGCTATCTTACTGTAGTAGTTACTTTGCTCCAGGCTTCTGCCTATGTTACTTATTTGCAAGGACTAACTTCTCAAAGTGGAGGGATTATTCCTGCTTTTGCACCCTACTTCTGGTTGTCTACTATCGTAGTATTGACTTCAGGAACATTATTTGTAATGTGGATGGGAGAAAAGATTACGGACAAAGGCTTGGGAAATGGAACCTCGTTGATTATTATGGTTGGTATATTAGCACGTCTTCCTCAATCTTTTTTACAGGAGTTAAGTGCCAAATCAGTTCGTAATGGACAGATTTTATTGTTCATCATTGAGATGGCAATATTGATTGCTATTATTATGGGATGTATTCTACTGGTGCAAGGAGTTCGTAAAGTACCGGTAAACTATGCCAAGCAAATCGTTGGCAATCGTCAGTTTGGTGGTGCACGCCAGTTCCTGCCACTTAAGGTGAACAGCTCTGGAGTAATGCCCATCATATTTGCGCAAGCCATTATATTTATTCCCACCATTTTTGCCAATTACAATACGCAGGCTAATGATGTTTTACGAGCCATTACTGATCAAACAAATATTTGGCACATGGTGCTCTATTCTGTTGTGGTAATCGGGTTTACTTTTTTATACACTGCGCTCATCTTCAATCCTAAGCAGATTGCAGATAATTTAAAGCAGAATAATGGCTTTATTCCGGGAGTTAAGCCTGGTCAACCTACGGCTGATTATATTGGAGCAATTATGGATCGGATTACTTTACCGGGAGCTTTGCTACTTGCCTTAGTTGGAATTTTACCTGGTATTGCCGAGAAGTTAGGTGTTACGCAACAATTTTCTACGTTTTTTGGAGGTACTTCTCTATTGATCATGGTTGGAGTTATCTTGGATACGTTGCAGCAAATTGAAACGCAATTACTCATGCGCCAATACGATGGTTTAATGAAAAGTGGAAGAATACAAGGCCGCCAAACGGCTGCTCCTGTTGGGATGTAAGAATTTGTTTTGTGATATTTCAACCCGGCTGAATCTTCGGCCGGGTTTTTTATTTTTTCATAGATATTTGTTGTATGATTATAAAGTCTGAAGAGGAAATCGGCCAGATGAAAGCAAGCGCCTTGTTGGTAAGTAAAACACTGGCCATGGTAGCGAGTGAGTTGCAGCCTGGCATTACTACCCTGGCCTTAGACAAGCGGATACATCAATTTATTTGCGATCATAAAGCCATTCCTTCTTTTCTGAATTATCATGGCTATCCTTATAGCTCTTGTATTTCTGTGAACGATGTGGTGGTTCATGGATTTCCCAATAAGCAAGCAGTAAAGGAGGGAGATGTGATTTCTATTGATGTGGGTGTTATTCTAAATGATTGGCACGGCGATCATGCTTACACGTTTTGTTTAGGGGAGCCTGATGCGGCCATATCAAACCTCATTCGAGTAACTAAGGAGTCATTGTATAAAGGACTGGAAAAAGCAATTGCCGGAAACCGAGTGGGAGATATTTCTTATGCTATTCAGGAGCATACGGAAAAAAAACATGGTTACGGCGTGGTGAGAGAATTAGTAGGACATGGTTTGGGAAAAAATTTACATGAAGATCCACAGGTGCCCAATTATGGAAAAAGAGGTGCGGGTCCTCAACTAAAGGAGGGACTGGTTTTGGCGATTGAGCCCATGATAAACCTTGGGAAAAAAGAAGTGTATACAGATAAAGATGGATGGACTGTTCGTACAAAAGATGCAAAAGTTTCAGTTCATTTTGAACATGATGTTTGTGTGCGAAAGAACAAGGCAGATATCTTATCTGATTATTCTCCAATTGAAGAAGCAGAACGGTTGAATCAACATCTATTTCCCTCAGCACCTGTGCAATCTCTTTAGTACCGTATGGGGGACCTACAGCAATACCATGTAGTAGTAATCGGTGGAGGGGCCGCAGGTATTTTCTCTGCTATAAATGTGGCCAGGTTAAGACCTAATTGGAAAGTGTTAGTTATAGAAAAAACTGGAAAATTACTTTCAAAGGTTAAGGTCAGTGGTGGTGGACGATGCAATGTTACACATGCCTGCTTTGACAAAAAACAACTTTCTTCTTATTACCCCAGAGGTGCTTCGTTAGTAAAAAAGATGGTTCATCATTTTTTCACAACCGATACTATACAATGGTTCAAGGAAAGAGGTGTTGAATTAAAAATTGAAGAAGATGGGAGAATGTTTCCGGTGTCCAATTCGTCACAGTCTATCATTGATGTTTTGTTGGGAGAAGCCTCTCGTAATCAAGTAAATTTTAAGCTTTATACCGCGGTTAGCACCATCGAGAGTACAAACAACAACTTCTTTACGATTCACACTAACAAGGGAGAACTTATTCAGGCAAATCACTGCTGTGTGGCTATTGGGGGAATGTTGAATGAAAAAACATTAGCTTGGTTAAAGCCTTATGGACATACGCTCATATCTCCTGCTCCCTCATTATTCACGTTTAATGCACCAGGCCACTCCATAGTAAAGCTTATGGGTATAAGTGTTCCCGGCGTGCGAGTAAGAATTCAGGGCACCAAGCTGGAGGAAACAGGACCTGTGTTGATCACGCATTGGGGTCTTAGCGGACCAGCCATTTTACGCTTAAGTGCCTGGGGAGCTCGTTGGTTACAGGAAAACAAATATCAATTTACCTTACACCTTAATTGGTTGGAGGATCAAGGATGGAATAGTACTAATCTCGCTGCCTTTTTTGATACACAACGTGACCTGCAACCTACTAAGCAATTATCGACTGGTGGATTATTTCAGCTACCTAAACGACTATGGGCTTACTTTCTTTCCGAAGCTGATATTCATGAAACTTGTCGCTTTGCCAACTTAACCGCTAAGCAAAAAAATAAATTGATAAAACTCCTAACCGACCAGGAGATTGTAGTAAGTGGTAAAACAACTTTTAAAGAAGAGTTTGTAACAGCAGGTGGACTTGATTGTAATCAAATAGATCCAGTTCGTATGGAAAGTAAATTGGTTCCGGGTTTATTTTTTGCCGGAGAAGTGATGGATGTAGATGGTGTTACGGGAGGGTTTAACTTTCAACACGCTTGGTGCAGTGGTTACTTGGCTGCAAAGGCCATGGCTGGTTAGCTCCTTTACTGAAAGTCAAATTGTTTTTTTATTCTTACATGGCACCAAGCCGTTAGAGGGAATGCAGCAGTTATCAATCCCGCAGATAAAACCGAAAAGCCCAATTGCAGAACTGTGATTAGTATCAACAATAAGTACAGCGGATAGGAGAGTAAGAGCAGGGCGCTCAGCACAGCATCATAGAAGGCTGTTTTTCCATATTTTTTTAAGGTGTATTGGCGTAGGGGGTAATGTAGGGGGCTATGAATAACTCTACCTAAGATTGCAAATGGGAAAAGTAGTTTTTTTTCTACATTGCTTATCTGAACTCCCAACAGGTTAATTAGCTTATCCCTATCCTCTGGTGCAATTTCATATACAAGCTTTTTAAGTTGGTCTTGTAAGCAATTATTGAAATGTTGATACCTGATGCCATCACTTGTTGATAAGGGTACTTGCGCTGCTGTGATGGGTTCCCCAAAATTAATGTGAACATTTTTGCCCATTCTCCTAAAGGAACTATAATTAAGACCCACAGGTAAAACGGTGAGTGGAATGCCTGCTTCCCAAGCCTGAATGGCTAATCGAGCTGTTCCTTTTCTTAGATTGCGCAATCGCCATTCGTTTAGGCATAACGCTTCACTGTAAATGGTAATGATTTGATTTTTCTTGAACAAGGAAAGGCAAGCATCAAAAGTTTGATAGTTTACGTGTAAATTTTCTATGCCTTCGCTGTTTCTGTAAATCGGGAAGATGCGCAAAGAACTAAGCAGCTGAGCATGCCACTTTTTTTTAAATGCATCTCCTCTGGCCAATGCCCAAACGGGTTCTTTAAAAAGCGTGTTGAGTAGAATGGAATCAAGAAATGAGTTTGGATGATTGGCCGCAATTAGAATTGGGCCTTTCAATTCCAGAAAAGCTGGGTTATTTATACGAATTTCTCTGCATAATAGCTTGATTGCCAGTCTTGAAACAAGTTTTAGTCCTTCGTAAACCAAGCGTTGAATTTTAGTGAAAATAGCAATAATACCTTTATCTTTGCCACCCCGAAATAAAACCCTCGGGTCATTAGAATGTTTCACCAATTTTTAACCAAACAATTAAACGCTGATGTACAGGAGAGTGGGGCGGATACCGCCACAGCTGCAGCGACAACAAAAGCACCTGTAGAAGCTGCGCCTACCGCGCATGATGATTTTGACTGGTCCGTTGACAAGCGTAATGTTACTGCTTACAATGATGCTGAAAAAGAAAAGTATCACAAGGTTTATGAAAGCACATTCGTTCAGCTAAACGATGGCGAACTTATCAAAGGACTGGTAGTGGGAATGACTAAAACAGATGTTGTATTAAACATCGGTTTTAAAAGTGATGGATTGATATCTCTCAATGAATTCCGCGACATTCCTACGCTTAAAGTGGGCGATGAAGTGGAAGTGATGATTGTTGAAAAAGAAGATCGTGATGGCCATTTGAATTTAAGCCGTCGTCAGGCGCGCATCACACGTGCATGGGAACGCATTGTGGAAGTGCACAAAACTGGTGAGATCATCACAGGTACGGTTACTTCAAAAACAAAAGGTGGATTGATCGTTGATGTGTTTGGTATGGAAACCTTCCTGCCTGGCTCTCAAATTGACGTGAAGCCTGTAACTGATTACGATCAGTTTGTTGGCAAAACAATGGAATTCAAAGTTGTTAAAATCAACGAAACCATTAAAAATGCCGTTGTATCCCATAAGGCATTAATTGAAAGTGATATTGAAGCACAGCGTGCACAAATCATGAGCAAGCTGGAAAAAGGACAGGTGTTGGAAGGAATGGTTAAGAATATTACAGACTTTGGAGCCTTTATGGATCTGGGTGGTCTTGATGGATTACTGTATATCACTGATATTTCATGGGGTCGAATCGCACATCCTTCTGAGGTTCTTAAACTTGACCAAAAGATCAATGTGGTGGTACTTGACTTCGACGATGAAAAACGCAGAATCAGTCTTGGCTTGAAGCAACTTACCCCACATCCTTGGGATGTATTGGGCGATGGAATAGTAGAGGGTAATGTAGTAAAAGGTAAGGTAGCTAACATCGAAGACTATGGCGCTTTCTTGGAAATTCAACCTGGCGTTGAAGGACTTGTTCACGTGTCAGAGATTACATGGGCTAACACGCCGGTAAATGCAAAAGAGTATTTCAAGTTAGGCGATGAGCATGAAGCAAAAATCGTAACGCTGGATAAGGATAGTCGCAAGATGAGCCTTTCTATCAAGCAACTTTCTGCTGATCCTTGGAATGAGATCGATGCTAAATTCCCAGAGGGAAGTCGTCATGCGGGCTTAGTGAAAAACATAACCAACTACGGAGTGTTTGTTGAATTGGCACCCGGAATTGGAGGAATGATTCACATCAGCGACCTGAGCTGGTTAAAGCGTTTCAACCATCCAACTGAATACACTAAAGTCGGGCAGCAAATTGATGTAATGATTTTAGGAATCGATCGCGAGAACCGTAAGTTGCAATTAGGACATAAGCAACTGGAGGAAGATCCTTGGAACACGCTTCAGGACACATTTGCCATTGGAAGCCTGCATGAAGGGTTGGTTACACGTCGTGATGATAAAGGTGTTGTTGTTCAATTGCCCTATGGATTGGAAGGTTTTGCCCCTAATCGTCATTTGACCAAAGAAGATGGTAAAACAATCGGAGCTGACGAAACAGCCTCTTTTATTGTTATCGAGTTTGATCGTAACGAAAAAAGAATTGTACTTTCTCATACTCGCATTTGGGAACAAGGAAAAGTAGAGGAAGCTGAAGCGGTAAAGAAAGGAGCAAAGGCAGAAGCTGAAATGACAAAAAAGGCAGTAAAGAATATCCAAACCAAAGTTGAAAAAGCTACTTTGGGAGACTTGGGGGTATTAGCTGACCTGAAGAAGAAGATGGAAGGCGGTGCTGAATAACACCCGTTTGTTAAGTTAATAGACAAGGCTGCCGAAAGGCAGCCTTTTTTTGTGTACCTGCAACGGTCCTTATTATCTTTGTTTTACCTGTAAGCCTATTGTATGAATAAAATCGTACACAGAATCTTTCGTGCCAATTTGATTAGAAAAGCCGTTTTTATGATCGTAGGTGTGGCTTCTTATCCTGGTTTGGCATTGTTCAATCGGCTTTTTATTAGCGGTGCAGAGCACTTGAAAAAATTGCCAAAGGAGAGAGTATTATTTGTAAGCAATCATCAAACCTATTTTGCCGATGTCATTACCTTTTTTCAGATTTTCGGTGCCATTAAATGGGGTAAAAAGAATCGGTTAGGATTACCTTACTATTTGCTTAACCCCTTTACACGGGTTAATTACGTTGCTGCGGTGGAGACTATGAAAGACAATTGGCTTACCCGGTTGTTTCTTTTAGCCGGGGGCATCACTGTAAAAAGAACCTGGCGAAAGGATGGTAAGGAGATTCGTAGAGGATTAGATCCTTCGGATACCCGAAAAATAGTTAGGGCATTGGAGAAGAATTGGGTGATTACATTCCCACAGGGTACTACTCGTCCTTTTGCCCCGGGGCGAAAAGGCACTGCTTTAATTATTAAAGAGGTTCGTCCTATTGTAATTCCAATAGTGATCAGGGGTTTTTGGCGGGCATTCAACAAAAAGGGACTTAAATTAAAAAAGCGAAATACTCTTTTATCGGTTCAATTTAAAGCGCCATTAAAAATTGATTACGAAGCTTCTGCTGAGCAGATCATGGACCAAATAATGGATGCCATCGAGCAAAGTCAACAGTATTTATTGAAAGGGAAACACCATTTAGCAGGAGTGTAAACTAGTCTATTGCCTTTGTGTCAGCGAATAAGGCTTTTAATTCAGCAGCTTCACCGGGTTTCATTTTTCCTCCCAGAATTAGTCGAAGTTGCCTTCTGCGAAGTGCACCATCAAATAACCTTTTTTCGTCCTCAGTGGTAGGTTCTAAAGAAGGAACAGCTTTTGGCTTGCGGTTAGCATCAAGGGCAACAAATGTATAATAGGCCTCATTACTCTTGTAACGAAACTGCTGCGAAAGATCTTCGCCCCAAACGCGCAAATGCACTTCCATAGAGGTGTTAAATGCACGGGTCACCTTGGCCTCAATATGAACTGCATCCCCCAACTTGATTGGATTTTCAAAAGAGATATTGTCAACGGAAGCGGTTACGCCAAGAACACTACAATGTTTTTGTGCAGACAATGCTGCAGCAATGTCCATCCAATACATCAATCTACCGCCCATTAAATTGCCAAATAAATTGGTGTCGTTCGGAAGAACTAACTCAGTCATGGTGATTAAGCTATCGGCAGGTGATTTGGGTTGCATAGTTGCGTTTATGCAAAGATAGTGATGCAGCTGTTCGTTCATCCTACTAGTACAAAAGGTTCCGTATTGGTCTGCCCATGTTCCACTATTTTTGCAGGTATACAATTTTTTTCTTCCTATGTCCAGCTATAGCTTGCCGCCGTCATTTGACAATACAGCACTTGCCTTTAAATATAAATCGAATGCCGCTTTAAAAAAGGCAAGATTTCTGTTTAGGGTCATGTCCAATTCTTTGCTAGTACTGGTGGGTACCCGTCTGGCTCCTTGGTCCATCAGGATGGGGCTTCCTGTAAAAGGATTAATTCGTTCTACTCTATTTTCTCAATTCATTGGTGGGGAAACTTTAGCGCAAACCGTTCCGGTGGTTGCTAAATTGAATTCTTTCCAAGTAAAAGTAATTTTGGACTACGCAGTAGAAGGAAAACAAGGGGATCACTTTTATGATCAGGCAAGAGATCAGTTTTTGCGCGTTATTGATTTTGCGGCCACACAGCCAAATATTCCCTTCATTAGCATCAAAATTACAGGACTTGCAAGGTTTGGATTGTTGGAAGAGTTAAACAAAAAAATGGTTGAAATAGACAAACCATTGTTAGAAAGGTATGAGTTGGCTTTAAATCAACTCTCGCCTGAACTGTTAAATGAATGGGGTAGAGTTTTTTCTCGAATGGAAAAAATTTGTTTTCATGGTACTACAAAAAAAATAGCGGTTACACTTGATGCTGAGGAAACTTGGATCCAGGAACCGCTTGATGCGTTATGTGCCATCTTGATGGAGTTGTGTAATAAAAAATTTCCATTTGTTTATAATACCTACCAATTGTATCGCACGGATCGATTATCATTTTTACAATCCATGCATGAGCTGGCTACTAGCCGTGGATATTTTACCGGGGCAAAATTGGTCAGAGGGGCTTATATGGAAAAAGAGCGAAATCGTGCGGCCGAAATGGGCTATGCTTCACCCATCAATCCCACCAAGGAAGCTACTGATTTGCTTTTTAATCAAACTATACGCTTTTGTGTTGATCACTTAAATCAGGTAGGGGTGATTGTGGCTTCACATAATGAGGAAAGTAACTTATTAACCTATAATTTATTAAAAGAGCAGGGATTGCCTCCTGATCATCCTCATGTTCATTGGAGCCAACTTTATGGCATGAGTGATAACATCACTTTTAACTTGGCAGCCGCAGGATGTAGCGTGAGTAAATACCTGCCTTTTGGTCCTATCGAAGATGTTGTTCCTTATTTGATGAGGCGAGCGCAGGAAAACACCTCTGTGAAAGGCCAAACAGGAAAGGAGTTGCGATTAATCCAAAAAGAGTTGGAACGCCGGGCTCATTCTGCTTAATATTGCATTATGCGTGAGTATCACCAATTATTACAACATGTCTTGGATAATGGGTCTGATAAAACAGACCGTACCGGTACCGGTACCAGAAGTGTTTTTGGCTATCAAATGCGATTTAATCTAGCGGATGGATTTCCGTTGGTCACCACTAAAAAGGTGCATTTAAGAAGTATTATTCACGAGCTACTCTGGTTCTTGAAAGGCGAAACAAATATTGCTTACTTAAAAGAAAATGGAGTAAGTATCTGGGACGAATGGGCTGACCCGCAAGGTGAACTGGGCCCTGTTTATGGAAAGCAATGGAGGAGCTGGGAGGGTAAAGATGGACAGGTGGTCGATCAAATCTCTTCTTTAATTCAAGAAATCAAAAAGAATCCGGATAGTCGTCGACTAATTGTAAGTGCTTGGAATGTAGCTGAACTTCCACAGATGGCATTAATGCCCTGCCATTCGCTATTCCAATTCTATGTAGCAAACGGACGATTGAGTTGTCAATTATATCAACGTAGTGCAGATGTGTTTTTGGGAGTTCCTTTTAACATCGCATCCTACGCGTTGCTGACCCATATGATTGCGCAGGTTTGTCAATTGCAACCCGGTGATTTTGTTCACACTTTTGGAGATGTTCATATCTATAGTAATCATGTTGAACAAGTAAAATTGCAGTTGAGCAGAACCCCTTACTCTTTGCCAACTTTACAATTGAACCCTGCTATTACAGACTTATTTTCATTTCAATTTGAGGATATTGAAATTTTAAATTATCAATGCCATCCAGCTATTAAAGCACCAGTGGCCATTTAAAAGTGAATGGATATGTTAGTGTCTCTCATTGTTGCAGTTGGGCAGAATAATGCCATCGGAAAAGATGGGAGCATGCCTTGGCATTTATCTGCAGACCTCAAACACTTTAAGAATATTACATGGGGGCTTCCTGTTATTATGGGTAGAAAAACCTACGATTCATTGGGGAAACCATTGCCGGGTCGCACCAATATAGTGGTTACCCGACAGCAAGATTGGAATCCATCGGATCAGTTGATTGTTGTTGCCGACGCAATGACTGCCCTCTCAAAAGCAAAAGAGTGTGGCGCTAAAGAAGTGGTAATTATAGGGGGTGGGGAGATCTACAATCTATTTTTTGACTTGGCCTCACGGATCTACCTTACACGTGTTGAGGCCTCTCCTGAGGCAGACACTTATTTTTCTTCATTTCATCCTAAGGATTGGAAGCTTATTAGTCAATTGGACCGGGAGGCTGATTCAAAGCACGCTTATAACTACTCTTTCCAGGTTTGGGACCGGTTAATATAGGACCAGGTATGTACACCACTCCTCAATTAGTTATTAAGTATCTAAATTTTTTACTCCTAGCTTCAAACCCCCGTGGGCACGGGATTCATTCTCCGTTTGTATTTGATTTTCTAAAAAATGTACTCCAGGATAAAACTTTGTATAAGGAGTATGACTATTGGACTGCCTGGAGGAATACCATGCTTGCCAATAAAACCAAATTGTCACTCACAGATATAGGAGCAGGGTCAAGAAGTGGAAGTTATACTGATCGTTCTGTTTCTTCCATTGCCAAAACAGCTGCAAAAAGCCCCGCTACAGCTAAACTTTTTTTCCGAATAGTTCGGTATTACAAACCTGAGACCATATTGGAGTTGGGAACTTCTCTGGGTCTGTCCTCCGCTTTTTTTTCCTTAGCCCGCCCAACCGCCTCTATTCACACAATTGAGGGAGTTGGTGCAATAGCTGAAGTAGCAAAGCGCAACTTTATTAATTGGAATTGTACTAACGTCCAACTCAAGTTTGGCAATCTGGATCAGGTGCTCGTTGAATTATTGAAACAAGTAAAAAGCCCTGATTTGGTATTTATGGATGGTAATCATCAGGAGGAAGCAACTAAACGCTACTTTTTAGAGTTGTTACCCTTTATCTCCAACAATACAATAATTATTGTTGACGATATTCGCTGGAGTCGGGGAATGGAAAATGCTTGGTCCTTTATTCAATCTCAGGAGCAAGTAAGGATGACGCTTGATTTTTTCCATTTTGGAATAGTACTTTTTAGGCCTTCTTTTCTAGCGAAGTCCCACTTTAGGATACGCTTTTAATTGCTACCTTCGTTGCTTAGTAATATTAATACTGCTTACAAATATGACCATTGGAGTTCTACGTGAATCAAACCCTGAAACAAGAGTGTCCCTATCTGACGAAGCTGTAGCATTTCTTATAAAAAAAGGTTTTGCTGTTTGCGTAGAGCAAGGGGCGGGCACATCTTCATACTGTAATGATGGTTCCTATCAGTCGGCTGGAGCCGTTATTTGCGATAGAACTGGTGTGATGTCAAACGCTGATGTGATTTTAGCGATGCATACTATTCCGGCTGATCAGTTGGTAAAAATTAGTGGAAAATTATTAATAGGTGCGTACCAGCCTTTATACAAGAAAGATTGGGTACAATCTGCTGCCCAAGCAGGGGTTACTTGCTTTTCCCTGGACATGTTGCCCAGAACTACTAGGGCGCAGTCAATGGACATATTAAGTTCGCAAGCAAATATTGCCGGATACAAAGCGGTATTACTGGGGGCAACTACTTATGGTCGCTACTTTCCAATGTTTATGACAGCAGCAGGAAGCATTGCCCCTGCTAAAGTGTTGATACTGGGTGCCGGTGTAGCTGGGTTACAAGCCATTGCTACTGCAAAAAGGTTGGGTGCTGTTGTGGAAGTTTTTGACACACGCCCGGCGGTGAAAGAGGAAGTCATGAGCTTGGGAGCAAAATTTATAGAAGTGGAAGGATCTGCTGATGCAAGCAAGGCTGGTGGATATGCAGTTGAACAATCCGAGGATTATCAGCAAAGACAACGTGAAAGAATTGCTCAATCTGCAGCAAAAGCAGATATCATTATCACCACAGCTCAAATTCCTGGCAAAAAGGCGCCTATTCTAATTACTGCCGAAATGATAGCTTCCATGCGCAATGGGTCTGTTATCATCGATTTGGCTGCTTCAACAGGTGGAAACACACCTTATACAAAAGATGGAGAAACGGTTGACCAAAATGGAGTGAGAATAGTAGGAGCATCCAGCTTACCAGCTACACTTCCTGCAGATGCCAGCAAACTGTATGGTAAAAATGTTCTTAATTTTTTCCAGCTGTTAATCGATAAAACAGGGGCCATCCAATTGAATTGGGAGGATGATTTGGTCAAAGGCGCATGCATTACTCACCAAGGAAAAATCGTTAATGAAAAAATAGCCTCAAGCTTATAAAAATGGAACAATTATTGTCTTGGATCAGTCAGCATCAGGAAATCCTTTACATCGTTATCCTGATGATTTTTGTTGGAATTGAAGTGATAGGCAGAGTGCCCAGTGTATTGCATACGCCGTTAATGAGTGGTGCGAATGCCATTCACGGAGTGGTAATTATTGGGGCCATCATTGTCATGGGTAATGCAGCTCCTACAAATTATTTAGCATTGATACTCGGTTTTATTGCGGTAATCGTGGGCACGCTGAATGTAGTAGGGGGCTTTGTAGTAACCGATCGGATGTTGGAGATGTTTTCAAAGAAGAAAAAATAATCCTGAACTAAAATTAGATACTTGTGGAACTGAACCTCCTGACTTTTATTTACTTGGTTGCCTCGGTTACTTTTATAGTGGGGCTAAAGATGTTGTCACACCCTGATAGTGCCCGCAATGGAAACAGAGTGGCTGCCTTTGGTATGACGCTGGCAATTCTTGGAACAATTTTTCTATATGAAAAAGAGAGAGCTCGTCTGGGAAATTACCAATGGATTTTCGGGGGTATATTAATTGGAACTATAGTGGGCACATTGGCCGCAAAACGCGTCAAGATGACGGCGATGCCTGAAATGGTAAGTTTATTCAATGGAATGGGTGGTGCATGCGCAGCCTTGATTAGTCTGGTTGAATTTGATCATTTAGTTCATCTGGACCCAGGCTTTTTACTAATCATTGTTCTGGGATTGATCATTGGATCTGTTTCCTTTGCCGGTAGTATCATTGCATGGGGCAAGCTAAATGGCTCTATAAAGGATTTTTCTTTTAAGGGGCAGCATATTTTCAACATTTTGTTATTGGGGGTTATTGTTGCCCTCGCTACTTATCTCATTGTGTTGTTGCCTTCCAATGCAGCATTCATATTCTATACCCTATTCTTCTTGTCTTTACTTTATGGTATATTTTTTGTACTTCCAATTGGGGGTGCAGATATGCCTGTGGTAATTTCTTTGCTCAATTCTTTTACAGGAGTTGCTGCTGCTTGTGGCGGGTTTCTTTATGATAATAAAGTAATGCTCACTGGTGGAATTCTGGTTGGTGCCGCAGGAACATTGCTCACGATATTAATGTGCAGAGCTATGAATCGCTCTCTTACTAATGTGTTAATTGGTTCATTTGGCGGAGGCGGTAAAACTAATGCAACTGCAGGTACTGCAGCAGGCATACATAAAGAGATCAGTCTTAGCGATACGGCTGTGCTGATGAGCTATGCAACTAAAGTTTATATAGTACCAGGATATGGACTTGCTGTAGCGCAAGCTCAACATGCTTGTCATGAATTGGAAAAATTATTGGAGTCAAAAGGGGTAGACGTAAAATACGCCATACATCCTGTTGCTGGTAGGATGCCTGGGCATATGAATGTATTGCTGGCGGAAGCCGATGTGCCTTATGAGAAACTGCTAGAAATGGAACAGGCCAATGATGAGTTTCCAACCACAGACGTTGTGTTGATTCTAGGAGCCAATGATGTAGTAAATCCTGCTGCAAAATCCGATACCAGTTCGCCAATTTATGGTATGCCCATTTTAGACGTAGAGTTGGCTAAGCATGTTATCGTTAACAAACGAAGCATGAAACCAGGATATGCCGGCATAGAAAACGAATTGTTTTTCCGAGCTAAAACATCCATGCTATTTGGGGACGCAAAGAAAGTGCTACAGGACTTGGTTGCAGAAATTAAGAATCTTTGATTCTATTCAGTATTAAAACGTGCAATTACCAGCATCTCTTTTAGACTCATTAGAGGGACTTCCTGGCTATGACCGCTCGCTTTTCGAGGCGGCGCATACTACTACAGAATCGATAACTTCTATTCGAATCAATCCTGCAAAGTCAGTACCCCTGCCTTATATAATGGAAAGTGTTCCATGGACTACAACGGGGCACTATGTATCACCCAGGCCATCTTTTACATTTGATCCCTTTTTTCATGGGGGAGCTTATTATGTACAGGAAGCCAGTAGTATGTTGTTGGAACAAGCTTTTTTACAGACTGGTTTTAGTAATCAGGCTATTCGTGCGCTGGATCTTTGTGCAGCGCCTGGTGGCAAATCCACTCATCTGCTTTCGCTCCTTGGATCAAATAGTTTATTAGTGGCCAATGAAGTAATTCGTACAAGATCAGGACTGCTTCGGGACAATATAATAAAGTGGGCTGCAAACAATGTAGTGGTAACTCAAAATGATCCCATTCAGTTTGAGCGGTTACCAGACTATTTTGATTGGATCACATTGGATGCTCCTTGTAGCGGAAGTGGATTGTTTAGAAAGGATCATACTGTTGCAGAAGCCTGGACATTGAGTCAGGTAAATCATTGTGCACTACGCCAACAACGTATACTGCATTCAGCCTGGAAAGCACTTAAGCCAGGCGGTATATTATTTTATTCCACTTGCTCATTTTCGCCTGAAGAAAACGAAGATATAGTAGGCTGGTTAATCAAGGAGTATGGGGCTATTTTTCAATCTATTCAACTTGATCCTTCCTGGGGAATTGTTGAATCAACAAATGGATATAGATGTTGGCCCCATCGAGTAAAAGGGGAGGGTTTCTTTTTTTCCAGCCTTAGAAAGCCCGATTCTACTGCAACCATTAACCAGTATGTTCGTGTAACAAAGTCCAAGCCCATCAACATCTCTTCTCGATATCCTTCTATTGCAGATTGGATAAATCTAGATGAAATGGATGTAATGGAAATAGGAGATGAGTTAATGGTATTTCCCAAGGTCCTTCAAACAGATTGGCTAACGATTCAACAATCCCTACATCCCATTTATTTAGGAACATTACTGGGCAGATGGATGCACAACAAATTAATTCCAGCGCATGCCTTGGCTTTGTCTACCCGATTATCGCCGGAAGTAACCCAATTGTCTCTCGATTATCGACAGTCTATTGCTTACTTGCAACGAAAAGATTTAAATATCACTTTTACAGCAAAGGGTTGGGTAGTGGCTAATTATCAGGGTTTATCGCTGGGGTGGTTAAATGTATTATCAGGCAGAGCTAATAATTATTATCCAAAAGGGTTACGCATCCTGAAAGAACACTTATAAAACAAGGGGGTAAATTAAAATCGGAATCCTTGTAAAAAAGATGCCACATTCATCCGTTTCTTTCCTTCCAATTGCAGCTCCTCAACTTGAAGCCAACCCTGCGTACAGGCAAACCGAAGAAAAGTTTTGCCGTCTGTATCAATGGTTCCTGGGGCCACACTGATTTTTTCCTCAATCGGGGTTGCTTGAAAAATCTTTAAAAATTTTCCTTGCAAGTTTGCATAAGCACCCGGTGTTGGTGATAATCCGCGAATTAAATTATGGATGGTGCGAGGATGGCCATCCCAATTAATAGCACCGGTTTCCTTTTGCAATTTTGGAGCTGGTTTTTGTGATGGTGCTAATTGGTTTTGTGGAATAGGTGCAATTCTATCCTGCACGTATCGCTCAATGGTTGTGGTGAGCAGCTTGGCTCCATGCATTTTCAACTTGTTGTACAATGTGCCAAAATTGTCTTTTTCCTCTATTGCTATTTCTTGTTGTAGCAATAGATCTCCGGTATCTATTTCGTGCTTTAATAAAAAAGTAGTCACCCCCGTTTTTTGTTCGCCATTGATTAACGCCCAATTAATAGGTGCGGCGCCACGGTAATCTGGTAAAAGAGAGCCGTGTAAATTAATGGTGCCCATAGGAGGAAGACTCCACACTAGTTCAGGAAGCATTCTAAAAGCTACTACTACTTGCAAATCGGGTTTCCAGGCCGCCAACTGCTTAAGAAAATCGGGGTCTTTTAGTTTGGCAGGTTGAAGAAGAGGAATATGATGAGCAATTGCCAATTGTTTTACTGGACTAGATTGCAGGCTAAGGCCCCTTCCGGCAGGCTTGTCTGGTGCTGTAATAACACCAACTACAGTAAAGCCATTATCCAACAATCCTTGCAGGCTAGCCACTGCAAAATCAGGAGTGCCCATAAATACAATCCGAACAGACTTAGGATCTCTTGCCATGTATGCGAAAGTACAAAATGTACTCAGGCCTACTCAAAGTCTTTATACAACAAGTATCTTTTTCGAGTGGCTTTGAATTGTGCCAACTGTGGTTCCCAACTCAGACGAATTTCCTGTTGGTCCTTTCCGTCCTTGATTTGTTGCATTAAGGTGTTATTGCCGGCTAATTTATTGAAGAATGAATTTGCGGAGTCTCCGGATTTCGGGAGCAAGAAAAAGCTGTCTTTTTGCGGAAAGATTTTATAAGCTTCAAGAATCCAATTTAGTTGAATCTTTTTATTAGTCTTGCTTAACACCTGTGTGGGAGTTCCACCAAAATCCCATCCGTAACAAACTACTCCAAAGTGCTTTGATTTTTTAGCGCCCACATTAGGGTTAGGTGTAAATTGAACCATTCCCTTGGGCAAAGCAGGATGGCCAATCAGTTGAAAAGGTTTGTTTGTTCCTCTGCCCTCGCTAAGGACTGTTCCCTCGAATAAACAGGTTGTAGGATAGAGATAGATAGATTGCATGTTGGGTAAATTGGGAGAAGGGCTAACAGGAAGCACATAGTTGGATTGGTGATCATAATTTTTACAACACACAATAATAAGCTGAAAGGCTTCTTTGTTAATCAATTCACTATCCCAACTACTGTTGTGGCAAAGAATAAGAGGTTTGCTATTGTCAATTTTATCTACGGTAACAGTAGCGGCCTGGGCAAGGGCTGGTTGAGCTTCCATTGTTGAGAGTGATTCCTCTTGCTGCTTTTCTATTTTTATCCAGCGTTCGCCTAATAACATCCATGCATATTCACCAATTGTCATTCCATACACAATAGGAATTGGTTGCATTCCTATAAAGGATTTGTATGCGGGATTCAGCACAGGGCCATCTACATAAAAACCATTAGGATTAGGTCTGTCTAATATCAGCAAAGGTTTATTGTAGCGAATTGCTGACTCCATGTAAGCATCAAGAGAGGAAATGAATGTGTAAAAGCGAACACCTACGTCCTGAATATCAAAAACCAGGATATCCACTTCTTCCAAGTCTTTTTTATCTGGCCCATGTTTAGATCCATACAAAGAGACAATGGGAATACCGGTTACTTTATCAACGAAGTCGCCTACTTTTTCGCCTGCATCGGCAGTGCCCCTGAACCCGTGTTCCGGTCCAAAAATCACTCGAATGTCTATGCCCAGATTCAGCAAGGTGTCAACCAAGTGCTTATTGCCAACCAGGGATGTTTGATTGGCAAAAATTCCAACTCTTTTTTCTTTCAACAAGGGGAGGTAACTATCTATTTGTGCTGCGCCAGATTCAATCTGTGGAGCTGTAGAATTTTTTCTTGACGGAATTGTTTTTTGAGCAAAAAGTTCAGGCCTGCATATAAAAAACAGGACTAGTAGAAATATAGTACGCATAGGTGTTTATTAAAGACCTGAAAGTAATTTATTCTGATTTGAAAAACGCATTTTGACTCCGCTAATTCCACTACCTTGCAGGGTAAAATTAATAGTATGGCAGCAGTTAAAGCGGGCGACAATATAAAAGTGCATTATCATGGGAAACTGACCAATGGCGAAACATTTGATTCTTCAGTTGGACGTGATCCCCTTCAATTTGAAGTGGGCAGCGGGGCGGTTATAAAGGGCTTTGACGAAGGAGTAACCGGAATGCAAGTAGGCGAAAAGAAAACCATTCATATTCCATTTATGGAAGCCTATGGTCCTCATAGTCCTGAAATGGTCATTGAAATGCCCAAGGAAAGATTTCCTGCGGATATGACAATTACCATGGGCATGCCACTACATATGAGTGACGGTCAAGGTCGTAATTTTCAAGTAACCGTTGTAGAAATACTGGAGACCGTTGTGAAGTTGGATGCCAATCATTCTTTAGCCGGAAAGGATTTGGTGTTTGATCTGGAGTTGGTTGACATTGAGGGAGCAAGCCCACTTATCATTATGCCTTAATTTATTCAGCTAACAGGTGTTCGACAATTATTCCTTTACTGTTACGGATCGTTTTTTACGGTATGTTCGGATCGACACACAAAGTGACCCGCACGCCACTCAATTTCCCAGTACTGAAAAGCAACTTGAATTATCCAAGTTGTTAGTGAAAGAGTTGCAGGAAATGGGAATCATCGATGCTGCGTTAGATCAATTTGGCTATGTGATGGCAACCATTCCATCAACTACTTCAAAAAAGGTTCCTGTCATTTGCTTTTGTGCTCATGTTGATACGGCTCCTGATTGCCCTGGCGCAGCTGTCAAGCCAATTTTACATCAACATTATCAAGGTCAGGATTTGATTTTACCGGATGATCCATCCCAAGTAATTCGAATTTCGAATTACCCTTACTTAGCCTCAAAATTGGGGCAGGATATTATCACTGCATCTGGCACCACTTTGTTAGGAGCAGACAACAAAGCAGGCGTTGCGATTATCATGGATCTGGCTAATTTTTTGATAAATAACTCTACAATAGAGCATGGTCCTATACGATTATTGTTTACTCCTGATGAAGAAGTTGGGCGGGGTACAGAAAAACTAGATATAAAAAAACTGGGTGCTGATTTTGGTTATACCCTGGATGGCGGAGACTTGGGCTCTCTGGAAGACGAAACCTTTAGTGCCAATGCGGTAAAAATTACTTTTTTTGGAGTCGTTGCTCATCCGGGTGAAGCAAAAGGTAAATTAGTAAATGCAACAAAGCTGGCAGGTTCTTTTCTTACCCTTTTACCATCAACAACACTCTCTCCGGAAACAACGGCAGGCAGAGAGGGATTTGTTCATCCTACAGAAATTTGTGGCATAGCTGATCAGTGCTTTGTAGAGTTGTTAATTCGAGATTTTGAAACGGCAGCGCTTGCTACAAAGGAGCAGTTATTAAAAGAGCTTGCTCAAAAAGTTTGCGCAGCTCATCCGGGATCTCGTTTTTCAATGAAAGTAAAAGAACAGTATCGAAATATGAAGGAGGTGCTCGTTGAGCACCCTCATGTAATTCAATTAGCGCGGAGTGCTATGGAAGCTGCGGGAGTTCAGGTAAAAACAATAGGCGTTCGAGGAGGTACTGATGGATCTCGTCTGTCGTTCATGGGTTTACCCTGTCCCAATATTTTTGCTGGAGAACAAGCGGTGCATTCGCGCCATGAATTTGTTTGCGTTCAGGATATGCAAAAATCTGTAGAAACCTTAGTACATTTGGTAAGGCTCGCTGCGATATAAGAACAGCTAAACTTTAAAATTATATACTATGCAATTTATTAGTTGGTTGTGGAATAATTGGTTCTTACTGGCGCTCTTGCTTCTTATTTTCTCTGGGCTTTTTACAGTCAATCAAGGGTACATTGGAGTCATTACCATGTTTGGTAAATATCGCCGTATTGTTCGTCCAGGGTTGAACATTAAAATCCCATTATTGGAGGTGATCTATCGAAAAGTATCCATACAAAACCGGTCCGTAGAGTTGGAATTTCAAGCAGTAACTCAGGATCAGGCCAATGTGTATTTTAAAAGCATGTTGTTGTATGCTGTGCAAAACGCGGAGGAGGATACGGTAAAAAAGGTTGCTTTTAAATTTATCGCGGATAGGGATTTAATGCAAGCATTGATTCGAACTATTGAAGGAAATATTCGATCCTTTGTTGCTACTAAAAAGCAAGCGGAAGTTTTGGGCCTTCGTCGGGAAATCGTGCAGTATGTAAAAGTGGAGGTTGATCATTCGCTGGAAGATTGGGGGTATCACTTACTAGATCTTCAGATCAATGATATTACTTTCGACAAATTGATTCTCGATTCAATGAGCAAGGTAGTTGCTTCTAATAATTTAAAGGCAGCTGCAGAAAATGAAGG
>VGGU01000027.1 GCA_016868475.1 Bacteroidota bacterium
TTGCCGATTGCCAGTTGATAGCATCCACACTAAATTGATAAGGAGCAACACCGCCACTGGCAGCGATGTTTAACTGTCCGTTGGATTGACTATTACAGATTACAGGCACCGTATTGGTTGTAGCACTAATTACCGGAGGCTCTGTAACCACCACTGAGGTGGTACCCGTACAACCGTTACTTTCTCTGAACTGTACCGTGTGTGTTCCTGCAGGAACTCCAATAAACTGATTGCTACTTTGCCAATTCACCCCATCCAATGAATATTGATAAGGGGCCATGCCCACTGTTGGTGTAACAACCGCAATTGTTCCGGTGCTGGCTCCATTACAAAGAGCTGCCGTGGAACTTGCTGTAGTGGTGAGAGCAGGGCCAGATGATACGGTAACCATGGAGGCCGAGCTGGAACAACCTAACACATCCCGCACTAAAATAGTGTGATTACCCGCAGAGAGCCCATTGAAGGTATATGGAGAAGCCCCCGCTACAAAAGCGCCTCCATCAATTGAAAATTCATAAGGAGCGTTGCCGTTAATAGGTGTAACCGTAAGTGTTCCATTGAGTGCACCATTGCAACTGGTTGCTGCTGCAGAAATGCTGGAAGTAATCGGTGGACCCGTTGCTACTGCAATTGTCCTGGTCAATTGACAACCCAAATTATCTCTGGTAATAACAGTATGATTTCCTGAAGCAACATTGTTAAAAGTAAAGGGGTTAGATCCTGATTGAATAGCTCCGCCATCTAATTGAAAAGTAAATGGAGCAACTCCTGCAGTAGCATTAATAGTGATACTACCATTGGTTACGGTTGCACAAGAGCTAGCCGTTGTAGAAGTAGTTACAGCAACACCTGGCCCTACAGCTACATTCACTGTTTGAGGTCCGGAGGAACAACCCGTAGCTAAATCAGTAACTACTACTGTGTGGTTACCTGCAGTTACATTGTTAAACGTAAATGGTAAAGTTCCTTGAATTGCAGGGTTTGCATCTAATTTAAAAGTATGGGGGCCGGTACCTGCAGCTGTTGAAATAGTGATAGCCCCATTATTCACACCCGTACATGCTGTAGGAGCTGCGCCAATGGTTGCGGCCAATTGCCCTGCCAGATCAATGGTAACCGGAATATTTATGGTACAAACACCCGGAGCATCACGCACGGTAATAGTATACGGACCCGCAGCTAAACTATTGAACACATTGCTCGATTGCCAATTGGTTCCATCTAAGGAGTATTGATAAGGAGGAGTACCACCTGAAGGGACACCAACAGTTATTACACCATTGGTATTTCCGCAAGAAGCTGCACTGGATGTAGCCGTAGCCGCAAGCCCTGCAGCACGATTCACCCGCACAGTGTCTGTTCCAAAAATTTCAACTGTAGGATCATCAAATTTCTCATAAACAGATCTAATCACAAAGTTGGTTATAGCACTTGCAGGTGGGCAGATATTGGGAAAAGATGCTTCCAAATTTCCATTACCCAAATTTACAGTGGCAGCAGGCAATACTGTTGCTACAATTGCTCCGGTATTATCTAATAGCTCAACGCGTTTTAACAAAGACGGCCCATCGTTTGGTACAAATCGCCAACTTTCATTCATGTTGATTGCACCCCAGGAAGGTCCCATTGCCGTGCGGCCAGGAGCCATCATACCTGCAGTACGGTCCCAGTTTTGAATGCCAATAATGGCACGACCACTATTCCAGGTGGGGCAGGTTTGCTTACTGAAAACCAACACCTCAATCACATTCAGGGATTCGTATAAAACTATCTGGTGTGTATTTTGATTCAGACTCGTGCAAGAAAATAAGCGAACTTGATTATAACTAAGAACCCATCTTCGATGCGGCGCGGTGCCAAATACTTGATACTGGATGCGTTGGTTAGGTTGAGATGTTGTAGGATACAAATCATGGTTGGGTCCCATGATTGTGGCTCTGTCATAACTAGTGCTGGGTAAATTAGCCGGTATACTCCAGGCAGCAAATTGACCTGCGCGCGAAGCATCAAATGTTAAATACCCGTTGGTGCTGGCCGCCAGTGTTGTATAAGTTGCCCCGTAAAAGGAAAACGGAAAGCCCATAGTAACCAAGGACGAATAAGTGTCATCCACGGTTAAATTAGTTGGTATTCCCTGTGGATCATTTGGGGAAACATATACAGGAAAACAACCCGGAGTGGTGCTAGTGGGATTAATCGTGTAAGAGCTGGTTTGTTTCTTAATATCTGGAATTCGGCCTTTTAACGTAAAACAAAAGTTAGCAGGGCAGCCTGGCACCAAAGTGTCCCGCGTGCAATTCAAAGTAAAACTTTGAGCCGCAGTAAGAAAGCATATGCCAGACAATACCAGCCAAGTAATAAAATAACGGGCCTTATGAACCATTATAAACAATTTGAACTGTTGGATTTAGCTATACAAGGTAAGAAAAATAAGGGACTCAACCGGGTATATCCTCCATATCGTACCGTTCCACAGATTCTACTCCAGGCAATTCCAATAAGGCTTGAACTAATCGTTCAAGCTCCTCTTTATCCCGAACATAAAGGTGTATGTTTCCCATGAATAAGCCATCTTTAGCTTCGATAGTTAAAGCAGAGATATTGATTTTTAGCTCACCGCTAATTAAGTTGGTAATCTTACTGACCACCCCTACATCATCCAGTCCTACAATCTTGATTCCTGTCAAGAACGAAATCTCCTTGTTCTTAGCCCATTTTGTTTTGACCACACGATGGCCATAACTCGCCAACAGTTTTGCTGCATTGGGGCAATTAGTTCTGTGAATCGTGAGTCCTTTACCAGTGGTTACAAATCCAAACACGTCATCTCCAGGAATAGGCTTACAACAATTTGCCAAGTTATAAACTACTTTATCACTACGCTCACCAAAAATGATAAGTTCGGTGTCTTTTTTGGGTAACAAATGGTGAGGAACAATATCAGACTTGTCTTGCGTTGATGCGGCTGGCTTAACAGGCTTTGGTGCCTCTATTTTGTCCCCAACAACCTTGAACAAACGCAAGTCTTTCAGATCGATGGTTTTTACCGCAATCAGATACAGCAGATCCAAGCTAGATCCGCTTTTATACCATTGTGTTAGTTCGTCCAAATTATGTTGTGAAAGAGAGGCTCCCATGCCCTCCAATTTTCTTTGCAACAGGTATTTTCCTTCATCCGCAATTGTTCTTTTTTCTTCTCTAAGCGCATCACGAATTCGGCCTTTTGCTTTTGAAGTAACCACAAAGCCCAGCCAATCCTCCGATGCCTTTTGTTTGTTACTGGTAATGATCTCCACCTGATCCCCACTCTGTAGTTTGTGACTGATAGGAACCAACTTATGATTGACTTTTGCACCTATTGTTTTAATTCCAATAGCGCTGTGAATGGAAAATGCAAAATCCAATGCAGTAGAACCCACGGGCAACATCTTTACATCACCCTTAGGCGTGTACACATAGATTTCTTCAGCCAAAAAACTGGTCTTGAAATCATGAAGAAAATCAACTCCGTCAGTTTCTTGATGTGAGATCACTTCTCGAATTTGATGAAACCACTTGTCAAACCGACTTTCGTCATGTGTGCCATCTTTATATTTCCAGTGTGCAGCCAATCCTTTTTCGGCGATCTCATTCATTCGTTGAGAACGGATTTGCACTTCCACCCATTTTCCCTGAGGGCCCATCACCGTGGTGTGTAGGGCTTCATAGCCATTGGCCTTGGGATTGCTCAGCCAATCACGCAATCGTTCAGGAGAAGGGCTATACTCGTCTGTGACCAGTGAGTATATTTTCCAGCATTCTTCTTTTTCTTTCTCAGGGGCAGCGTCAAGAATTACCCGTATGGCAAATAGATCATAAACCTCTTCAAATCCCACACCCTTCTTTTTCATTTTATTCCAAATGGAGTGAATGCTTTTAGGACGGCCATAAATTTCTCCTTTGATGTTAGCTTGCTCAATTTTTTCTTTGATAGGACGAATAAAGTCATTGATGTAACGGGTACGGTCCTTTTTAGTTTCTGATAATTTTTTTGCTATATCTCGATACGTTTCAGGCTCCATGTATTTCATGGAAAGATCTTCCAGTTCTGTTTTGATATTATACAACCCCATCCGATGTGCCAATGGAGAATAAATAAAAATGGTCTCTGAAGCAATCTTTAATTGTTTCTCGCGCTTCATCACATCCAAGGTTCGCATATTATGTAAACGATCGGCGAGCTTGATCAAGATTACCCGTGGGTCGTCAGTTAAGGTGAGCAGTATTTTTTTAAAATTCTCTGCTTGTTTAGAAGCATTCACATCAATGATGTTGTCAATTTTTGTAAGCCCGTCCACAATACGTGTAATCTCTTCACCAAATTCACGTTTGATATCGTCCAGGGTAACATCAGTATCTTCCACCGTGTCATGCAACAATGCACAGATAGTTGAGCGAATACCTAAACCAATTTCTTCCACACAAATTTTTGCAACCGCAATAGGATGCAAGATGTAGGGCTCACTGGACTTACGGCGCATAGTAGCATGCGCATCTGCCGCCATTTCAAAAGCTATACGAAGTAGCTTTTTATCGCCTGGCTTTA
Organism: Bacteroidota bacterium; assembly: GCA_016868475.1. Lineage (GTDB taxonomy): Bacteria > Bacteroidota > Bacteroidia > Chitinophagales > Chitinophagaceae > JJ008. The sequence goes on from VGGU01000027.1 coordinate 4,586, forward strand.
AACGAGTCTTTACTAAACGAAGCAGGGAACGATACTCCCTAAGGATGAGTTTTTTCTCTTCCTCGCCACTAAGATTATACTTGGGTAAAGCAGCTACAGCTTCCATGGGTTACAAATTTACAAATTAATACCCAGTGAAACCAGTCTGTTGGTTACTACTGCTTATTTTAAGAACTGATAACGAAGCAACACTTCATGAGCATTAGGCCCCTTATCAAAAACACTTAATGGAGATGAATAGATATCAAAAGAATAGCCCAACATTAATTTTTTCTGCACATTGACACCGGCCGATAGCATCCAACTCTGTCTGGCTCTCAGGGAAAGTCCCCACCAAAAAAGTTCACGATGTTCTACCCTGGCACCAGCTTGTAGTTCTGTGGGTGCATTGGGTAAATAGATGACTAAAAAATTGGGAGTTACGGTTGTATTGGCATCTACTTTCCATTGATAAGCACCTTGTAAATAGAAGTGGCGATACAGCCTGGCTTCTTCGGCCCGAGTAAGATTACCGCTATAGATGTTTAGCTTGGATTGAATTAAGTGACTTACAGAAGCCCCCAACTGTAATTTTTTATTGGTGTAAGCAATACCCAAGCCCGCATCACCGGTAAACCGGGTAGTGGCACCTCCCATAACCGGATCGCTGCCCAGGGCTTCTATTAGCATGGCTTTATCTATAGCAAATTGTAAAAATCGAGACTCTAACCCAATCGAAAATCGTGCATCATTTTGCACGGGGATATGGTAAGCATATGAAACCTGAAGTCCTCTACGACTGGTTGGCCCTGTTACATCACTATACAAGTAAGCCCCAATACCCACATTTGATTTTTCCAGAAAAGTAGATCCGTACACCAATGCCGTTACCGGACTTCCCGCAATGCCACTCCACATACTTCTATAAGAAGCCCCCATGGTAGTTTTTTTGGTAACACCAGCAACGGCCGGGTTAAGCAAGTTGCCTTGTAGGTCGTAAAGTGAAGAGACCATTAACTGCTGGCTCCACAACGGACTACTCATTGTAAAAAAAAGTATAGTCAGAATTTTTTTCATGTCAATTAGTTGTAATTGATCAACGAAGAATGGTTACGTTACCCGTTCTGGATTCTACTTTATTATTGATCAATTGGAAACTGATCACATAATAATATGTGCCATCAGAAAGCGGTTTTCCATTATACGTTCCATCCCAGTTATTTTTATAATTCAAATCCTCAAACACTTTAGCACCATAGCGGTTAAAGATTTGCACTCTTGCCTTGATCAAACAATTTCCATTGGTAATTAACCAGCGATCATTCACCCCATCTCCATTGGGAGTAAAGGCATTCATTGGTTTGATACAATAGGGCACCACCGTGATGGTCATATCGTCTGTTGCAATACAACCCTGATTGGTTGTGACCCGCAATGCATAAGTTGTAGTGGTAGCCGGAGTAGCAGCTGGATTTAGCGTGGCTGGATTATTTAATCCGGTAGAAGGAGTCCACAGATACGACCCCGCAGAACCACTTGCCTGCATAGCATATACATCGCCGGCAATGATAATAGCATCAGGCCCTGCATTGGCAGTAGCTCCTGGGAAAATAGTAATATTCATACTCTGGCGCGCCGTACAAGTGCCCAATTGCGCTTCCAATGTATAGGTAGTTGTAGTAGCAGGAGCAAATACAGGAGCAGCCATTGCAGGATTGCTTACCCCTGTTGTGGGTGTCCAACTAAAATTTGTGGCGTTAGTGGTTACGGTAGGAGTAAAAGAGTTGCCAAAGCAAATACTCGTTCCATTAATAGGATCAAGTGTCAATGTATTAGTGAAAGTGATCGTAACAGCAGTAGTAGCCGTACAACTGGTTACAGGGTTTCTGGTTACCACATTATAGTTTCCGCCAGCCAAGCCGGTAAAACTATTGGAGGATTGCCAGCTGGTACCTCCATTAATGCTGTACTCATAGGGAGGACTGCCTCCGCCTGTTGCAGCAATAGTAATTGTACCCGGTGTTGTACAGTTTGCATCTGTTTTAGTAACTGCTTGCGTTAAATTATTTGACAAGGCCAAGGTTATTGGTTGCGGTCCGGATGTGCAGTTGTTTGCATCTTTCACCAGCACATTGTATGTGCCTCCTCCCAAACCCGTAAAGGTATTTGAGGACTGCCAGGTTGTTCCTCCGTTAATGGTGTATTGATAGGGAGGCGTTCCTCCTTGTGCAGTAATAGTAATAGTTCCATTCGGTGCGCAGTTGGGATCGGTCTTAGCTGCAGTTGCACTTGGTCCCACTTTTTTTACAAAAACAGTATCCGTAAAACTTACATCGTTAGCTGGGTTATTACAATCTCCATAAGTTACTTGTACTACATAAGCCGTGCTATCTGCAGTAGGGCAGATATTTTGAAAGTTTAAGTTCAATACTCCGGGCGTAGTAGCAGAGCTGGTATCGCCGATTGCCACCTGCGTACCATTTACAAACAATTTAGCAGACTTGAATTGGGGAGTGCCTCCACTAGGTAAAAAACGATAGCATTCATTCATTCCGGTGCTACCCCATTGTGTGGCATTTTTACCGGGAGCAGCTACGGCCTGAGTTCGAGTGCCGTCTTGCATGCCCAAAATGGTATTGCCACCATTCCAAGAAGTACAAAAGGGTTTGTCTTTAATATACACTTCTACAATACCCGTACTCTCGTAGAGTACCATTTGATGAGTGGATCTTTGCGCAGTACAGCTAGATCCGAAATAAGGTATATCATTATAGCTGGCTATGAAACGACGCTTAGGTGCTACTCCTTCAATTCGCCATTCAATTTTTTTATTAGCGGAACTAAGCGAAGGGTCAATATCATGATAAGGACCAAAAATCATATTAGGCGCGTAAAAAGTATTGGGAATAGCACCGCTTGTGCTACTGATCGAATAACCGCTTCCAAAACCAGCGCGGCTGATATCAAAAGTGATAGCAGAATTGGATCCCATCAACAAGGACGTAAAACTGCTATTATAAAAACAGAAGCTAAAGGGTAAGCTTATGATCGGACTCCAGGTATCATCTCGATAGATGGCAGTTACTTCGGTTCCGGATGGGGTTGTGTATGCAAAGGGTGCATACGGGGGTGTGGTAGTTATATAGCTACTGGTTTGTTTAATGTGTGGCACCTGCACACTTATAGGCGTACAAGAAGTACCGCAGGGCAATTGAATAATTCGATTAGCAATAGTAAATGTGGTGGCAGGGTTTTGAGCATAGGTTATTGAGCTAAACGCTAAAAGCAAAAACCCGGTTAAAATTTTTCTCATCGGCAGTGGTTTGAACATGGAGCAGGGCGTAGTAATAGTTGGAGATAAACAGCACCTTAGTTTCAAATCTATGTTTTTTATCGGTTTTTGTAAAAAAAGACTAGAAAGACGGGTTTTTTTACGCAACAATTCGGGGTTTGATACGAGGAAAACTAAAAAAAAGGGCTACATTTGCAACCCCTTAATCAGGGATATCCGGATGTGGTGAAATTGGTAGACACGTCAGACTTAGGATCTGATGCCGCAAGGTGTGGGGGTTCGAGTCCCTCCATCCGGACTTAGTACCGCTTAAATTGTCCTATGGCAACTATCTCCCGATCTAATATCGGCAAACTGCACGACAAAATCTCCGTTAAACTAGAGAAACCCGATTACCTCCCAACTTTCGAAAAAGCCCTGAAAGAGTATGGCCGCAAGGCTAATATTCCGGGTTTTCGCAAGGGAATGGTGCCATCCGGATTAATAAAAAAAATGTACGGCCCCTCTTTGTTTACAGACGAAGTATTAAAAACTGTGGATCGTGAATTAATTGGTTGGTTGCAAACTGAGAAGGTGGACATATTTGCACAACCCCTTCCCTTTGAAACTGATTTACAGCAGTTGGATGTTAACAATCCATTGGACTATACCTTTCATTTTGAAATTGGCCTGAAACCAACTTTTAACTTACCTGATTTGGCCAAGGCAAAAACTACTCGCTATGTAGTTACGGTAACCGAGGAAATGATTGATAGCGAAGTAACGCGTTTGCAGAACCGTTATGGTAATATGAAAGACCAAGACACTGTGGAGAGCGAAGAGAATGTGATCAATGTACATTTCACAGAATCCGATGCGCAGGGTAATTCAATTGAAGGAGGTGCTTCCAAAGAAAATTCGCTTCTGGTTAAATATTTCATTGAAAACAAACGATCCGCCTGGATGGGGAAAAAAGTGGGCGATCAACTCACCTTATCCTTAAAAGAGGCTTTTGAGGAAAAAGAACGGGAGTGGATCATCAGTGACATGGGCCTGGACAAATCAGACCCTTTAGCAGCAGAAAAATACTTTACAATCAGTCTTACCAAGGTGGGCTTATTGGAGAAAAAAGAATTAAATGAAGAATTCTTCAACCAACTCTACCCAGGTAAAGATGTAAAAACTATTGAAGCGTTTCGGGATAAGGTTAAAGAAGAAATTGAAGCTTATTGGGCCGGACAAGCCACCAATCAACTTCATGACCAGCTTTATCATCAGTTATTGGATAACGCAAAAATGGATTTCCCGGAGAATTTCTTAAAAAAGTGGTTGCAATCACAGGGCGAAACTCCCAAGACAGACCAGGAAGTAGAAGCCGATTTTCCTAAGTTTACCAGTCAGCTCAAATGGACACTGGTCTCTGAAAAAATTGTAAAAGAAAATAATATCCAAGTTGATCCCGAGGAGATCCGTGGGTTTGCCAAAAATCAACTCTTCAGCTACATGGGAGGCGCAGGCTTGGCCGACAATCAGCCCTGGGTGGATGACTATACAGAGCGTATGATGAAGGACCGCAAGTTTGTTGAGGACGCTTATCATCGCATCCAAACGCAGAAGATATTTGAATGGGGAGCAGCCTTACTTAAGCCTATCGACAAGTCTATAGAGGCAGAATCCTTTACTAAATTAGTTGAGGAGCATCAACATCACCATGATTGATTTTCAGGCGCTTCAGCCTGACAACCTGTCTTCAATTTTGCTGACCCACCTTTTGGTTGGATATTTGCTTTTTGTATTTCAAACTCAGTACTATGAGCACTCGATCCGAATTTGAGCACTATGCCGTCAAGCACCGGGGCATTTCCAGTAATACACTGCATCAATATGCCAATCATCTGGTAACCGGTATGACGCCCAATATCATAGAAGAGCGTTCATTGAATGTGGCCGTTATGGATGTATACAGCCGGCTGATGATGGACCGCATCATCTTTTTAGGATATCCTATCAACGACGAAGTAGCTAATATCATTACGGCACAGTTGCTGTTTTTGGATTCTGCTGACCGCTCTCGCGATATCAATATGTATATAAATTGTCCGGGCGGAAATGTTTATTCCGGATTAGGCGTGTACGACACCATGCAATATGTAAGCCCCGATATTGCTACTATCTGTATCGGTGTAGCTGCCTCAATGGCCTGTGTACTTCTTGGAGCAGGAACCAAAGGAAAAAGAGCTGCGTTAAAACACTCCCGCATTATGATGCATCAACCCAGTGGTGCCATTGGCGGACAAGCCAGCGACATTGAGATTACTGTTAAGGAAATTCGGAAACTCAAAAAAGAGTTGTACGAAGTGGTGCATTTGCACACCGGTAAATCCATTGAGCAAATTGAAAAAGATTTTGATCGTGATAACTGGATGACTGCCCTCGAAGCCAAAGAATATGGCTTGGTAGATGAGGTTTTGATAACCAATCCACGCAAACAAAAGAAAGACTAATCCCATGAAGAGAGAAAACTATAATTCCGCCACCTGGAAAATGGAGGACGAAGAAGAAAAGGAAGAACAGCCCAAGTCGGATATGGGCATGTTCAGTAAAAAACTAGAACGTTACTTTTTCGAAAAGCGTGCAGTTTATCTCTGGGGCGTTGTTGATGATAAAAGCGCAAAAGACGTGGTAAGCAAGCTCTTGTTATTGGAAGCAGACAAGCCAGGCGCAGAAATAAAGTTTTACATCAATAGCCCCGGCGGAGTGGTTACCAGCGGAATGGTGATTTATGATACTATGCAGCTCATTAGCAGCCCCGTTAGTACCATTTGTATGGGATTGGCAGCCTCTATGGGCAGCATTTTGCTCAGTGGAGGTGTCAAAGGAAAGAGATACATCTTTCCGCATGGCGAAGTGATGATTCATCAACCCTCGCTGGGTGGCTTTATTAGAGGCGTAAGTGCAGACCTGGAAATCCAGGCAGAACAAACGCGACGGGTAAAAGAAATTGGGGCAGGTATACTTGCCAAGAACTGCGGAAAGAGTGTTGAACAAATAATGATAGATTTTGATCGTGATTATTGGATGGATGCCAAACAGGCAATCGAATATGGTATAGCAGATCAGTTGGTCGAAAAAATTTAATCATGGCAAAGAACACCTTGCATTGTGCTTTTTGTGGGCGTAGCCGGGACGAAGTAAAAATTTTGATTGCCGGACAGGAAGGGCATATTTGCGAAAACTGCGTTGAGCATGCCCGTGAGATCATTGATCAGGAGCTAACGGCAAAGGAAGAAAAAGCAAAATCTTCATTTAAATTAACCGTCAAGAAGCCCATTGAAATAAAGAAATTTTTGGACGAGTATGTGATTGGTCAGGATGATGCTAAAAAAGTTTTAGCGGTTGCCGTATACAATCATTACAAACGTTTGCAACAAAAAAATGCCGATGCCAAGGAGGCAGAGATCGAAATTGAAAAAAGCAATATTGTAATGGTGGGCGAAACGGGTACGGGTAAAACCCTGTTGGCCAAAAGTATTGCCCGATTGCTGAATGTTCCATTTGCAATAGTAGATGCTACCGTTTTTACCGAGGCCGGATATGTGGGAGAAGATGTAGAAAGTATTTTGACACGACTTTTACAGGTTTGCAACTATGATGTGTCCGCTGCTGAACGTGGTATTGTATACATTGATGAGATCGACAAGATTGCACGCAAAGGAGATAACCCTTCCATTACTCGCGATGTTAGTGGAGAAGGAGTGCAGCAGGGAATGCTCAAATTGCTTGAGGGTGCGGATGTGTTGGTTCCCCCGCAGGGCGGTCGCAAACACCCAGAGCAAAAACTAATCAAGATCAACACACATAATATTCTGTTTATCTGCGGTGGCGCATTTGATGGAATCGATAAGGTCATTGCAAGACGTGTGCAAACCAATACCATTGGCTTTAATGTTGACAAAGAATTACAGGAAAGTCGTCAAAAAAATCTCCTGCGTTTTGTCAATGCCACCGATCTAAAACAATTTGGCCTCATTCCAGAATTGCTGGGCCGGCTACCTGTGGTTACCCATTTGGATCCATTAGACGCCCCTACCCTTAGATTGATTCTAACCACTCCCAGAAATGCATTATTCAAGCAATACACTCGTTTGTTTGAAATGGAAGGCATCAAATTGTCTATAGAGGAAAAGGTGATGGATTTTATGGTAAAAAAAGCCATGGAATACAAGCTTGGGGCTCGCGGTCTGCGCAGTATCTGTGAAAGTATTTTAACTGACGCGATGTATGAAATGCCATCAGCAGCGGTCAAGGAATTTCACTTGGACCTGGATTACGCTCAGCGTCATTTTGAAAAGAGTAGTATCAATTTTTTAAAAGTCGCCTAATAACCAATCATGCAAGAATTAATCGACAAACTCAAAGCCGAAGCAGGCATTACCGAAGAACAAGCCAAGCAAGTATTGCTGATTCTTAAGGATTATGTAAGCGAAAAATACCCAATGCTGGGAGGTATGGTCAAGAATTTCTTTGGCAAATAATCTTTGCTTTACTCAGTCAAAGCTTAATACAAGTAAAAAAAATCCCGTTGGTTTAGACAGGATTTAAATTTATTATTTGGTTAGTCTCTATTAACCACAGCCCCCCTGATTGCCGCAGTTGTTACACTTGTAACAAGCGCCGCTGCGCATCATGATGTTGCCGCACACATTACAAGCCGGCGCGTCACTTTGCATATTTTTGGCCACTGCATTCATGGCATCAAGCGCAGATTCTACCTTTTCTGGCTTAGCTGATTTAACCACCGTTGGTTTGGCAGCAGGAGTGGCACCCGGTGTGATGCGTATGCTGGAAAGCTCAGGCTCTTTGGCATACTCCAGGGGATTGGAAGGGATTTCATCCCAATCGTCTGCACCCGTATTGAGTACTTCAGGCTTATCCAATACATGTACCAGATCCGTACGACCTAGATACTCATAACCCAATATGCGGAAAATAAAGTCTACAATAGAAGTAGTGGTTTTAATATTGGGATGCTCAACAAATCCGGAAGGATCAAAGCGTGTAAACGCAAACTTGTCAACAAACTCTTCCAAGGGAACACCATACTGCAGGCCAATAGAAACGGCTATTGCAAAACAGTTCATCATACTACGCATGGTAGCTCCTTCCTTGGCCATGTCCACGAAAATTTCACCCAATGTTCCATCTGCATATTCCCCTGTGCGGAGAAATACAGCTTGTCCACTGATCTTGGCTTTTTGTGTAAATCCACGACGCTTAGCCGGAAGTGTTCTACGTTCAACGATCTTAGCCAATCTACGCTTAAGCTTAGTATCCGGAGAAGACTGTACACGCTTTTGTACTTCATCAAGTAATTCTTCAACGGTCAGTTGGCCCAGATCAACAATATTTGTTCCTTCTACATCTGCGGTTGAAGAAGCTGCAGTTGCAGTACCCGCATCTGTTTTCTTTTTCTTATCACTCTTATTGCTGAGTGGTTGAGAAAGTTTAGAACCATCCCGATAAAGTGCATTGGCTTTTAATCCCAACTTCCAGCTCAGGTAGTATGCATCGGCAATATCTTCAACCACTGCTTCATTAGGGAGATTGACCGTTTTAGAAATTGCCCCGCTGATGAATGGCTGTGTAGCTCCCATCATACGGATATGTCCATGCGCATGAATATAACGTTGTCCTTTCTGTCCGCATTTATTTGCGCAATCAAATACAGGCAGGTGTTCTTCTTTTAGTCCGGGTGCGCCCTCAAGCATCATGGTGCCACACACATAATCGTTAGCCGCTTCAATTTGTTGGTCGGTAAATCCTAAGGCTTCAAGTAAACTCCATTCAAAATCGTTGTACTGCTCAGGCTTAAATCCAAGTCGTTGCAGGCATTCTTCACCAAGGGTGAACTTGTTGAACACAAATCCAATTTCAAAGGCAGTTAACGCCGCTGCATCCAAACGTTTGATCTCGTCAGCTATAAACCCTTTTTCACTAAGTGTTTGATGATTGATGAATGGAGCGCCTGCAAAGGATGCAGCCCCTACCGCATACTTGATAATGTTCTCTGTTTCTTTTTCCGCATAACCGAGGTTCTTCAATGCAGTAGGAACAGACTGGTTGATAATTTTAAAATACCCGCCTCCGGATAGTTTTTTAAACTTTACCAGAGCAAAATCAGGTTCAACTCCAGTGGTATCGCAATCCATCACCAATCCAATAGTACCTGTTGGAGCAATTACAGTGGCCTGTGCATTCCGATAACCATACTTCTCTCCATATTCAACAGCTTCATCCCAAGCTTTGCAAGCTGCTTTGAGTAGGTAATCCGGACAATATTTTGCTTTCAGCCCTTGTGGTTTCAAACTTAATCCTTCGTAATCATCAGCATCATAAGCAGCCAAGCGATGATTGCGCATTACACGCATCATGTGCTTTTTATTTTCTTCATAACGAGGGAAAGCACCCAGGGTTTGCGCCATCTCTGCTGAAGTGCGATAAGAAATACCCGTCATGATTGCAGTCAATGCACCGGCAATGGCACGAGCTTCCTCACTATCGTAAGGAATGCCGCTAACCATCAACATAGTGCCCAGGTTGGCATAACCCAAGCCCAGTGTGCGATACTCATAACTGAGTTGCGCCACTTCTTTGGACGGGAACTGAGCCATCAATACGGAAATCTCCAATACCACCGTCCACAAACGAACATTGTATTGATATCCTTCTACATCAAACGTATTAGTAGCGGAATCATAAAACTTCATCAAGTTGGAAGAGGCCAAGTTACAAGCCGTATTATCCAGGAACATGTACTCGGAACAAGGATTTGATGCACGGATAGAACCTCCTTCCGGACAAGTATGCCACTCGGTGATAGTGGTATTGTACTGAGTACCCGGATCGGCACAACGCCAGGCCGCATAGGCAATTTGGTTCCACAATTCACGGGCAGGAACTTTTTTCATCACTCGGCCATCCTGACGAGCGGTCAATTCCCAATCCTCATCTTTCTCTAATTTTTCAAAAAATGAATTAGGAATACGAATGGAGTTATTGGAATTCTGTCCGCTTACGGTGCGATAAGCTTCATCTTCATAACCGGAAGGATAACCAGCGGCAATCAGTGCAGCCACTTTCTTTTCTTCTTCTACTTTCCAATTGATGAATTGTACAATCTCCGGGTGATCCAGATCCAAGCAAACCATCTTTGCAGCACGTCGAGTTGTACCGCCACTCTTGATGGCACCCGCGGCACGATCACCAATTTTAAGAAAGCTCATTAATCCGGAACTGCTGCCCCCGCCACTAAGTCTTTCTCCTTCGCCCCGAAGATTTGAATAGTTTGTTCCTACACCCGATCCGTATTTGAAAATGCGCGCCTCACGAACCCAAAGGTCCATGATGCCCCCTTCATTTACCAGATCATCGTCCACACTCAAAATAAAACAAGCGTGAGGTTGCGGACGCTCATAGGCGTTTTGCGACTTTTTTAATCGCCCATCGGCCTGATCTACATAATAGTGACCCTGTGGTTTTCCGGCAATTCCATAACTCTCGTACAAACCTGAATTAAACCACTGCGGGCTGTTAGGCACACACATTTGATCCAGGATTGAGTACACCAATTCCTCATAGAATACCTGGGCATCCTTCGTTGAGGCAAAATATCCATAACGTTCGCCCCATACTCTCCAGCAATTAGCCATACGATGCGCCACTTGCTTGGCAGAGGACTCACGTCCTGTTGTTCCATCGGGTTGCGGAACTCCGGCCTTACGAAAATATTTTTGTGCTAGAATATCAGTAGCAATCTGGCTCCATTGTTTGGGAACCTCTACGTTAGTCATTTCAAAAACTAATTCACCGGTAGGATTACGAATCACAGATGTCCGATAGTCATATTCAAACTGATCAAACACATTCACATCATCACGAGTGAAGCGTCGGGGGAACTGCAAACCGCCTTTTGCGTTTGCGGGCTTCTTAGTGGGCATATTCGAAAAGAATTTGTTGGGTTTTGGTCGGTTTCGAAAAAGCGACCGCTCTTTTGAAGCGGCCCTAAACGAAAATATTTTTTAACCTGTCAAAAACAAAAACTCAAATATGCACATCTTGTGGAAAATAGCATACCGACTCCGCAAAACCCTTGCCTGCAAAGGATTTGAGGTTTTTCTTCACATGCAAAAAATTTTTATTGAGAACTATTTTTGGAAATATCGGTTTCAATCAGTAAGAAAAAAATGATGCTGTGAAGCAAACAATTTTTTGCACCTTTGAACCTCACATTCCCCAATGAAAAATCAGCTTTATTCACAACTTTGCGCAGCTCGTCATCAACAAAAGAAATCTTTTGCCGTATTGATAGACCCTGATAAAACGAATAGCCAACAATTGGAGAAAATAATCGCCCTGGGGGAAAAGGCAAAGATTGATTACTGGTTTGTGGGAGGCAGTTTGATAGTGTCTAATTATCTGGAGCAACTGGTGATAGATCTTAAAGCAAAAAGCAATATTCCAGTTGTATTATTTCCAGGCAGCCCCTCGCAAGTAACTCCCCGCGCAGACGCCTTGCTTTATTTGTCCCTGATATCAGGGCGTAACCCCGAGTTATTGATTGGTCAACACGTGCTCTCTGCACAAACGGTCAAACAAAGTGGATTGGAAATACTGCCTACCGGTTATATGATTATTGATGGCGGAGCACCCACTACTGTTTCTTACATCAGCAACGCTTCTCCAATACCTTCCAATAAAAATGATATTGCACGCTGTACTGCTCTTGCCGGAGAAATGTTAGGGATGAAATTGATTTATATGGACGCCGGAAGTGGTGCACAAAACCCAATACCCTTGGAAATGATTCAGGCTGTTGCCTCACAAATTACCGTGCCGCTCATTGTAGGAGGCGGTATAACCACACCTGCAAAAGCGGTTGAAAATTGCAAGGCGGGGGCCAATCTGATTGTGGTGGGAAATGCCATTGAAAAAGACCCCGGACTGATCGCTGAGATAAGTGCAGCCATTAAAGACTCATCATTTCTTTAAAACGAAGTGTTTGTCTTCGGCTCACTTCAATTTTATCGCCCCCTTTTAATTCTAGCAGTAGGCCTCCGTTAAAATACGGTTCCACTTTCTCGATCATCCGAAGGTTTACAATGTGCTTACGATTGGTTCTAAAAAACAATTTGGGATCCAGTCTTTCCTCTAATGCATTAAGTGATTTTAAGATCATAGGGTTGTTACTTCCAAAAAATACACGCGCATAATTTCCCACACTTTCAAAAAATCTTATTTCATTCAACTTCACAAACCAGCAACGATATCCGTCTTTGACAAAAACTTGATCATTCTCGGAGAGCATTCCTACAGGTAAACCCGCATCAGCTCCATGACTTGATCGCGCGGCTTCTAATTGCAGTACTTTTTGTACCGCATCGGATAGTCTAGCGGGATCAATGGGTTTTGTGAGATAATCCATAGCATTAACTTCGAATGCTTTTAATGCATATTCATGGTGTGCTGTGGTAAAAATTACTTGTGGTGCACTATCCAGCTCTGCCAGCAAATCAAAACCTGTTTTGCCTGGCATTTGGATATCTAAAAAAATCAAATCCGGTCTCAACTTATCAATCTTGTCCAGCGCATCGGCCACATTAGCCGCTTCGTCCACCACCTCTATAGATGGATAATCTTTAAGCAGTTTTTTGAGTTCAACCCTGGCTAATCGTTCGTCGTCAATTAATAGCGTTCTAATGCTCATAGTTGCTTATTGAGAGGAATAGTTACGGTGCACAACACCACATCTTTATCTTTTTGACAAATAAAAAGACGAGCGGTTGCTCCAAATAAAATTTGCAATCGATTTTTTGTGTTGGTCAATCCAAATCCTGCAGAAACCACGGCACTATTCAGGTTTCCGCTATTGGTAATTTCCAACACATGAACCCCCTCTCTAATAAAAGAGGAAATGCTTGCCCAACCGCCTTGAATCCGGGAGCTGATACCATGCTTAATGGCATTTTCCACCAAGGTCTGCACCATCATAGGAGGAACCGGCAAATCAAGCGTGTTCTCTTCAATAGCATATTCTATACGCAAGCGATTTTCGAATCGAATACTTTCCAAAGCCAGATAGTCTCGGATAATATCCATTTCCTGTCTTAGCGGAACCAATTGTGCTTTTTCCGTTTGCATACTACTACGCAACAAATTGCTAAGCTCTGTAATGGCCTGTCGTGCTCGAGCAGGATTCAGGTCCACTAGTGCACGGATACTGTTCAGTGAATTGAATATAAAATGCGGATTGATATGCGTTTTTAATGTTTTTAACTCCAATTCTCGAACTGCCGTTTCCAGTTTCAGCGTATCCACCTCGCGTTGCCGATTCTGGTAGTAATAGTGAAAGAAAAAATATAATAATAACCATGAAAGAATAATAAAACCATTATCCAAAAAGATGGCAAACCATTTTTGAAAAAAACTCAGGGTGTATGCCTTTGGCGAAAGAAATAATTGAAAATATTCAAGGGCTAAAATGGTGAATAAGGCATAAAGCCCGTTGCAAATAAAAATGCTGAGCAATAGTCCTGGCCAAGCCCTTTCCATTGGAAGTTTAAGCAAACCCAGTTTTTTTATGGCCAACCTAGTCAAGTGTGTTAATAAAAACCCAATCGTACAAAAAATCAGCATCCTTCCTTCTAACACACCCGGAGCCAACTGCACATCGAAAACATTGGCAAATAAAACCATCAGGGCCCCAAACAGCAACCAACCGTTTATCTGCAGCAACCAGTATAGTCTTTCACGGGATTGAATCAACTTAATCATTGGTTAAAGTTACGCAGCCCCTCCAAGATCAGCGTAAATTTTGTACCAGTGGTTAGTATACTTTTTCAACGGATTTAACACCACTACCCTGTCATTTGTTTGCTATCTTTATCCGCGAACTATACACGCTATGTCATTAACTCCAGGCCCTCTGCTCAACACAATTGATTCCCCCGCTGATCTGAAAAAACTTTCCAAAGAAAAGCTACTTCAAGTCTGTGATGAACTGCGTCAATATATTATTGATGTGGTAAGTGTGCATGGCGGTCATTTTGGAGCCAGCTTGGGTGTGGTGGAATTAACTACGGCCCTGCATTACGTATACAATACCCCCTATGATCAATTAGTTTGGGATGTAGGACACCAGGCCTACGGCCATAAAATATTAACCGGCAGACGAAACAATTTTCCCACCAACCGTAAATACAAAGGACTCAGTGGTTTTCCAAAAAGAAGCGAGAGCGAGTACGACACTTTTGGCGTAGGGCATTCCTCTACTTCAATCTCAGCCGCGTTGGGTATGGCCATGGCTGCAAAGTATAAAGGCGAACAAGACCGTAAAGTAATTGCCGTGATTGGAGACGGGGCAATGACAGCAGGCTTGGCATTTGAAGGAATGAACTACGCAGGTGTAGCCGGTGTTGATGTGCTGATTGTACTCAATGATAATTGCATGGGTATAGATCCGAATGTGGGTGCTTTAAAATCATACCTGACTGATATTTCGCTCTCGCCCACCTATAATAAAATGAAGGACGATGTCTGGAAGCTGATGGGAAAGCTTCCCGTTGGAAAAAACTTCAGCCAATCAATGGCGCACAAACTTTCGGAAGGAATCAAAAGTGTGGTCAGCAGCAGTTCCAATCTATTTGAAGCACTCAATATTCGATACTTCGGTCCAATTGACGGGCATAATATTTCGCACCTGGTAGATACCCTGCGTGATCTGCGGAACATATCAGGACCAAAAATTCTGCATATCATCACCACCAAAGGAAAAGGGTATGCACTTGCCGAGAAAGATCAAACCAAATGGCATGCACCCGGACTTTTTGATAAAGTCACCGGGGAGATCATGCAAAAAAAGAAAGAAGGCCCGCAGGCTCCAAAATATCAAGACGTTTTTGGCTACACGATGATTGAACTGGCAGAACAAAATCATAAAATTTTTGGGATCACCCCTGCCATGCCCTCTGGTTCGTCCTTGAAATTCATGATGGAAAAAATGCCTGATCGAGCTTTTGATGTGGGGATTGCCGAACAACATGCCGTTACCTTAAGTGCCGGGATGGCCACACAGGGGATGCGAGTGTTTTGCAATATATATTCCTCCTTTATGCAACGTGCTTTTGACTCTGTGGTACATGATGTGGCTATTCAAAAATTGCCAGTAGTGTTTTGTTTGGATCGTGCAGGGCTAGTGGGTGATGATGGCCCTACTCATCATGGTTGTTATGATATTGCCTATTTCCGTTGTATTCCAAATATGATCATCAGTGCACCCATGAACGAAAGTGAATTGCGCGATCTGATGTATACCGCACAGCTGGAGAGTACAACCTATCCAATGGTAATTCGCTATCCCAGAGGAGAAGGCGTGATGCCAGAATGGAAAACACCATTTAATGCTATTGAAATTGGAACAGGTAGAAAACTTAAAGATGGGGAGGATATTGCATTACTCACTATTGGACATCCAGGAAATTTTGCAACCGAAGCAATCAACACATTAACTAACCAGGGTATTAATCCGGCGCACTATGATATGCGTTTTGCAAAACCTTTGGATGAGGTACTACTGCATGAGGCCTGTAAGCGTTATCCCAAATTGATCACCGTAGAAGATGGTACTATAAAAGGAGGGTTTGGCTCTGCTGTATTGGAATTTATGGCTGCCAATGGTTATAAAAATGATATAGTGATCCTGGGAATACCCGATAGGCTGGTAGAACATGGCAGTCCTGCAGAATTGCACCATGAATGTAGATATGATACAGCAGCCATCATCAACACCATTCGTGAATTGACCAGTGTACATGCGTAATGATGGAAATAGATATTAATTCAGCGTAGGAACCACCAGATTCGTGGCATTGGCTTCTGCAATTGCGGCGCCTTCCTGGTCATACTCTATAATAAAATTATTTTTCCCTTCTCCAATGAGTATGCGCAGATAATGCAGCTGAATCAATTCCAACACAGACAAGAAAAGAAATATAGCATGAACCCTGTTTTCGCAGGCTTCAAAAATCTTTTCAAAAGAAACAGTTTTTTCTGTCCGGGCAATCGACAACATTTGCTTTCTGCTGTCTTCCATGGTATAGTTATAACGAATTACAGTATGTACAGGCTTATTGACACGGTCGCTATATTTCTGCATGGCTTTTTCAAAAGCCTTCATCAATTTAAAAAGGGTCAACTGAGTGATTTCCGTACCCTCGCCGGCCTCCTCTCCTATGGCAGCTAATTC
>VGGU01000028.1 GCA_016868475.1 Bacteroidota bacterium
GTAATCGGCAAGGTTATGGGTTCCGATAAAAAAGAAGAAAAAGTTACTGTTGAAAAAGTGGCCCTTCGCACTATTGTAGAAACGGTCAATGCCAGTGGAAAGATTTATCCGGAGGTTGAAGTAAAAATTTCTCCAGACATTTCCGGAGAAATTACCGAGCTGAATGTGCAAGAAGGCGACTCTGTTAAAAAAGGACAGGTACTAGCGCGTATCTATGCGGACATCTATGCATTGCAGCGCGATGAAGCAGCTTCCAGAGTAAGTCAGACCTCTGCATCTGTAGAAAATAGTCGAGCAGCAATTGAAGCCCTTCGTGCCAATTACAACCAGACCAAACTCACCTATGAGCGCAACAAAAAATTATTTGACGATAAAGTAATCTCTCGTGCAGAATTGGAGCAGACAGAAACGGCCTATAAATCCGCACAAGCTAATTTGAATGCAGCCGAACAAGGATTACGCGGATTACAAGCAGGAGTGAAAGGGAGTGAAGTGAGTTTGAGCAGGGCTAATAAAGATCTAAGTCGTGCCACATTGGTTGCGCCCATGAATGGGGTAGTGTCTTCATTAAAAGTAAAAAAGGGCGAACGTGTTGCGGGTAATAGTTTCAATGTAGGAACTGAAATGATGACAGTAGCAGATATGTCTGTATTGGAAGTGCGTGTAGATGTAGGAGAAAATGATATTGTAAAAATCAGCATTGGCGATTCTGCTGATGTAGAAGTTGATGCCTATAACAATCGTAAGTTCAAAGGAGTGGTTACTAAAATTGCCAGTAGCACCAAAGGTACTGCAGCTGCACTAGCCACTTCTAACGATGTAACTAATTATGAAGTGCGCATTCGTTTGAATCCCGCTTCTTATGTTGATCTGGCAAAATTGCCCTTTCCTTTCCGTCCTGGCATGAATGCTACGGCAGACATTTGTACTAATACGGTTACTCAGGTATTGTCTGTGCCTATTACTGCGGTAAACACAAGAGTTAAGGGATCTGATATGAATGTAGAGGAGAAGAAAAAAGAGCAGTCCGCAAATAAAGGTGAAGAAGATAATGCCATGACCAATGATGCTTCCGTGACCTCGGATGAATTGGAAGAAGTGGTGTTTGTATCGCAAAAAGATGGAACGGTTAAAAAAAGAGTAGTTCGTTCCGGTGTACAGGATATCAATTACATAGAAATACTGGCGGGATTAAAAAAAGAAGAAGAAGTGGTAACGGCTCCCTATGCGGCAATTAGTAAAACGCTTAAGGATGGGGCAAAGGTTAAGGTGGTCAAGAAGGAAGAGCTGTTCGAAAAGCAATAATTCAAATTCGCTACCTTGCAACTATGCAAATAGGTGTATTGGGAAGTGGCAGCTGGGCCACGGCATTGGCTAAGATTCTAACGGATAACAAACATCCTATTCATTGGTGGATCAGGCAGGAGTCTGCAATGGATCAGCTTAAAAAAAGAAAGCATAATCCTCAATACCTGCCTTCGGTACAATTTGACCTTTCTTTATTGCAGCTAACCACTGATATTAAAGAAGTGGTGAAAAAATCAGACTTGATTTTATTGGCAACGCCATCTGCTTATTTGCATGCCAGCCTGGAAGGACTGTCGGCAGCAGATTGGAAAGGAAAGAAAGTACTCTCGGCAATCAAAGGATTAATCCCGGAAGAAAACATCTTGGTGAATCACTACCTGCAAAATAAATTTGGCGTTCCCCTCGATGATTATTTTTCCTTACTTGGCCCATGTCATGCAGAGGAAGTAGCGGAGGAAAAATTATCCTATCTCACTTTTTCTGGTATCGATGCTGCAGCTACGCAGCATATTGCCTCTTATTTTGCAACAGACTATATCAACACCATCACTAACCAGGATATCTTGGGCGTGCAGTATGCTGCGGTGCTCAAGAATATTTACGCGGTAGGCGCAGGTATTGCTCACGGCTTGGATTATGGCGACAATTTCCTCAGCGTTTATATTGCCAATGCTGCAGACGAGATGGCTTCTTTTCTACGCCAATTTGGGGAAGAACATATCACCGTAGGTGTGCATCAGGGAGAAGATCCCATTACGCATCGTAAGCGTCCTAACTATGCCGCTTCGGTGTATCTCGGGGATTTGCTGGTAAC
Source organism: Bacteroidota bacterium (assembly GCA_016868475.1). Lineage (GTDB taxonomy): Bacteria > Bacteroidota > Bacteroidia > Chitinophagales > Chitinophagaceae > JJ008. Next base: position 2,123 of record VGGU01000028.1, read on the forward strand.
CTGCTATTCTCCGCATAGCCGCAATCGAAGGTTTGGTAAACTGATTGGACGCGGTTACTCTGTAAAAGCGGCACAGCTGGAAATGAGTATGGTGGCCGAGGGTTACACCGCTTGCAAATGTATCCATGCGGTCAATCAACAGGATCCGGTTTCAATTCCCATTGCTGAAATGGTTTATAAAATATGTTGGGAGGGAGTTGGTGCAGCAGAAGGCTTCAAACAGTTAGAACCATTGATGATGTAAAGAATTGTTGGTGAGCTTTCATTAATCAACAAACAACGCAGCGGCGATTCCGTCTGCCAGACATTTCCCTTTGCGCGTTAATTGTAAACCCTGATTAGTTAGGATCAAATGACCGCTGTCAATATAAGTGGTGGCGGCTTGCAAGATGGTTTTTTCAAATGAAGCAAGTTCAGACAGTTTTAATCCAAGATCGGTGCGCAGTGCGGTCATGATCTTTTCATTGGTCTGTTGTTTGGTGGTCAATACTTCTTTTTCAAAGGGAATTGTGTTTTCTTCAATTGCCTTAATATAGTTTGCATTGTTGGCAATATTCCATTGACGGGATATGCCATCAAAGGAATGGGCGGAGGGGCCAATTCCTAAATACCATTTACCCTGCCAATAAGATTGATTGTGTTTGCTTTCCCATCCGGGCTTTGCAAAATTGGAGATTTCGTATTGCCTAAATCCTGCTTGTTCCATCCAGTCCATTAGTAATTCAAAATGAGCAGCTTGCTTGTCCGGATCGGTGGGTGATTTTTTTGCCAGTTTGATTTGCTTCTCCAATGGAGTTCTGGACTCAACTGTAAGTGCATAACAGGAAAGATGAGGAACCCCCAATTGCAGCGCTTGATCGATATTGTTTTTCCAATCAATTGCGCGCATATGCGGTAATCCATAAATTAAATCCAAGGTGCAATTTTCAAAATAATGTAAGCAGTGTTCCAATGCCACCATTGCCTGTTTGGCGTTATGAGCCCTGTTCATCCATTTCAAGTCGGTATCATTAAAACTTTGTATGCCAATACTCAATCTGTTTACGCCTGTGTCTTTCCATTTTTTTAACTGATCAACGGTAATATCATCAGGGTTTACTTCCAAGGTAATTTCTGCAGTGGTGTCAACGCTATGAACCTTCTGGATGGCTTTTAGAAGATTTTCTAATTCTGTAATAGATAGGAGGCTGGGTGTTCCTCCACCAAAATAGATGGTTTCTATAGGTTGTTTTTGCAGGTATCCGGCTTGCAGGTTGATTTCTTTTTCTAAAGACTTTACCAATTGCTCTTTTAGCCGCAGTGAAGTAGCAAAATGAAAATTGCAGTAATGGCATGCTTGTTTGCAAAAGGGGATATGAAAATAAATTCCTGCCAAAACTTGAGAATTAAAAATTTAATTTTGTGTCCATGTTCTTGGAGTTCCTGCAAATATCGATACACCAGACACAGGGAAAGGAAATACTTTTCTATGTATTTGTTTCCTTGTTTCTATTTCTGGCCATTATCCGGCAGGCATTTCCCAAATATTTTAATGATTTGTTTCGCTTGTTCTTTGGTACCACCCTCAAACAACGCCATCTCTCCGAACAGTTAGGGCAAACACCCTTGCCTTCTTTACTGTTGAATCTATTCTTTTTTATTTCAGCAGGTCTTTATCTCAGTTTTTGGTTGGAGCGTGTTGGACTTAATCCTTTTGATTCCTTTTGGTGGCTGGTACTCTACGTGAGTACCGTGTTGTTCATTGCTTATTTGGTCAAGTTTATCACGTTGCAATTCACGGGTTGGTTATTTAAGGCCAGTGATGCAGCGGCTTCCTACATTTTTACTGTTTTCACCATCAATAAAATGGTAGGTATTTTTTTATTTCCCTTGTTAGTACTGATGGCCTTTTCTACCGAGCAAGTGTATATAATTGCGCAGGCCCTGTCATGGGTAGTATTAGCCGGCCTATTGACATATAGAATTGGATTATCCTATCGGGTAGTGAGCAAGCAAATCCGGGTGAGTGCTTTTCATTTTTTGCTCTATGTGGCAGGTTTTGAAATTGCGCCACTAGTGGTGCTTTACAAGCTGTTTCTCTTGAATTTTAGCTAAAAAGAAGTTACTTTTGCACCCAATTAGCAGAGAGCGCATGAATAATAAAGGTGGAAAAAAGCAGGGTATGGCAAGTGTCATCAAAAATATTTTGATCACACAACCTCGACCTGAAAGCGAAAAGTCTCCTTATTTTGAATTGGAGAGAAAGTATAGCGTTCAGCTTTCTTTTTGCCCGCTGATTAAGTTAGAAGGCATTTCTGCCAAAGAATTTCGTCGTCAAAAAATTGATGTGGCATCTTATTCGGCCATCATTTTCACCAGCCGTAATGCTATTGACCACTTTTTCCGCCTTTGTGAGGAAATGAAAACGGCCATTTCTCAGGACACTAAATACTTCTGCGTTACAGAGGCCGTAGCGCTTTATTTGCAAAAATTTATCCTGTATCGGAAACGTAAAGTTTTTTACGGGGCTGATGGTACTAATAAAGGGCTACTCGACGTAATCAACAAACACAAGGCTAACCAACAATTCCTTTATGTCTGCTCCGAAAATCAGCAGGATAACGAAATTGTATACTTTCTTAAGGCTAATCAATGTGAGTTTGCCCTGGGTTTTATGTATCGCAGCCTGAGTTGTGATGTACAGCCATTGTTTGAAAAGACCCATTTTGATGTAGTTTGCTTTTTTACTCCCAGTGGCATCAAGAGCTTGTTTGATAATTTTCCCGGGTTTAAGCAAAATGGTTTGGTGGTGGGAGCTTTTGGGGGCAATACCATCAGGGCCATTGAAGAGCGAGGATTAAAGCTGGAGATAGCAGCCCCTACACCCCAAATGCCCAGTATGGTGGCGGCGCTGGACCAATTTTTGGCAGCCAAGCATGGTAAAAAAGCCAACAAATAGTTAAAATCCCTTGTTTTTCCATAATAAGAATGGTTATCTGCCGTTTATGACCCAGGAGATAATTGATTGAGGACTGAAAATTCCCTTAAACCTACCCAAGAGTAAGCCCTCAAAGCATTATATTTGTTCCCACCCTTTTTAAGTGTATGAAAATGAAGAATCTTTGTTATTTAATCCTGGTCCTGATTAGCCCGGTTTTATTAACCGGTTGTGGGATTTTGGGCGGTAAGAAAAAAAGCGGCGCGGCGATGGTAAATGACGGTATGCTTCGTGGTGTTTCCGCAGGCTCCCGTTATGAACTACCTCGCTCTCCCGGCATGGTTTACATCCCACAGGGTAATTTCCATATGGGTCCCAGTGATGAGGATCCGGCCTATGCTTTTAGTGCCAGAAACCGTTCCATTTCTATTTCCGGATTTTGGATGGACCAAACCGAGATCACTAACAATGAATATCGCCAGTTTGTGTATTGGGTGCGGGACTCTGTGGTAGCCCGCAAAATGGGATACGTAAAAGCAGGCCCTGATGGCGAGGAGCGTGTAGACTGGGTTAAAGTAAAAACACTCAAATGGAGCGATCCGCGAGTGATGGAACAGCTCAGTAGTACCGACATCATTCTTCCTCCCAACGACCGCATTTTTGGAAAAAAAGATGTAGATCCTTCAAAGATCATATATCACTCTGAAGTTTTTGATTTGCGTGACGCAGCCAAGCGTGAAAATGCCGGCAAGCCTCGTTCTACATTTATCGTAAAAAAAGATACGCCCATTTATCCGGATACCTTGGTTTGGATTCGTGACTTTTCTTATTCTTATAACGAACCTATGACCAAGCGATACTTCGTGCATCCTTCTTTTGGAGATTATCCGGTAGTAGGAGTTAATTGGAAGCAAGCCGTTGCATTTTGTGAATGGAGAACGCATTACTTGAATGTTTTTCTGGATGCCAAGAAACGTCCGCAGGAATCTGATTTCCGCTTACCCACTGAAGCGCAGTGGGAATATGCGGCAAGAGGTGGCCGTTCGCAAACCATGTATCCTTGGGGGAATTATTATCCAAGAAACAAAAAGGGTTGTTTGATGGCTAATTTCAAACCAGGTCGCGGAAACTACTCAGATGATGGAGGATTTTATACCGTACGTGCCGACAGTTACTGGCCCAATGATTTTGGTCTATATTGCATGGCTGGAAACGTAGCTGAGTGGACTTCCTCTATCTACTACGAAGGGCGTAACAATTTTCAGCACGATATTAATCCGGATGTTCGTTGGAACGCAAAAGACGATGATCCACCGTTGATGAAACGTAAGATCATCAGAGGCGGTAGCTGGAAAGATGTGGCTTACTTTATGCAGAATGGTACCGCTACTTACGAATACCAGGACTCTACAAAATCTTATGTTGGATTTCGTTGTGTAATTGATCTTCCTGCAACTTCGATGAAATAATTTTAATACTTATTAACCAATCATAATCTAAAGCTCAACACATGGCAGCAGCTATTCCTTCCAAAGTCAGTAAATGGGTAGACGTAGGCGTATCCTTTGGTGCATCACTTGTTATCTGGGGTGCACTTCGTAAAATTATTCACGCGAGCGATGCGGACATTTGGCTTTGGATCGGTTTGACCACCGAGGCCTTGATCTTTGCGTTGTACGGGGTATTGTATATCAAATATCCTGCGGTAAAAGATAGTTCTCATGATGAAGAGCAATTTACTGTAGCGGGCAAGATGGAGCAGATAATGAAAGATGCAGACATCAATCAAGATGTACTGAAAAAACTGGGTGCCAGTTTCAACCAACTGATTACTTCTGTTTCCAATATTAGTGCTGTTGGTGACGCTGCATCTGCCAGTGCTGAACTAGCTGCTAAAACACAATCGGTAACTGCCGAATTGGATAAAGTAAAAACTGCTTATAGTGCTGCTGCCGAGTCAGTAGGGGCTTTCAATACAGCCACTGAAGGAGCACGTCATTTTCACGATCAAATTCAGGTGTTAACGCAGAACCTTTCTTCGCTCAATACTATTTACGAACTGGAATTGGCTGAGAGCAATAATCACCTGAAGGCATTGAATAAGTTCTATGGAAAATTAGCTGAAGCCTCAGATGCAATGAGTCATAGCACGGAGGATGCTAAGCGTGTTCAGGAACAAATTGGTAGCCTGGCACAAAATCTTGGTCGACTGAACAATATTTATGGAAGCATGCTTACGGCAATGCAAGGGCGTCAGTAAGAAAAACAGGACTAACTCATTCCTAACCAATTAAAGTTGCGCTTACATGGCATTACCTAAGGAACCACGACAGAAGATGATCAATATCATGTATTTGGTATTGACCGCGCTGCTGGCTATTAACATATCTGCTGAAATCCTGAATGCGTTCAAAACTATCAACGAAAGCTTGGAAAAAACCAATGCGGCCGTTAACGCTTCTACTTCACAGATCACGGCTTCTCTTGCTCAAAAACTAAATGATCCTGCTACCCGCGATCGCGCAGCTATTTGGAAACCCAAAGCTGATCAGATTGTATTGTATGCAGAAGAAACCTACGCTTTTATAGAATCGTTGAAAAAAGAAATCATTGCGGCTTCTACTTCAGGCGATCAATTTAAGGAAGACGATCAAAATTCCACTACGCGTATCCTGGTGAAAGAAGGAAAAGGAAAGCAGTTGTTGGAAATGCTCACGAAATACAAGAAAAATGTATTAGGAACTGATTCACTGATTCAAAAAGATTTTGCAAACAATTTTGCTGTAAATCTTGATCCTCCCAAATCAAAGAATTCTAGTAAAAAGACTTGGGAAGAGGCTTACTTCTACATGTCCCCTACAATAGGGGCGCTGAGTATTTTGAGTAAGTTTCAGAATGACGTTCGTACTTCAGAAAATAAAATAGTAACCTTCTGTCATGAGCAGGTAGGTAAAGTAGATGTGGTATTTGACTCTTATGCAGCTATTGTAGGGCAGAATTCCAACTACTTGATGCCTGGTCAGAAAATTGAAATCAAGGCAGGTATTGGGGCTTTTAGTAAAGAGGCCAAACCTACCATTACTATTGGTGGCGCGGTTGTTGCTATTGGCGATGAAGGATTTGCTTTGAAAGAATTGGATGGGGGAGCTGTTGGACCTCACACTATTCCTGTAACTATTTCTTATACCAATCAAAATACCGGACAGCAAGAACGAAAAGAAGTGAAAGTGGAATACGTGGTGGGGCCGTCCAATGCTTCTGTTGGATTGGATAAAATGAACGTGCTCTACATTGGAGTACCCAACCCTGTTACTGTTGCTGCCAGCGGTGCTGGAGACGACCGAGTAAAAGTAACTGTTACCGGCGGTGGCGGTTCATTGGTTAAAAAAGGTCCTGGTAAATTTGATGCATTTGTGAGCAGTGTTACAGACGAGTGCGTGATGAATATTGATGTGGATGGAAAAGCGTCTTCTTTTAATTTCCGTGTTCGTACTATTCCAGATGCGCAAGCATTTGTGGGTGGACAGCCCAGTGGTGCCAATATCAATGCCGGCTCTTTCCGCGCACAAGGCGGAGTGGGTGCAGGGATTAAAAACTTTCCATTTGAATTGGAATACGATGTAGTCAGTTTTGTATTTACCTGCGATACCGATGATGATATCATTTCTATTCCTAACCAGGGTGCTGCTTTTTCTGCACAAGTGCGTTCGGCTATCAATCAGTATGTACAGGCCGGTAGAATGGTAACCATTGATGACATTCGTGTAAAAGGTCCCGATGGACGAACCAACAAAGCGCCATCGCTGGTTTACTATATCAAATAATTGAATTATGAATTTGAAATCTTTATCCTGGGTTCTGTGTACGGTAACATTGCTTGTGGCTGTTGAGGCCAATGCGCAACGTACATCACGTCGTCGGGCAGGTGCTCCTGCTCCAGCTCAAACTGAGGTTACACCTGCGCCCATTCCTGCAGCGGACACTACACCTGTTGCCCAGCCGGTTAATGTTTATGCAAACATGCCGTTTAAGTACGATACTGCTACGGCCGATAATACAATCCGTCGTTCTTTGCGCGCAGAGAATGCTTATGATAAGAGCAATCTTACTCAGCGAACACCACTTCCTTACGAGAACCTGCGTTGGGATGATGCCTTTTATGCGGAAAAAGTATGGCGTGAATTGGATCTGCGTGAGAAAATGAACAAGACTTTCGTGTATGAGTCTATGGAAGATAACGGTAGCCAGATATTTGTAAACATGCTGATGCGTGCTGTGCTTACCGGTGAGATTACGGCATTTTCTGACGATCGTTTTACCACTCCTCTTTCCACCAGCGTGGTACAGCAGTTAGTAGCTGGTAGTTTGGATACGGTTCCGGAATATGATATCAGACAAATCGACAAAGTAATTGGATATGTAGTTACACGCAAATCTTTTGATCCAAAGGAAATCAACAAGATTCGCTTAAGAGAAGAGTGGGTATTTGACCGGAAATCCAGCAGAATGCATGTTCGTATTATAGGTCTAGGTCTGCTCAAAACGGAGTATTTCCCTAATACCACAAAAGAGCGTGGTACTTCTTCATTGTTCTGGGTGTATTACCCGGATTTGCGTCCTACGCTAGCTAAATCAGAAGTATACAATCCCAAGAACATGGGACAGAATAGAATGACCTGGGAGGAGCTCTTTGAGAGTCGCATGTTCAGTAGCTACATCGTTAAGTCCTCATTGGACAATCCGCAAAACAAATTAATTCGTAACTACATCAAAGATCCTATCCTGCAACTGTTGGAAGGAGAAAATATCAAAGAGAAGATCTTCAATTTTGAGCAGGATCTCTGGTCTTATTGATTACTATCAGTGATGGGGATTACTACCAGTGAATGACAGCTGCTTAAAGTAAGCGAGTAGTTTATTTGCTTTTGAGTTGCCGACCACTTTTGCAATTTCTTCCTGCGTGGCCTGCTCCAGGTTTTTCACCGAACGAAAATGTTTAAGGAGTGCGGTGGCGGTTTGAGTGCCGATGCCGGGAATTTCCTGTAATTGATTTTTAAATGTACCCTTGCTTCGTTGTTGTCGATGAAAGCCGAGTCCAAACCGATGTACTTCATCTCGAATACGACAGATCAAGCGAAGGCTGTCGCCATTATAAGGCAACTTTAATGATTGAGTATCTCCTGTAAAAAAAAGTTCTTCTTCGTTTTTTGCTAAGCCTACCAATGTAAGACGGCCTTGCAACCCCAACTCGCTGATGGCTTCCTGTGCAGCATTTAGTTGTCCTTTACCGCCATCTATAATCACTAATTGAGGCAATGGTTTTTTTTCTTCAAGGGCTCTTTTATAATGACGATGCACCGCCTCTTTCATACTGGCAAAGTCATTGATGCCCTCCACCGTTTTAACATTGAATTTTCGATAGTCTTTTTTGCTGGGTGATCCATTTTTAAAACAGACTACTGCCGAAACCGGAAAACTTCCTTGAAAATTTGAGTTATCGAAGCATTCGATATGGAGTGGTGGCAGCGAAAGCTGAAGATCTTGTTGCAGATCTGCAATCAATTTTTCTTTGTCCTCAGGCTGTTGCGTTAACAGTAACCCTTGTCTGCGTTTTTGATCGGCTATATAATACGCTGCATTTTTCAGGGATAGGTCAACTAGTTTTTTCTTATCTCCTGATTTAGGAACAACAATAGCTACAGAAGAATCGGGATAGGAAATTGCAAAAGGAACAATGACCTCAGGGGCATTACTTCCAAATTGTTCGCGCAGCTGATTGATGGCAAAGGCCAGCATTTCTGCAGGGGTTTCCTCCAATTGTTGTTCTAATTCAACGGTGTGCGTTTGAATGATAGCACCATTGCGAACCATCAGGTAATTAACAAACACCTGTTGCCCCTGACTAATAGAAAAAACATCCAAGGTGGGTGTTTTGACATTAGCCACAACAGAGCGAGATTGATATTGTCGTAAAAATTCTATTTTCTTTTTTTGTTGTGCTGCTTTTTCAAAGGCCAGTGCAGCGGCCAACGATTTCATTTCCAGTTCCATCGCTTTGATCACAGAACCCAAATTGCCGAATAACAAATCACGTACCTGATTTAATCCCTCCTGATAGTTGGCTGCTGACTGTAATCCTTCGCAGGGTCCTTTGCAATTGCCTAAATGATATTCCAGGCAAACCTTGTATTTTTTTTGTGCAATATTTTTGGGAGACAGATCCAGCGTGCAAGTACGTAAAGCTATGCTTTGACGAATAAAATTTAAGAGCTCTCTCACCTGGTATACCGAAGTAAAGGGTCCTAGATAAGTAGAGCCATCCTGAATTTTATAACGAGTTAAAAACACTCGGGGAAAAGCTTCTTTGCGAATGACAATAAATGGATAGGTTTTAGAGTCCTTGAGTAAAATATTGAATCGTGGCTTGAACTCTTTGACCAAGGAATTTTCCAATAAAAAAGCATCTGCCTCTGAATTGACAATGGTGAATTCAATTTTTTCAATTCGTTTTACCAGCTCCAGTGTTTTTTGATTGGCAACTTGTTTGGTAAAATAAGAACTGACTCGTTTACGAATATGTTTGGCCTTTCCCACATAGATCAACTGTCCCTTTGCATCAAAGTACTTGTAGATGCCGGGTTGATCGGGAAGTGAGGGAGCAATATGGCTAAACTGTGCCGGACTCATGAGGAATGATCGTTCCAGATCACTTTATAGGTGATGATCACCGGATCCTTGCCTGGAGCTTGTGTGGTTTGTGTTACTTGAAAACTTCTATCAAATAGCCATAGCAATTCAACTTGCAAAAGTCCGTTTCTGTTATTCTGCACTTTACTGGCCAGGATGGTGGTTACTTTATCGCCAGTGGCAGGATCTGGTTTGACCATTAGTTCCTGCTTTTGCCAATCTTCTTCGTTGGGTTTGATGGGGGTGTACGTAATAATTACGCGCTCCAACAAAGGATCGTAACGATTTTGTTCAGTAAACCGTTTTGCATTGGATGGAAGAGACAAATCAAGAATCGATAAAAATTCAGTAGCTGCTTTTTTGAACGCTTCTCTGGGGATGTAAATAGTATCACTTGGCAAACTGTCTGTTCCTTGATACACGTACTGAGTAATGGCATAGAGCGAACTATCCACATGCGTCACTTGTTCCTGAATCAAGGAGGGAATGGAAATATATTTTTTGGAAGGAGTGGACTGACAAGCGGTCAATGCAAGAATAAGAATAAATAAAGCTCCCTTGGTCCTGCGTTTCATAGTGTAAAAGTACGCTTCCGGAACGGATTACTTACCCAGCATCACCCCCAACTTCACCCCAAAATCATAGAGGTGTTCGCTAACAGGGTACCCTTTTTTGAAACTGGAGAATAATTGATATCTAAATTGTGGGCCTACTTTAAAGTCAGTTTTACCCACAGAGAATTTTGCATAGGTTTCCAGTCCTACATTAAGGTTCCATTTATTGATCAGGTAAGGAACCTCAGCATAGTTCTGATAATCCATAGAAATGATATAGGAGCGGTTTCCAACCATATAGGTTGGCTGTATAGTGGAACTGAATCCCCAATGATTTTGTTTCTTTCCCAGGATTCGCCATTCTAAACCAACTGGTGCGGAAATGGAATAATAATAATTGCGCAACCAACTGGCCTTGTTCATAAATCCATTGCTTCTAAAACTGGTAACCGTTGTAACTGCTGTTGGTCCGCCCCAGGCATTAACCAAAGCAATGGTGGCAACTTCGGTAGGGTAATTAAATGCTTTGATGTCATACTTGCTAACATTGAATTGCAAGCCTGCTATCAAATCAAGTTTTTTTCCTACGGGGTAAGTTCCCAGCAGTCCCAACTGCATGCCCACATCAGGACGATGTTTGATTACATTGTTCAGTTCGGTGGTAGCTGCCAATGGTGCTGCTGATAAATTCATGCGGGCCTGTGCAATAAATTTCTGATCCTCTTTTAAGGAGCGATAACTAATCGTGGGAGTGAAATGAATTTGCCAACGAAATTTTGGACTATGCTTTTGACGTTGATAGCCATTGATAACACTCTCAATGGAAAGAGGATAAGTTGGTTCGTTGATAGCCAGGGCAGTTGTTGCTATAGAAGGCGGTGCATCGTTTACTGCAGCTGTAGGCTCGTTGGCATTTGTAGGCTCATTGACATTTATAAGCTCATTGACTAGGAGCGATTCTATTTTAGTAGCTGTAACTGGAGCAGTTTCAACCACCACTTTATCTTCATCTATAGCGGTAAACAACTCAACAATATCAGTAGTAGACTCAGGTGAGTTACTGGTTTTTGCAATAGAAGCTAAGGATTCAACTTGGTCTGTGTTGCGGACAGTGTCGATGCTTCTTTCTCCAGTACCAAACCAAGTGATACTACCTGCGGTGAATGCAAGTAATAAAAGGGCAGTAAGCGGCCATCTTTTTTTGGGGTGCAAATTGGCCTGTATGTTCTCCCATACAGAATCAGCAGGGTAAAGCCGATGGTTGTCGGCATTCTCTTTTAGAAACTGTTCAAATTCTCTATCGTTATTAATCCCATCCATCTCTCAAACCTTACGTTATACCCAAGCAGTGTTAGTTAATGTTGTCCGATTGCCTGCAGCCAATCTGTTTTTTGTTTTGGTTGCAAAATGTTCTTCTTGATCAATAGTTCTTCCAGCATCCCTTTAGCCCTGGTAAATTGACTCCTGCTGGTGCTTTCCTCAATTTCCAGTAACTGCGCAATTTCCCGATGACTATAACCCTCAATAGCAAAAAGGTTCAACACCGTTCTGTATCCAATGGGCAAACTTCGGATACAGTCAACTATTTGTTTTACTTGCACAACGGCAGGTACTGTTTCCTCACGAATGGTAATAGTAGCTGCGTGAATTAAATCCACACACTCATTGAATTTTTTATTTTTCTTGAGTGTATTGATACAAGTGTGAACCATGATGCGTCGAATCCAACCTTCAAAAGAACCTCGATTCTCAAAAGTGCGCAGCTGTGTAAAGACTTTAATAAATCCTTCCTGCAACATGTCTTCCGCATCTTCTCTGTTATGCGCATAACGAAAACAAACGGCTAGCATTTTGGGGCTATACGTATTGTAGAGTTCTCGCTGTGCAACTGGTTTGTTGCGTAGACAACCTTCTAAGATGACTTCCTCTGTCATAGGGGACGTTGGTAGTCTGAATGTAAGACATTTTAACGCAGAAATTGCTGCACCCCCTGTTAAAAATTTGCCCGGATGGCTATGAATAAATTTCGGCCGGGGGCTGAAAAACCTGAGGCAAAATAACGGTAGTTCCGATCCAAAATATTTTCCAGTCCTGCCTGCAACTGCAGGTTTTTCTCCAATTGGTAGCTGGTTTTGAGGTTAAGGGTGTACCAGGCAGGGGTTCCGTCCGGGGTGGCATATTGTACATTATCCTCTCCGTCCAGGTTGTAATCCTGTTTTCGTTTCCATCCATTAAATAATAGAAAAAACTCTCCTTGCCAGGGCCCGTTATTATACAGGAGGGCAGTTTTCCCATAAACGGGTGGAATATGGTCCAATGGTTTACGCGAGCCATCTGGTGCTTTAAATCGCCCATAGGTAAAACTAACCGTAGACTCCCAGTTCAACTTTTTATTAAGTTCCAGCACCGATTTGTAGCTAAAACCACGGATAAAAGCCCTTCTGGCATTCTGATTGGCTATTACTTGTGCCCGTATTCCGTTGTATAAAAGCGAATCCTGCCCATTCAATTTAAAGGGGGCCATAACAATAGCATCTTGAAACAACGTGTAAAATCCCGTGAGCTCAATAGACAGCACTTGACTTTTATACTGTAGCTGAAGATCTCCATTGTAGGTATATTCAGGTTTGATAGCGGGGTTTGGCACTACCAATCTTCGAAGAGCAGTACTGCTTTCAAAAATGCGCGCGGCGTCATCAATATTTGGCGCTCGAAAACCTGAGGCCAGATTGCTACTGAGTCTAAGTTGTGATGAAGCATTATAAATAATTCCAATATTTCCTGTTACTGAACTAGTTTTTTGATCAATACGAACGAACGGAAAATGAAAGAAGCTGTTGTCTTTAATGGTAGACCGAAGTAGGGTTTGTTGTAATCGCAAACCATCGTTCAATACCCATTTTCCCTTGTTGATCTTTAAAAGATGTTGCGCGTATACACCCAATAGATGCATTTCATTTTTCCCATTTGGGTAGCGACTATCCAGTGGAGTAACAGCGCCTGTGAGCAGATTGGTTCGGTCGGCTACCGAATGTAAAAAATTAAATTGTCCATCTGCTCCTAAAATAAGTTCGTGATTATTCCATTTTTCCTTGACATCAAAATTGAGCGCAGCTATTTGAATATGCTCTCTTCGACTATCAAATCGGGTGTAGGCTAAGTATTCCCTTTGTTGCCGACTCTCTTTTACATCTTGATAACTGATCATAAAACGCAGTTGATCCGCTATTTTATTTTTGGTGTTGCTCCATTCGTAGGAAGAAAGCCATCGCGTCTGTGGTCCGTAGAACCATTCCGCCCAGCGCAGGGTGTTGCCTAAAGCGGGAAAGATTTTTTTGTCCTGTAATCGGTCATAGCGAGGAATATTGCCAGAGTTCGAGTGTTGGAGAGTTAGCGTGTGCTGGTTATTTTCATTGGGTTTGTGTAGAATTTTTTGAAAAATATCCCATTGTTTATATCCCGAAAAGCGTTGCACACGATCATCTGCATTATTTACCAGCTGATCTGCATTATTCCCTATTTGTATGTATTGAGGTCTGCGGCCAAAATCCGGGTATTTGGTTGGATAGCGGGAACCCATCTTTGTGTCCCCAAAATTGCTATAGGTGAGCGCTTGCAACCAGCTCCATTTTTTTCCACTGATCTCTTGGGCTAAATGAACGGTGCGTTCCCGATTGGCCGTACTGATACGGGTTAATGTAGTAGTTGCAGATGTTGTTTTTCCGGTGCTGGATAAACGAGGCTGCTTGGTGCGTAGATGAACAACGCCTCCCAGCGCATCACTGCCATAAAGAGTAGACGTTGGCCCATATAATACTTCTACACGCTCCAGGATATTTTGATCAACTGTAATAACATTTTGTAAGTGGCCGGCTCGGTAAATGGCATTGTTCATGCGTATGCCATCCACAACTAATAACACACGGCTGGCTTCAAAACCACGAATTACCGGACTGCTTCCTCCTTGTTGACTTTTTTGTACAAAGAGTGTGCCGGTATTGATTAGCAGATCTCCGGTGTTCTGCGCGTTGGTCTGTGCAATTTTTCGAGCAGTGATTACATCAATTTGCTGGGCAATATTTTTTTTATTCTCTTTGAATTTGTTAGAATAGATAACAGCTTCCTCTAAGTTAACAGACGAACTATCTGTTTTGATTTGTGCAAAAAGAAACTGACTGCAAAATAGTAATGGAGCTATAATGTAAAGGCGGATAAACTCCATGATAATAAGCTAAAATGCTATTTTGACTTTTTTCTCAAGCTATCCATTGGATACCTAGCCTTCATATTTTCCATGATGGCATGCGCCCAATCCATAATGGCAACGCGTTCTTCATAGGATAAACGTGCATCGGTATGAGTCAGGGTGTAAGAAGAAAGCGGCATCTCTTTTTCTTCCATCATTTCTACCGTCTCTTCCATTTTGTGGTATTGGTAACGAAGTGAACGCTGCGTGTATTCGTCAAAATTCAAATGTTTTTTTCCGTCTTTTATATGATTTGCTATCCACCAGGCGATGGGTTGAACGGAGGCGTACCATGGATAGCGAGTATTATTGCTATGACAATCCATGCAAGCCTTGTCTAAGATAGTTTTTACATTGGTCGGCACTTCATGTTTGGTGCCGATGTAATTGGCCTGTGGTTCGGATGATTGATTGGGAGTGGGCTTAATAAATTGAATAAGGATAAGTGCACCAAGAACAACCCATCCTAATAGTAGTAGCTTCTTCATTACACTTATTTATTAGTTAAAATAGTGCCTGTCATTTCCAAAGGTATATCGAGTTGCATACGATCCAAAATAGTAGGGGCTATATCTCCCAGCTTTCCATGCTGAAGCACCGGTTTCCAATGATTATCGATCACAAACAAGGGAACCTGATTTAAGGTATGCGCTGTATTGGGCGTTCCATCCTCATTGACCAGATAATCCGAATTGCCATGATCGGCTGTTAGAAAAATAGTGTATCCTTTTTCCAAACCGGCTTTTACTACCTGTGCTACACAGACGTCCACTGTTTCGGCTGCTCTGATAGCGGCCTCCCATACACCAGTATGTCCAACCATATCCGCATTGGCGTAGTTCAGACAAATAAAATCAGGCGGGTCGTTTTCTATTTCAGTTACAATGGCAGTGGTTACGGCTGCAGCGCTCATTTCGGGTTGCAAATCATAGGTGACAACCTTGGGAGAAGGAATTAAAATTCTGCGTTCGCCCTCAAATGGTTTTTCTCTGCCGCCACTGAAAAAGAAACTGACGTGTGGATATTTTTCTGTTTCGGCAATTCGTATTTGTGTGCAGTTATTTTTTTCCAAGACCTCACCCAACGTATTATTCAGGTTGTCATTTTCAAAAATCACTTGCACGTTTTCAAATGACTTATTGTACTCGGTCATGGTGGTATAATGCAGGGGCAAGCGCTTCATGTTATACTCGGGAAAATCGCATTGGGTCAGGGCTTGGGTAATTTCACGGCAACGGTCTGTTCTGAAATTAAAACAGATCACCACATCGTTTTCAGCAAGGGTAGCAATAGGGTTATTAGCGGTATCGGTGAGAATGGTTGGTTGAATAAATTCGTCCGTACAATTTTGTGCATAGTTTTTTTGCATGGCTTCTACAGCATCATTTGCAAATTGTCCCTTTCCATTTACCAATGCGTCATAGGCTAACTTTACCCGCTCCCATCGATTATCCCGATCCATAGCATAATATCTGCCACTAATGGTGGCTATTTGACCGGTGTGGCTTTGCAGATATTGTTGCAGGTCCTTGATAAATCCTAAACCGCTTTTGGGATCGCAGTCTCTTCCATCAGTGAAAGCATGTACAAAAACTTGGGTTAAACCTGCATGTTGACAACAATCAATAATGGCTTTGAGATGGTTCAAATGAGAATGCACTCCGCCATCACTAACCAACCCGATAAGGTGTAAAGCTCTTCCGCTGCTCTTAGCCTTTTGTAGGCTTGCCTGCAGAACCGGATTGTTGTGAAAAGAACCACCCCTTATGGCAAGATTGATGCGTTGAAATTCCTGATACACAATTCTGCCCGCACCCAGATTTAAATGGCCAACTTCCGAATTCCCCATTTGACCTTCAGGCAGGCCAACGGATTCGCCACAGGTTACCAGGGTAGTGTTTGGATAATGTTGATATAAGGAGTCGGTAAATGGCGTATTAGCAGCAAGAATGGCATCGGAGGACGGGACCTGCCCAATACCCCAGCCATCCATGATAACCAACATTGTTTTTTGCTGCGCCATGATTAAGATTTGTGGTGGTAAATTTACGTCCAAATCTTGGCGCTTTTTTTTTATATCTTAGACAAAATGAAAAAACAGCTACTATTTTTTCCCTTACTGGGATTAGTTCTTTTTGCCTTTCTTGGATTGGGGGCTACGCATAACAGACAGGATGCATTAGAAGCCGTGCTGATTGCATTGAAAACTGGTAATGCAGCTAACCTGGCAGTTCGTTTTGAAGAAACCATTGTATTAACACTACCCGAGCAAACCGGAACCACTACCCGCGTACAGGGACAGAACCAATTGGCGAGTTTTTTTTCGCAGCATCCTGTGGTGGCTTTTGAATTAAAGCATAAGGGAAAGTCCCCTGCGGGCTCCTATGCTATTGGCACCCTTAAAACACAGCAAACGGACTATCGGGTAAACATTTTCCTTAGAGGAAAGGGCGGAAAAGAACTGATACGCGAATTACGCATTCAAACCATGGATTAACCAAGGATCATGGTAGACCAACAGGACTTGTATACATTACTTGATGCAGCCTTTTTGGAGGATATCGGCGAAGGAGATCACTCCACACTTGCTTGCATACCTGCCACTGAAAGAGGAAGGGCAGTATTAAAAATAAAGGACAAGGGTGTCTTGGCGGGTGTTGAAATTGCAAGACAAATTTTTCTATATAAGGATCCAACAGCCCTATTTACTCCGCATATGCAAGATGGGGAATTGATGCAGCAAGGCCAGCTTGCATTTACTATTGAGTCCTATATGGCTACCATTTTGCAGTGCGAACGCGTGATGCTGAACTGCATGCAACGTATGAGTGGTATTGCCACACTAACGCGTCAGTATGTTGATGCCATAAAAGGGTATTCAACGCAATTGCTGGACACCAGAAAAACAACGCCTAATTTTCGGTTGCTGGAAAAAGAAGCCGTGAAAATCGGAGGCGGAAAAAACCATCGATTTGGTTTGTACGATATGCTCATGCTAAAAGACAATCACATTGATTTTTGTGGTGGATTGCAAAAAGCTATTCAGTTGGCATGGAACTATGCACAGGAGGTGAACCCATCTCTAAAAATTGAAGTGGAAGCCAGGAGCCTGGATGATGTAAAAGAAATTGTGCTGAATGCAAAGGGTAAAGTATTCAGGATTATGCTGGACAATTTTACACCACCTGCATTGGCTGAAGCGGTGGCATTGATAAAAAAAGAAGGGGGTTTTGAAACAGAAGCCAGTGGTGGAATCAATCTGCAAAATATTTGTGAATATGCAGCCAGTGGCGTTGACTTTATAAGTGTAGGAGCTTTAATTCATCAGGCCAGAAGTCTGGATTTGAGTCTTAAGGCAATTAAAGTATAAGTGTATGTCTAAAAAACATCAATCAGATAAAAGAGGATTTGTATATAGCACGGATCCAGATTTTTCATTTGAATCTGAGCAGCCCGATGAGCAGGACACCTTGCCACCGGGTTCACAACAACTGCGTTTATTGCTGGATACCAAGCAGCGTGCCGGCAAGGCAGTAACATTGGTTACGGGATTTATTGGCAAGACCAATGATTTAGAAGAGTTGGGAAAAAAATTAAAGAACCATTGTGGGTCCGGGGGATCGGTAAAAAATGGCGAAGTATTAGTGCAGGGCAATCACCGACAAAAGCTTGCTCAATTTCTTTCCAAATTGGGATATAAGGTTAAATTTGGTGCATGACATCTATGATCACAGAGGGGGTTCAGGTTTCCGTTGAAACTTATTATCAGGAGGAGTTTAGCAATCCACTTCAGGCCGAGTACATGTTTGCTTACCGTGTGGAAATAGAAAACTACAATTCCTTTCCTGTGCAACTTCATCGTAGGCATTGGTTTATTTTTGATAGTAACGCCATGCGCAGAGAAGTGGAGGGTGAGGGAGTGGTAGGAGTGCAACCCGTGATTTTACCCGGAGAGATTTATCGATATGTAAGTGGGTGCAATTTAAATACTGAAATGGGACGAATGGTGGGCACCTATCAAATGGAAAATTTAGAATCCCACGAACAGTTCACTGTACAGATTCCGGCCTTTGAGATGGTTGTTCCTTTCAAAAACAATTAAGGCCTGCGCCAACAATCGGCTGCACTACCTCGGTTTGTATTTTGCTTTTTCTAAAATTTCAGTTGCGGGTATTTGCATGAGTTGTGCGGGAGTAATGTCATTGTTTTTCTTGACAAAAGTTTCCACAATACGCCAGCCAACCCATTGTCCGATATTGCCCGGAGAATATTCCTGTGATAGTCCTTGTGTGAATGGGGCTTCTCCTAAATAATTTTGAATAAATACCGGATTTAAGGTTTGCAGTTCTTCTGAACGAATTAAATGCGTCCAAATTAATCCTTCGTTTTCTTTACACCATTCCAATTGAGCTGTTGTAAAACCTGTAATAAGCGAATCCGCTGTAGTAGGCAATATCAAT
>VGGU01000029.1 GCA_016868475.1 Bacteroidota bacterium
TCCCGTTAAGAAAAGCTCTCCACCAACTACTGCAACTCCTGTTAGCAGTGCAATCGATTTAAGTAATTCTCTTCTTTTCATAACTGAAAATATTATAGGTTACCTTTTTTAAGTTCTTCAACGGCAATATTGGCAGCACGTGCTGTCATAGCCATATAGGTCAGCGACGGGTTAACGCAAGATGAGCTAGTCATGCAGGAACCATCCGTTACAAATACATTCTTGCAATCCCAGACTTGATTATTACCATTGAGTACAGAAGATTTAGGATCGCGACCCATACGTGCTGTTCCCATTTCATGAATACCCATTCCTATTTCGTAGCCGTAATCGTAGGTGTAAGCATTTTTCAATCCAGCCGCCTCCAACATTTCTTTAGCGTCATTCATCATATCTTCCCTCATCTTCTTTTCATTCTCTTTTATTTCTACATCCATATCCAATACTGGCAATCCCCACTTATCCTTTACATTTTTATTCAAACTGATTTTATTCTCATGATAGGGAAGCATTTCTCCAAATCCCATAATTCCCATATACCAATTATCGTTAGGCACACTTAATGCCTCCTTCAATTCAGCACCTATGGTAAATTCAGCCACCTGAACTCCTCTGCCCCTTCCAGCTCCACCCTGATACCCAAATCCTCTGACATATGCGCGTTTATCATTGTATATGTTTCTGAATCGTGGCACATAAACCCCTGAGGGTCTTCGTCCATACTGGTAGCGATCCTTATATCCTTCAGCCGTGGCGCCTGCACCACATCTGAAATGATGATCCATTACGTTATTTCCTAATTCTCCGCTGCTGCTTCCAAGTCCATCAGGCCAAATATCAGTGGCACTGTTCATTAGTATCCAGGTGGAATTAAAAGAGGAGGCACACAAGAAAACAATTTTAGCCTGATAGTGAATTGTTTTATTTTCTGTAGCATCTAACACCTCCACTCCTTTTGCCGTTTTGGTGTTTTTGTCAAATAAAACCTGCGTAACAATTGAAAAGGGGCGAAGTGTAAGCTTCCCGGTTTTCATGGCTGCTGGCAAGGTGGAAGACTGTGTGCTAAAATAACCTCCAAAGGGACAGCCTCTCCAACAACGATTTCTATATTGGCAATTAGTTCTGCCTTCATGCGGCACGGTTATATTAGCACTTCTGCCAATAAATAAATGTCGTTCTCCCTTATAATGTTTCTTTAATTTTTCAGCTACATCTTTTTCAACACAGTTCAAATCCATGGGAGGCATAAATTCTCCATCGGGAAGTACCTCTAATCCTTCCTTGCTGCCTTGGATCCCTGCAAACTTTTCTACGTGGCTATACCAAGGCGCCAGGTCATCATATCGAATAGGCCAATCTACTCCATGCCCATCCTTAAGGTTAGCCTCAAAGTCCCATTTGTTAAAACGATAACTCTGTCTGCCCCAGGTAAGCGAGCGTCCGCCTACATGGTATCCTCTGAACCAAGAAAATGGCTTTGTCTCTGTATAGGGGCATTCTTTGTCTTTGACCCATAGATCCAGTACCGTTTCATTGAGCGGATAATCTCTTTTCAATACAGGATAATCTTCCAACATTTGCTGTGTTGGCCTTATGCCCCTATGAGGAAACTCCCAGGACTCTTTGGTTGCATTCACATAGTCTTTAATATGTTCAATGTCTCTTCCTCTTTCCAACAAAAGAACGTTTAAGCCTTTTTCGGTTAACTCCTTAGCTGCCCATCCTCCACTGATTCCAGATCCCACAACAATAGCGTCATAAATGTTTTCAGTTGGCATAGATTATCGTAAGTTAGATTGTGCAAATTTGAATAGCTTTTCTTAGTGCGGCAACTTTCTCTTCCGTAGTCTTGCCGGTGGGTAGGAACTCTTGCGCCACATACCCTGTGTAGCCAGTTGAGGCAATAGCTTGCATGATAGCCGGATAATATAATTCCTGAGATTCATCTATCTCATGTCTGCCTGGAACACCGGCAGTGTGATAGTGGCCAAAATAGGTATGATTGTCTTGTATGGTACGTATGATATCTCCTTCGCTAATTTGCATATGGTAAATGTCATACAACAACTTAAAATTTGCAGAACCTAACTCTTTGCACAATTGAACTCCCCAGGCCGAGTTGTCCGCCATATAGTCTTTGTGATCTACTTTACTATTGAAAAGCTCCATCTGTAATGTAACTCCAAATTTTTCTGCTGCAGGTATAACTTGTTGAAGCCCTTTTACACAATTTTGAAGTCCTGTGTGATTGTCCATACCATTTTTATTTCCGGAGAAGCAAATCAGGTTTTTGAACCCGGCCTGCGCAACTATGGGAATAGCTTCCAGATAATCACGGATCAACCAAGGGTGATTTATTGGGTCGTTCCACCCTTGAGTAAGACTTACTTTTCCTGCGGTATAGCACATTGAGCAATTTACTCCATGCTCTTTCAATAGGGCAAAATCTTTGGGGGCAACTAAATCAATAGTGTCTATTTTTAATTCTTTAACCAATTTACATAGTTCATCCAGCGACAGGAAACTATATGTCCAACTGCAAACAGCGTGATTAATTTTCCCATTGTTTTGTTGCTGAACTGCTGGATGAGCAGACGCATTGATTGGATTAAAGGGAAGCGAAGCTGCAAGAGCCAGTTGCCCCGCTTTTTTAAGTAAATCTCTTCTTGTAGTATTTTTAATACTCATTTTTCTTTTTTAGTTGAGGTGGGATCTTTAAATAGCAGAAAAAATAGCACAAGTATGGTGGTGGCAATTAGAGCCGGCACCATCCAAATGGCATTCCAATCATGCCCAGAAGCTGTTTTGTATTGGTCGGCTATAAGCCCAGCCAGCCAGAACCCAGCTAACATCCCTGCTCCATAAGTAGCAAGGGTAATCATGCCTTGTGCAGAAGACCGGATTTTTTCACCAGCTCGTTGATCTGTGTAGATTTGTCCGGTGACAAAGAAGAAATCATAGCAAATGCCATGTAAGATTATTCCTGCGTATAAAAGACCAATGCCAGTCCCTGCATCACCAAAACCAAAACAGAGATAACGAATCACCCAAGCAGCCATTCCAATCAATAACATTTTTTTTACTCCCAATCTTGAAAAGAAAAGGGGCATAAGAAATAGGAAGAGTGTTTCGCTCATTTGCCCCATTGTCATTTTGGAAGCGGCATTTTTGACGCCAACTTCATTTAAGAATATATTTGTCTCCTGGTAATAAAACGCCAGTGGGATACAATTCAACATCGAAGCCATAAAAAAAACTAAATAGTTTTTATCTTTTAAAAGACCGATGGCATCAGTACCTATGATTTCGCCAAATGTGGTGTGTGTTCCCGATTTAGGGGGGGGCGTGTTGGGAAGCATGAAGCTAAACACGCCTAATACCAAAGAAACAAGTGACGCAATTTTAAATGTTTGATCCAGATTACCTGTTGACTCTAAGGCGAGCCAACCAATTAATAGCCCTGAGGCAATCCATCCGATTGTACCCCAAACTCGGATTGCTGAAAATTCTCTTTCAGGACTGGCCATTTGCTTAAATGCTATCGCATTGACCAATGCGAGTGTGGGCATATAAACGATCATATAAGTCAACAAATACGGATAGAAAGCACTAAAATTAGATTGTGAAGAAAGGTAATAGAGTAATATACCACCAGTCAAATGCAACACGCCTAAAATTCGTTGCGCAGCAAAGTATTTGTCAGCAATCAACCCAATGATAAAAGGTGCCACTATGGCTCCCAGCGATTGTGTTCCATAGGCAAGTCCGATTTCAACACCACCAGTGCTCAATTGTGTGCTTAAATAAGTACCCATGGTAACAAACCAAATGCCCCAAACAAAAAAGTTGAGGAACATCATGAGCGCTAATTGAATTCTTGTTGTTGTTTTCATTGTAAACTATTGAAGATAAAAATAGTACATTTAATACTTCAAACATTTGCTATGAATAGAAAACTCCGTATTGCCATGATAGGCGGTGGCAAAGGGGCTTTTATTGGTTCCATACATCGTCTTGCATTTTCAATGGATGGTCACTATGAATTAGTAGCAGGTGCTTTTAGTGCTGATCCAGAAGTTTCCCAAAAAACAGGAGAGGAATTGCAACTTTCTAAGGATAGGGTATACCCTTCCTTTCATGCTTTGGTTCATCAAGAAGTGCTACTCCCTGCTGAAGTGAGGACAGAAGTGGTTTGCATTGTTACGCCTAATCACTTGCATTATGAACCCGCAGTATTGGCGTTGAATGCGGGTTTTCATGTTGTGCTGGAAAAACCCATGACATTTTCAGTAAGTGAGGCCCGCGTATTACATAAAAAAGTGTTGGAAGCTGACCGGTTCTTTATGCTTTGCCACACCTATACTGGTTATCCCATGGTAAAACAAGCTCGACAACTCATTCAAACAGGCTTATTGGGAGAAATTCGTAAAGTTTATGTTGAATATCCGCAGGGTTGGTTACACACCTACCTTGAAGGAAGCAAACAAAAGCAGGCAGTTTGGAGAACAGATCCAAAACGAAGTGGATTAGGTGGAGCAATGGGTGATATAGGAACACACGCATTTAATCTGGCAGAGTACATATCTGGTTTAAAAGTCAGTAAACTCTGTGCAGCTGTCAATACGATTGTTGCTGGCAGAAAACTGGATGATGACGGAGCTGCACTTCTGCAATTCAACAACGGGGCTTCTGGTGTATTGATGGCAACACAAGTTGCAGCGGGAGCCGAAAATAATATATCCATCAGGATTTATGGAGAAAAGGGAGGGCTCTCCTGGAAGCAAGAAGATAATAATTCGCTGCATATCGTGTGGCCAGATCGTCCTGCGGAGTGTTGGAGGGCAGGTACTGGTTATCTGAGTGAGTATGCTACTCATAATTCTCGAACTCCAGCTGGACATCCAGAAGGGTATTTAGAAGCATTCGCCAATCTGTATCGAAATTTTGCACTTACTATATTAGCTAAGGAAAATGGCGAACTGCCCTCAGCTGTTTGCTCTGATTTCCCTGGATCAAAAGAAGGTTTACGCGGGATGCTATTTGTAGAAACAATGATTAAATCCAGTCAACAACAATCATGGGTTGACTTTACTGATTAATTTTATTTAATTATGACTACCATCAAAGGACCTGGTATTTTTCTCGCTCAATTTATGGGCGACAAAGCTCCTTTTAATGAATTACGCTCGATATGTCAGTGGGCAAAGTCCCTAGGGTACGACGCAGTGCAAATTCCTACCTGGGATTTAAGGTGTATGGATTTGAAGAAAGCGGCAGAAAGTAAAACTTATGCACAAGAAATAAAAGGTATTGTTGAAGAATGCGGGCTTACTATTTCAGAACTTTCTACTCACTTGCAAGGGCAATTAGTAGCTGTTCATCCGGCTTACCATACTATGTTTGATGGCTTTGCTCCAATAGAATTTAAAGGGAATACCAATGCTAGAACATCTTGGGCTATTGAACAAGTTAAGTTTGGCGCTAAAGCTTCTCAACATATGGACCTAACTGCTCATCCAACATTTAGCGGCTCTTTGTTGTGGCACACTTTTCATCCGTGGCCACAAAGACCTGCTGGATTGGTGGAAGAGGGTTTTAAAGAATTAGCAAAGAGATGGCTACCCATACTTAATTACTTTGATGAATGCGGTGTAGACATCTGCTATGAAGCACATCCCGGGGAGGATATTTTTGATGGTATCACTTATGAAATGTTTTTGAATGCCGTTGATCAACATCCCAGGGCTTGTTTGCTATACGATCCTTCGCATTTTGTTTTACAGCAATTGGACTATTTGGCTTACATTGATTTCTATCATCAACGAATAAAAGCATTTCACGTCAAAGACGCAGAATTTCATTCAACGGGCAAACAAGGAACCTTTGGGGGCTATCAATCTTGGGCTAACCGAGCGGGGCGGTATAGATCTCCCGGAGACGGACAGGTTGACTTTAAATCAATTTTTAGTAAGCTTGCACAATATGATTATTCCGGATGGGCTGTTATGGAGTGGGAGTGTTGCATTAAACATCCTGAACAAGGTGCTGCAGAGGGAGCCACATTTATCAAGAATCATATCATTCGCGTAACCCAAAAAGCATTTGATGATTTTGCAGCAAGTGGAACAACCGTTTCTGCTAACAGAAAATTATTAGGGCTGGATTAATTTTTTAATAATTAAAATTTACTAAGTTATGGTCAATCGTTACTCATTTTTGGTTTTACTACTAGTTAGTTTTATTGCTTGTCAATCTTCCCCAAAACAGCTTAACGATACCTCGGCGGAATCAAGTACTGAGCCTGCTGCATCGGTAAAGGATCCAGTTTATACTAAAGGATTAGCATTAGTTGGAAAGAATGATTGCATGACTTGTCATAAAATTGATGATAAGTTAATTGGGCCTTCCTATAAGGATGTAGCTAAGAAATATGCCAATGCTCCCAATAATGTAGTTGCGGCACTTGCTGCAATTGTCATAAAAGGTGGGAGTGGCAATTGGGGAAATGTCCCTATGACTCCGCATGCGAGCCTTTCACAGGAAGATGCTGAAACTATGATCCGGTATATATTAACATTAAAATAGTATTTATGCGTTCTTATTTACTGTCAATCTCTTTGTTCTTTTTTTCCACTTCTTTGTTAGCGCAGCAAAACTCAACTATTTTGTTACGAGATGAAAAAAAAGAAGGATGGACTTTATTATTTGATGGCAAATCAACAACAGGATGGCACAAATATGGAGGCAAACCAATCGGAGCTGCATGGAAAGTAGAGGATGGCGCCCTATTTCTTGATCCTACACATAAAAATGATTGGCAAGTGCTTGACGGCGGTGATATAGTAACAGATAGAGAGTTTAAAAATTTTCATTTAAAATTGGAATGGAAAATTGCACAGAAAGGAAACAGTGGTATTATGTTCTTTGTCCACGAAGACACTACCATCTATAATTGGCCCTGGATGTCTGCTCCTGAAATGCAGATACTCGACAATACCGGTCATGCCGATGGTAAAATAAGCAAACATCGAGCCGGAGACCTTTATGACTTAATTTCTTGCAATATAGAAACCGTCAAACCGTTTGGAGAATGGAATCAGGTAGAAATTCGTTCAGTGAACGGACAATTAGATCTTTGGATGAATGGAGCCAATATTATTTCCACTCAGCTTTGGGGCGATCAATGGACAAAACTTATTGCAGGGAGTAAGTTTGCTAAAATGAAAGGATTTGGCATGTTCCAACAAGGCAAACTTGGCTTACAGGACCACGGGGATAAGGTTTGGTTTAGGAATATTAAAGTAAGAGAACTCTAGCTTGCATCAATTTACTGTGGTAATCTTCAACACATTGGTAAAAAGATGTAAGTGAACGGGAGTACTGCCGGTACTAACTACTACATCCCCTTTTTTCAAGAAGCTGCGAAGTTTAAGTATATCTATTTGGTCTTGAAAAATATCGTCCAAACTATCTTCTTCATCATAAAAGAATGCGCGCACTCCCCAAGAAAGACTGAGTTGATTTACTAAATGTCTTTTTTTAGTAAAAACATAAACTGGGGCCTTTGGCCGGTAACTACTAATCATAAATCCAGTATAGCCACTTTGCGTCATTCCGATGATTGCTTCTGCATTGACATCCTCAGCCAGCTTACAGGCATTGTAACAAATGGCGTCGCTTAGCAAAGAAGGGGAGTGTGCCTGTGGTCGAAGCATCTCGTCCCGATTATAGTAATAAGCTTTTGCTTCTACTTCCAAAATTATTCTGGTCATCGTTTCAATGACTAGGGTGGGGTGATTACCTACTGCTGTTTCTCCACTTAACATTAAGGCGTCAGCACCTTCCAAAACAGCGTTAGCCACATCGGTGATTTCACTTCGATTTGGTTTTACTCGATCAATCATGCTTTCCATCATCTGTGTTGCCACAATGACGGGTTTGGCACGGTGAATGCATTTTTTGATAATATCTTTTTGAATCAATGGCACTTCTTCCACCGGCAATTCAACACCGAGATCCCCTCTGGCAATCATAATACCATCACTTTCCAATATGATCTCTCGCAGGTTTTTGATTGCTTTTGGCATCTCAATTTTTGCAATCACTTTTGCGGTATGCTTATTTTCTGCGATGACGTCTTTGAGTTGTTTGATACAATCAGGTGTTCGAACAAATGAAAGGGCAATCCAATCAATCTGATGTTTAAAAATGAAGGATAGATCATCCAGGTCTTTTGGTGTTATGGAAGGCAATGAAATATTAGTATCGGGGAGATTTACTCCTTTTTTAGGGTAGAGGGTCCCGCCTATAAGAACTTTTACGCGAACTTGGCAAGTGGGTAATATTTCCATTACCTCTACTTCAATTTTTCCATCATCGATTAAAATTTTCTCTCCCTTCTTTACATCCTTATGAAGGTTATCGTAGGATACATACACTGCTTCCTTAGTCCCAATG
The DNA here is from genome assembly GCA_016868475.1 of Bacteroidota bacterium. Taxonomy (GTDB): domain Bacteria; phylum Bacteroidota; class Bacteroidia; order Chitinophagales; family Chitinophagaceae; genus JJ008. Next base: position 8,458 of record VGGU01000029.1, read on the forward strand.
ATTTTTTCATTAGTGAACAAAAAGCAGTCGCCAGCTATTAATTCAATGGCGCCATTTTCCAATTCTCCCACACGTAACTTAGGTCCTTGCAAATCGGCCAAGATGGAAATGTTGTAAGGTTGAGTTTTATTAATTTGATGGATGAATTCAATGATGGTTGCTTTCTCTTCATGTTTTCCGTGAGAAAAATTAAGTCTAAATACATTGACTCCTACTTTTACTAAGGCTAATAATTTATCGTAAGTGTTGCAGGAGGGGCCAACTGTGGCTATGATTTTTGTGCGTTTAGTTGCATGTTTTCGACCTGCTTCATTGTCATACTCTTGATGAATGTACTTGTCAATATTCTTTGTCATAAGTGCGTAATTTTAGCTGGCTAATATTTTTACAATATCCAGCCACTCATCGCTGATCTTTCCTTTTGTTTTAACGGCCTGTTCCAGGGGGATGTAGTTCATTTTATTATCATGAATCCCTACAAACACATTGTGTCTGCCTTGCAGCAAGCTTTCAACGGCATGATATCCCATACGGCTTGCAATGATACGATCAAGACAACTGGGAGATCCTCCTCGTTGTATATGGCCTAAAATACATACTCTAATCTCAGCTTTTGGAAGATTTTCTTTTAATACTTTACTTACTTGATCTGCGCCACCAAAATCATCACCCTCGGCCACAACAATTAAGTTGACCATTTTTTTCCGGCGCTCCTTTTCCTTTAATGAGCTAATGATGGAGTTGATATCCGTTTTTCGTTCTGGTATTAAAATATTTTCTGCTCCGGTAGCAATTCCACTATGCAACGCGATGTATCCTGCGTCTCGTCCCATTACTTCTATGACAAACACACGATCATGTGCTTCCATAGTGTCTCGTATTTTATCGATTGCTTCTACCGCAGTATTGACGGCTGTATCAAACCCAATGGTGAAATCGGTGCCTGAGATATCCTTGTCAATTGTTCCTGCAATACCAATGCACGGAATGCTAAACTCGCTGCTAAATATGTTGGCTCCTCTAAACGACCCGTCTCCTCCAATAACTAACAAGCCATCAATTCCTCGTTTGTTTAGATTGTCATATGCTTTTTGCCGCCCTTCTTTCTCCATAAACTCCATGCATCGGGCAGTTTTTAAAATAGTACCCCCTCGTTGAATAATATTGGCTACAGAGCGTCCATTCATTTTGATCATATCATCTTCGATCAGACCTTGATAGCCTCGCATGATACCGTAAACCTCTAATCCGTAATAAAGACCGGTTCTAACTACGGCACGGATTGCTGCGTTCATTCCAGGAGAATCGCCCCCTGAAGTCAAAACGCCAATCTTCGTTACTTTAGATGACATACCTTGAAAAAATTAAGATGCTAAGATATGCGTTTAGTCAATATCAATCAAGTCAGAACGATTGTTAGTACCTATTAATTCATCATCAAATTATTGACACTACGCTGTAAGATATTGAATGCAATTTCTGCCATTAAATTTTCTTTATCCAGTGTCGGATTCACTTCGGTGATTTCAAAACAACAGATTTTTCTGTTTTGCATAAACTTGCTGACCAAGTCCTCCGCTTCTCTTTCTCTCAACCCATTACCCACGGGAGTTCCTGTGCCTTTAGAGATGGAGGCGTCTAAACAATCTACGTCAAAGGAAAGATAGATGTCTGTACAGTCGGACAAGTATCGTAAGATTGATCTGACAATACTTTCTGCACCTTTGCTCCTTACCTCTTTTGCAGAAATTTTTTTAATACCCAGCCTTTCTAATAAGTTTTTTTCTTCTTTTTCAAAATCCCTAAGCGATATGTAAACAATATCTTCAGCAGAAACCTTGGGACAAATTTTACCAATATTTTTTAGCTTATTCCAATATTCCAATGTTGCAGGATCTGGCTTATGCACTGCACATTCCTTATTGTCTATACCCAAAGAAATAGCCATGGGCATGCCGTGCATGTTCCCGGTTGGCGTAGTGAAGGGGGTATGTAAATCCGCATGGGCATCGATCCAGATCACCCCTAATTTACTTTTTGGTTTTGCCATACGAATTCCAGCTATAGTGGCCCCGGATGTTGCATGATCTCCGCTTAAGACAACTGGAAAAAAATTATTTTTCACCGTATCACCAACAGCTTTACTCACCCTTTCATACATGGTATAAATTCCTTTTGCACGCTTTGCATATGGGGACTCGATTGGTTCATGTAAGAGTTTATTCTCAGTGGGGATTTGCTCAGTAGGGAAGTGGATAAAGAAGTTACTCATAAAGTCCAGTGCTGCAATCTTAATGGCTTCAATTCCCAGACTGGCTCCCCGGGTTCCGGCACCAATTTCTGAGGGCACTTCAATGATCTTGATATTTTTCATGGCGTAGCAAAGGTAAGGTCAAGTTTTCCATGACTCTCTAAAACTGCGTTAATTCTGCAGCTATTACTCCGTATAGTAGGATTTATTAAGGGGGGTGCTTACATTTGCAGAGCTTAAAATCAGCTGATTATGTCAAGATCAATTGCATTTAGAGAAGCCATTCGTGAGGCCATGTCTGAAGAAATGCGCAGAGACGAACGTGTTTTCCTTATGGGCGAGGAGGTTGCGGAATATAACGGAGCATACAAGGCTAGCCAGGGGATGCTTTCGGAATTTGGGGCTAAGCGGGTTATTGACACGCCAATATCAGAGCTGGGTTTTGCCGCAATAGGAGTGGGAGCCGCTCAGAATGGTCTTAGACCAATTGTAGAGTTTATGACCTGGAATTTTGCTGTTCTTGCTTTGGACCAAATATTGAACACCGCTTCTAAAATGCTGGCGATGAGTGGTGGACAAATAACTTGCCCAATTGTTTTTCGAGGGCCTAATGGTTCTGCCGGTCAGTTGGGTGCTCAACACTCTACTGCATTTGAATCGCTATATGCAAACATTCCAGGAATCAAAGTGGTTTCGCCCAGCAATGGGTTTGATGCCAAGGGGCTATTAAAACAAGCCATCAGATATGAAGAAGATCCCGTTGTGTTCATGGAAAGTGAATTGATGTATGGAGATAAGACAGTTGTTCCTGCTGAAGAATACTATATTGAATTAGGGAAGGCATCAGTGGCAAGAAATGGTAGGGATGTTACCATCGTTTCTTTCAATAAAATGATGAAAGTTGCATTAGGAGCAGCTGATGAACTTGAAAAGGAAGGAATCAGTGCTGAAGTGATAGATCTGCGAACCATTCGTCCTTTGGATTGGAAAACAGTTCTGACGAGTGTTCAAAAAACAAATAGATTGGTAATTGTTGAGGAGCAATGGCCATTTGCCTCCGTGTCTTCTGAACTTTCATATCGCATTCAAAAAGAGGGATTTGATTACTTAGATGCACCAATTCGCAGAATTACTGCAGCAGATGCTCCATTGCATTATGCTCCAAACCTAGTTTCAGCTGCGCTTCCAGACGTACCGAGAACTGTCAAGTTGGTCAAAGAAGTGATGTATCAACTAAAATAATATGCCACTACAACATTTTCTTTTAGTTTTTTCGATTAGCACTCTTCTTGTTTTATTACCAGCTTTTGGCTTTGCCAGATTATTTAAAAAAGCGGGAGAGAAAGCTTGGAAAGCCTATATACCCTTTTATAATACTTGGGTGATGCAACAGCTAAGTGGAAGACCGCTCCACTGGGTATTTTGGCAATTTATTCCGGTTGTGGGGTGGTTTATAACGCCAGGAATATTTATTGAATTTTCAAAAGCTTTTGGTCGATTTTCTTTGCTTGACCACACTGCTTCAGCATTATTAGCCCCTTTTTATTTCCCCTGGTTGGCCTCACAAGAGGACCTTGTTTTTGTTGGTGAGAAAGGGATGCTAAACCTCCATAAACCTGCTTGGCGTGAATGGTTTGATGCAGCAGTATTTGCTATTGTAGCAGCTACCTTGATCAGAACATTTGTTTTTGAAGCCTATACCATACCATCTGGGTCTATGGAAAAAAGTTTATTGATTAATGATTTTCTTTTTGTGAGCAAACTCAGTTATGGTCCTCGTGTACCTAACACTCCGCTTGCCGTTCCATTTGTTCACAATTACATGCCTTTTGGTTCTGCCAAAAAATCCTACACCACAATAGGTTCTCTTCCATACATACGGTGGTTTGCTTCTCCAGTAAAAAGAAATGATGCAGTGGTGTTTAATTTTCCTGCAGGGGATACGGTCATCAATTTACCGGAATACCAATCAAAAGATCCCTATTATGATGTTTGTCGCCGTTTGGGCAATGGAAACATAGAGGAGGGACGAAAAATTGTTTTAAATAATCCGGGCAATTATCCCCTTGCCATACACGCCAATGACAAAACAGATAACTATATTAAGCGCTGCGTCGCCATCCCAGGAGATGTGCTCAGTTTAAAAGCAGGTCAATTATTTTTAGATGGTAAGCAGGCTGTTCCGCCCCCAGATGCACAATACACTTACTCTTTTCGTTCTACTGTTCCGTTGGACCCAGAAATCATGAAGGAGGAGTTTAATACCACTGAATTTGGGATGGACATTTCTGGTTTGTACGTGATCAATTTGCCTTATAACAAAGTAGAAAAATTCAAAAGCCAGCCATTTTTAGATGGCCCATTAGTAGCAGACAATGAAGTTTATGATTCAAAAGCCGCTGGTGATATGGACCCTCGCACTACTTCTGGAGACGTATTTCCCTATGACACTACTTATTTTAAATGGACAAAGGATAATTATGGCCCCATTTGGATACCTCAAAAAGGCGTTAAAATTCCATTGAATGACTCTACTTATATTCTCTATGAACGAGTAATAAGAGTTTATGAGCGTAACACACTATCCAAAGAAAATAATAAAATAATATTAAATGGACAGCCGGCCACTAGTTATACATTTAACATGAATTACTATTGGATGATGGGAGATAACAGACATGGTTCACAAGACTCTCGCTTTTGGGGATTTGTTCCTGAGGATCGAGTTGTAGGTAAGGCTTGGCTGATTTGGTTTAGCTGGGAGAATGGCCCTCGGTGGAACCGATTGTTTCGCACTATCAAATAACTTAACTTCAAAGGTCCCAAAATGGGGCCTTTTTAAATTATTGAAGTATGAAAAAAGAATTGTATCAATTTGAATTCCATCGTGTGAGTGATCGAACGGAGCTATCAACAAAGGATATTGCTTTATTAAATGCGGCTACCCAGGCTGCTCAGGAGGCGTATGCACCTTACTCGAACTTTAAAGTAGGCGCTGCTGCTTATTTGGCTAATGGAAAATTGATCTTGGGCTCCAACCAGGAAAATGCGTCTTATCCGGTTGGGATTTGTGCTGAACGGGTATTGTTGGGCAATGCTGCTGTGCAGTACCCTGGTGTTGCTATTGATTCTCTTGCTATAACTTATCTGCGCGCTAATCAACAAAGCAGTGAACCTATTTCTCCTTGTGGGATGTGCAGACAGGCGTTATCAGAGTATGAATCCAGGGTGAATCAACCTATACGCTTATTACTTGCGGGAATTACAGGCGATGTACTCATCTTTGATCATGTACACGGATTGCTACCTTTTGTTTTCCAAAGTCAACATTTATCTAAAAAATAAATCTTTTTATATGCACAAGCCAAGTGCACCTTCCAGAAGAAAATTTGTAAAGCAAGCAGGGATGGCAGCCACTGGTTGGATGATTATTCCTCGTACTGTACTAGGAAAAGGCTTCATCGCCCCAAGCGATAAGTTAAATATTGCCGGAATAGGGGTAGGAGGTCAGGGTGCGGGTGATCTTGCTCAATTTGCAAAAAGTCCATACGTAAATATTGTGGCACTGTGCGATGTGGACGACAGACAAGCAGAAAAATCCAGAAAGGCTTATCCCAAGGCCACTTATTACAAGGATTTTCGAGAAATGCTCAACAAGGAAAAAAACACCATAGATGCCTGCTCCATATCAACTCCGGATCATACTCACGCCGTTGCCACGCTGGCGGCTATGCAATTGGGTAAGCATGTGTATACGCAAAAGCCTTTGACACATGATATTTACGAAGCTCGTTTCTTGACTGAAGCAGCAAAGCGCTATAAGGTAGTTACACAAATGGGAAATCAGGGAGGTTCTGGAAATGACGTTCGCGTTGCACAAGAAATGTATAATGCTGGTTTAATTGGTGAAGTGGTTGAGGCGCAGGCTTGGACTAATCGTCCAGTTTGGCCACAGGGTGTGCAAGCTCCCACGAGTCAATTTGAAGTACCGGCTGAGCTAGATTGGAACTTATGGTTGGGTACTGCTAAACACATTCCTTATCATCCTTCTTATTTACCATTTAATTGGAGAGGTTGGTGGGCTTTTGGAACAGGTGCTTTGGGCGACATGGCCTGCCATATAATGGATCCTATTTATCGAATTTTACCCATCCTATATCCGTCTTCTGCAGAATGCAGTGTTGCTACAATATGGCGGGAAATGTGGAATGACACTCCAGCTATTGAAGCTTGCCCACCTTCTTCGATTATTCACCTCAATTATCCCCGTACTGACGGAAAAGGTTCCATTAAGGTTTCATGGTATGATGGGGGACTACTTCCTCCTCGGCCAGAGGAACTATCTCCTGAAGAGTCGTTTGGAAATTGGGATGGAGGGGTTCTTTTCATTGGCACAAAAGGAAAAATGCTGATCGATTGCTATGGAGCTAATCCAAGATTGCTACCCACCAAATTGATGAGAGAAATTGAATTGCCCAAGCAAACTTTACCCCGAGTTCCTGAAGGTCATTATTTGCAATGGGTCAACGCGTGCATTGCGGGATATGGAAAAGGAGTCACGAGTTCTCCTTTTGAATATGCTGGGCCATTTACGGAAAGCATTTTAATGGGAAACGTTGCGATTCGTAGTTGGATGATTAAAAATCCTAATTTAAAAAGTTGGGAGGATAAATATCTCGGACGTAAAAAACTGCTTTGGGATTCCACTGCTATGCGAGTTACCAACTTTGAAGAAGCTAATCAATTTGTCAAGCGAGAATATCGGGAAGGTTGGTCCCTTACTTTATAGGAAATTAGGACTTAAGGTAGTTGGCGAGCTCAATGCATTCAAGCACTTTATGCTTTTCTTTGCTTGGATCAAAAGATCTGGACAATTCTTCCAATACACTTGCAACGGTTTCATTAGTAGATCTGGGCATTAAATATTGTTCCTCCAACGGTTCTTTGATGCGTTTAAAGTAGGTCGCAATATCCCTGTGCGTATAGATCTGACCGCCAGAGGGGTCAATAAAAAAAGCGGCACTAAGTGTGGCCGTATCCTGTGTGGGTTTAAAATAAGCCAATAAAAATTGATTAGGAATTTGTACTGCTCGAATAGGAAGATCGAGTAATTCACTTAAAACAAGGTATAATAAGCCATTTCCCGTTGGCGAACCCTTTTTATTGGAAATTACTTTATGAATCAAATGATCATCAGTTTTGCATTCATCCCTCGGAATTGCTTTGAGTCCAAAATATCCATAAAGAATATTGTTAACAACATTTACTTGCTCTAAAGAGGTGAGATAATTGTTTAATTCCAACCAAATATTCCTTCTTAGTCGTTCTATATCTGTAATAACAGGGGTGGTAGCAAGATCAGGGTATTGAAAAGTGGAAACTAAAAGTGCCCCGGCCAGTAATTCAGGATTGGTCGTTTCTTTCCAGTCGGTTAAATTTCTTTTTAGGTCTCTAAGTTGAAGGCGATGTATAAGCCCTTCTATGCGGGTTTGTACTTGTTCATTGGGAACGGTTTCCCACCAGTGCTCCAGGGTGGGAATGATGGTAGAGCCATAAGCAACAATTCTAGCTGAGACCGCACCAAAAACCTCCTCATCTGGGTCATCTATCAAATTAAGTAAAGCTGAAATTTCTGTTGTGGTTCCCATGCGCACAATTTCATGCATGGTCGTGAATTAAAGAAACGGAACTTTTCCACATACCTTAACAGTTTACTAGGGCTTGCTTCGTTTTGCCATTACCATCCAATCCCAAGGAAGAGGCTGCTTGAGCCATTGTGGTGGATTGACAAACTCTGTATTCCAACTATACTCTATTTTTTTAAATTGAATGGGTTCAAAATGATGTTGAACTAGATTTAATTTAAGTTCCTCTTGTAAAAAATGTTTATGGGGAACCTCATCAATGTTAACTACTCCTTGTTTAAGATTTTTCCAATGCCGAACCGCTTTGTCTTTAGTCAATTTTTCTGCAAATTGTGGAGTGTCAATTTTAAATTGTTGTTGGATGATTCTGGTAAATAGATAAGATTCAAGGGAAGGTACAGTTAAGATCAAGATGCCACCAGGCTTAATGCAGCGGGTTAAGTTAATAAAGAACGCAAAGCGATCTTTAGCATGAGGAGTTAGTAAAGCATTGATGCAAATTCCCAACTCGGCCGGAGCAACGCGAAATCTGTTATTGCTCATGTCGCCTTGTTGGTAATTAACGTTTTTTAAATTGGGATAAGTGGATTGCGCGATCTTTAAGTTATTGCTAGAGATATCTAGTGCAATAACTTTTTTGAATAACGGTGAAATTAAGGGCAGCCATTTACCAACGGCACAGCCAATATCAATTACTTGATGCTGGCTGTTGGCATAGGTTTTAATGGCTTTTGCAATCCACTTTTTTTTATCATGTTGAAGCACATCAAAAATTTCTTCCTGGTAGTTGGAGGCCATTTTCTCCCAGTAGTTGCGCTTCATGATTTATTTCTTTTTTTTAGGGACTTTTTTTTTCTTTTTGGTCGTTGGAGCCTTTTTCTTTTTTGCAAATGCACCGGGTACTTGTGCTTCAATAATCTCCTTTATTGCTTCTAAAGACAATAATTTTGCCTCTGCAGTGGTTGTACGCGAACCGTCTTTATTTTTAGGAAGGTAGATCAATTTTTTACCCCATTTCACTAAGGGACCCCATCGGCCATTCTCTAAACTAATTTTTTCATCGGGCCATCGATTGATATATCTATTTGCTTCCTTCTTGATTTTTGCCTCTATTAATTCATGCATTTCCGATTCGGATAAATTGGCAAAATCATATCGACGAGGAACGTTTATAAAAATACCATCCCATTTAATGTAGGGGCCAAATCGGCCGCTTCCTTTGGTTATTCCTTTTTCTTGATAACTACCAACAGGTGCGTCTGCCTTCTTCTTTTCGTTGATATAAGAAATGGCTTTGTCTAACCCTACAGTACTTAGATCTGTGCCTTTAGGCAAGGATACATATTCCTCGCCCCATTTAATATAAGGTCCAAATCTACCTACGTTGACCAACACTTCTTTGTCTTCAAATTTGCCCATCGGCCCTTGTGCACCAAACAAGGAGAGGGCTTCTTCAAATGTTATTGTTTCAATGCTCTGACCTGTTGGAACCTTGGCAAAGCGCGGCTTTTCTAAATCATCAGCTTTTCCAATTTGAATCATTGCGCCATAACGTCCCATTCTGGCAATAACAGGCTTGCCTGATTCTGAATCAATACCGAGTTCTCTTTCGCCCTTAATCCGTTCAGCTGACTCGATTGTTTTATCGACATCTTTTTTAAAGGGTTTGTAAAAATCCTTGATCATGCCATTCCATCGAAGTTTTCCGGCAGCTACTTCATCAAATTCGTTCTCGATTTTTGCTGTAAAACCATAATCCATTACATCATCAAAGTATTGTAACAAAAAATCAGTAACTACCAAACCCAAATCGGAGGGAAATAATTTTGATTTTTCTGCTCCGGTATTTTCTTGTTCTGTTGTATTGCTGATTTTTCCATTTTTAAGTACCAGCACCTGAAATCCTCTTCGAGTTCCTTCTTTGTCTCTTTTCTCTACATATCCTCTTTTTAGAATGGTAGATATAGTGGGTGCATATGTGGAAGGCCGTCCTATGCCTAATTCTTCTAATTTTTTTACCAGCGATGCTTCTGTGTATCTGGGAAGTGGCCGGCTGAAGCGCTCAATGGCTTTCATGGTAATCAGAGGCAATACCTGGCCCTTTTGAAGGGGTGGAAGCATGCCTTCTTCCTCATTTTCTTTATCATCTTCGTCGCGATCCTCTAGATAAACTTTTAAAAAGCCATCAAATTTTAGTACCTCACCAGTGGCTATAAGTTCCTCCTGCTGACCGGAAATGCAGATTTGTGCAGTAGTTTTTTCCAGTTCGGCATCTGCCATTTGGCTGGCCATAGTTCTTTTCCAAATTAATTCGTAAAGCCTTGCCCATTCTGCTTCTTTGATAGTGGCGGTATTCATGTAAGTGGGACGAATGGCTTCGTGAGCTTCTTGTGCTGACTCGTATTTATTTTTAAACTTTCTGAATTGATGATATTGCTTCCCGTATTGAGTGCGTACAGTTTCGCCTATGGCCGCCAACGCAGTGTCACTTAGATTAACACTATCAGTACGCATATATGTGATATACCCGTTTTCGTACAGTTTTTGTGCAATAAGCATGGTTCTGGAAACACCATAACCTAATTTTCTGGAGGCTTCCTGTTGTAAGGTGGATGTTGTAAAAGGAGGGGCAGGAGAGCGCTTTCCGGGTTTGACTTGAATAGCTGAAACGGTATAGGTTGCACCAACACAATTTTTTAAAAATTGATTAGCGTTCTGAGCTGTGGTTTGTTTTTTCCCTTCTGCCTTGAACTGCACCATCCTTCCTTCTAAGTCTTTGGCGGAAAAAAGGGCTTCTACCTTAAAATGACTGGTAGGTAAAAAGGAATTAATTTCTCTTTCTCTTTCAACAATCAATCGCACGGCCACACTTTGTACGCGACCTGCACTTAGGTTGTTTCGCATACTCATTTTTCGCCATAGCACAGGACTTAGTTCAAATCCTACAATGCGATCCAATATCCGCCTGGCTTGCTGTGCCATAACCAAATTCATGTCAACTTTTCTGGGCTGCTTAACTGCATCAAGTATGGCTGGTTTTGTGATCTCGTGGAACACAATTCGTTTAGCTTTCTTTGGATCAAGTCCTAATACTTCACAAAGATGCCAACTGATGGCTTCTCCTTCTCGGTCCTCATCCGTTGCTAACCAAACTTCTTTTGATTTTTTAGCCAGTGAATTTAACTCCTTGACTATTTTTTCCTTATCTGCAGCTATTTTATAACGAGGAGAAAAATCTCCTTCAAGATCAATTCCCATTCCTGCTTTCTCTAGGTCTCGAATATGCCCAAAACAACTTTTAACCTGAAATTCTTTTCCCAGGATTTTCTCAATTGTTTTTGCTTTTGCAGGGCTCTCTACTATTAATAAATTTTTTGCCATTTATATAAAAAATTAACTTCCGGAATGGCCGCAAGTTAGGCAAGAATAGGAAAAATAAATTTAAAGTCCATTTCAAGCCCCCTTCCTGCTATATATATTACCTTTGCAACCGCTATGTATAACATACGATTTACATTTGAACAAACGGGTTTGGAACCGCAGCTACTTCAAGGAGTAAAGCCAGGACAAAATTTACTTGAAGTTGCACTATTGAATAATATTGAACTGCATCATAATTGCGGAGGGGTATGCGCCTGCAGCACTTGTCATCTCTACGTGGAAAAAGGAGGAGAGTTTATTGAGGAAATCAGTGACAAGGAAGAAGATTTTATTGATCGGGCTGTAAATCCTCGACTCAATTCCAGATTAGCTTGTCAATGTGTGCTCTTGGAAGGTCAGGGCGAACTTGAAATCAGCATCCCAGATCAATCTCAATTTTTAGGCGAATAATCTACAGCATGACTCATTTTGAACCCCCTATTGGATGGAGTGATCACGAAGACATTGCGTTGAAATTATATGAACGATTTGGAGACGATTTCACGGAAAGCAAAATTTATCGCATACGTTTCACAGATCTTTTGGAGTGGGTATTGGAGATTCAAGGGTTTACTGGAAAAAGAGAAGAATGCACTGAAGGTCATTTAGAGATGGTGCAAAGCTCCTGGGTTTATGAATGGCGCGATAATCAAGAGTAAAATATGCTGAATATCCCCTCACTTGAAAGTATAACTGCATTCATTTTTGATATGGATGGGGTACTCACGGATGGCAATCTATTGCTCGGCCCCGACCAGATGCAACTCAGAACCATGAATGTAAAGGATGGTTTTGCACTTCAACTGGCCGTAAAAAAAGGATATATTATCATCATTATTTCAGGTGCGGAGAGTCTTCCGGCAATGGAGCGACTTAATAAATTAGGAATCAGCGAAGTTCACATGGGTGTGCAGGATAAGGAAGAGAAAGTGCTTGACCTGCTCAAACAATACGAGTTGGATTACACTCAAGTCTTATACATGGGTGATGATTTACCTGATCTGGCTGTTATGAAAAAATGCGGGATTGCCAGTTGCCCTGCTGATGCGGTTCCTGAGATAAAATCCATCGCCCATATAATAGCGTCCAATACGGGAGGAAAGGGTTGTGTACGGGAGATTCTTGAAAAAGTGATGCGAGCACGAGGGGATTGGGAAATTGATGCACTTGTCCGCTCTATATAATTTGAAACTTCTCAT
>VGGU01000030.1 GCA_016868475.1 Bacteroidota bacterium
AAAGCCAGTTTGGTTTGCAAATTCAAAATTGGACATATTTCAAATGTAGGTTAGGTGATGTAAAGTGCGGTAAATCAGTGAGTTTGAGATTTCAACAACTTATCCTAACAGCTTGTTAATTTTTTTTTAATAATACCTTGAAAAGGCGTAATTTTCCATTCTATTATTAACCAAAATAACGATTTATGCGAAAAAGCTTAAATTTTTTAGCTTCTTCTTTTGCGGTATTATTCATCTCCTTTTCTGCTTTTGCTCAACAAGTGTCAGTTAAGGGTTCGGTGATAAACCAAGCATCTAAAGAGGCTGTTCCAGCTGTTTCTGTGTTAGTTAAGGGTACAGCTCAAGGAACATACACGAATAGTGATGGTCAGTTTTCTATAACGGTTTCCAAGCTTCCTGTAACACTCGTTTTTAGTTCTATTGGATTTTCAGATCAGGAAGTGAGTGTAAACTCTACTGCTGACTTAACTATTTCGTTAAAAGTAAATGAATCTCTTGGGCAGGAAGTTGTGGTATCTGCTACCAGAACGCCTACTCGTTTGTTGGAATCGCCAGTTACTGTGGAGCGCTTAAGTGCAACTGCTCTACGTAATGTTGCTGCACCAAACTATTATGAAGCTATTGGTAACCTGAAAGGCGTTGACGTGCATACTGCTAGTTTAACTTTCAGAACTATTACCACTCGTGGATTTGTCAGCAGCGGTAATACTCGTTTAAATCAACTAGTTGACGGGATGGATAACCAAGCTCCCGGTTTGAATTTTGCTGTAGGTAGTATGGCAGGACCTTCTGATTTAGATGTAGAAAGTGTAGAGGTACTGTCTGGAGCTTCTTCGGCATTGTATGGTTCCGGCGGTATGAATGGAACTGTCCTCATCAACTCTAAGAACCCATTTAAATACCAGGGATTTAGCTACAATATTAAGCAGGGTATCATGCATGTTGATCAGAAGCAACGTGGAGCTTCACCCTTCTATGATTGGTCTTTTCGCTGGGCTAAAGCTTACAAAAATAAATTAGCTATTAAGCTAGCTGCTTCTATGGTTAAAGGATCTGATTGGGAAGCAGAAGACTACCGTAATAAAGCACAAATCGGCATTCTTAGTTCTGTTGTTCCCGGAAATAGAACAAGTAATTCAGATTTTAATGGTATCAACATGTATGGAGATGAAACAGCTGCCAACATGAATGCCTTTGCTAGTTTTGTACAGGGGTCAATTCGTGGAGGCATATTAGGCGCTACGGGTGGGCAACTTGACGTAGTAGGGCTACTCAATGCTTACTATGGTGCTATAGGAAATCCTGTTTATCCTACCGAGGCGCAACGCCAAGGATTTTATACTTTCCCATTTTTCCCTGCTCCGGTATTGGGTGCAATCAACAGCCCTCAATTGAAACCATTGATCGATCAGATGTATCCTTTCTATAATGGACTAAAAAATAACTACTTCGGAGGAGCTACAGTATCGCGTACTGGATATGCGGAGCAAAATTTATTAGATTACAACACACTGAATGTTCGATTTAACGGAGGTATTCATTACAAATTCACCGATAAACTTGAACTTTCTTTGAATAGTTATATCGGTTCTGGTACCACTGCTTATACAGGGGCAGACCGTTATTCACTTAAAAACTTAATTATGGCGCAACATAAATTAGAACTGCGTCATAAAAACTGGTTTGTTAGAGGATATACTACCCAAGAGAATGCTGGTAAATCTTATAATGCATCTGCGCTGGGTGCTTTCTTAAATGAGGCTGCAAGACCAAGTGGCAGCTGGTTCCCATTGTACATTGGCACTTTCTCAGAGGGCCGTCGTTTGAATGGGGCATTAGCAAGCGATTTTGTACTTCATCAGGCTGCTAGATCATCGGCTGATGCTACTCGCTTGATGGTAGGAACAAAAGAATTCGATAATGCAAAGAGCCTTATCATGTCAACACCTATTAGTAAGGGTGGGGCTTTGTTTTTAGATAAAACAGATTACTACTCGGCAGAAACACAGTTAAATGTTTCAGACATGGGTGGCTTCTCTGATAAGGTGGAAATAATGGCTGGCGCTAGCTGGAAACAATGGGTATTGAACTCTCAGGGAACGCTTTTTGCTGATACTGCTCAATTGATTCGAGTGAATGAATATGGCGGTTATATGCAAATGAAGAAGGCTATGCTTGATGGTGCAGTTACATTTACTGCGTCAGGACGCTATGATAAACAAACAAACTTCAAGGGTCGATTTACCCCTCGCGTTTCTGCTGTAATCAAATTGACTAAGGAGAATTTCCTTCGTCTTTCTTATCAGACAGCCTATCGTTTTCCAACCAACCAAAATCAATACATCAGCTTAGTGACTGGTTCTGGAGTGTTGATGGGTTGCTTACCTGAGTTCCAAGATTATTATAAATTGAATTCTACTCGTCCAGGTTATACGGCTGCGAGTGTTCTTGCTTACAGAGCAGGTACTATGGCTGATTCCAATCGGTTGGTCCGGGCTCAATTCCAACAGGTAAGACCTGAAACAGTTAAGTCTTATGAAGTAGGTTATAAAGGGGTATTAAACAAAAAGTTAATGATCGATGCCTATTATTACTATAGCCGTTACGAAGACTTTTTAGTGGGTATTGCGCTTGCGCAATCTCGTACTGGTAAAAACTTGGATTTATATTCTCCATTTACTAGTACTAACCTTTCCTACGTGCAAAACTCTACCACTCCTGTTACTTCAACTGGATGGGGACTTGGTTTTGAATATCAGTGGGTGAGAAAGTATGTTTTTTACGGAAACGTATTCTCCGACAAATTGCAGGATGTTGAAGCTGGTTTTGTTACTTACTTTAACGCGCCTAAATACCGAGTTAATGTTGGTTTCCGTAATGAAAATGTGTACAAAAATGTTGGTTTCAATGTGATCTACAAATGGCAAGATCGTAACTATTACGAAGGAACTTTTGTTACCGGTACACTTCCAGCATTTGGATGGTGGGATGCGCAGTTTACCTACCGTCCTCCACAGAATCCAAAGAGTACTTTCCGCATAGGTGGAACCAATATAGCCAACAACTATCAGCGTACTGGTTTTGGAAGCCCATATGTTGGAGGCTTGTATTATGTTAGTTATGGATATAACTTATTCTAATTGCAATAAGGCATTTAGTTAATTACTGGGTTTTAAGTATTCAGGTCCCGCCAAACGGCGGGACTTTTTTTATTTGGTGCCTCACAAATCGTTTAATTTAGCGCTGTGGATGTAGCCAATATTTTAAAAGAATGGTCCAAAAAGGAGTTCAGCCCTTTTTATTGGCTGGAGGGTGAGGAGAATTATTTTATTGATCAGCTCTGTAATGCAGCTGAAAAGAACATCTTAACTCCAGAGGAGTCCGCTTTTAATTGCACGGTGATTTATGGCAGAGACACAACCTGGGCCGATGTCATGAATCAATGCCGACGTTATCCCATGTTTGCAGAACGTCAGGTAGTAATTCTTAAAGAAGCGCAACAGCTAAAGGATATTGAAAAATTAGAATCCTACTTTGAACAGCCTCTTTCCTCTACCATCCTAATAGTTGCCTACAAAGAAAAAAATTTAGATAATAGGAAAAAAATGGCCCGAGTAATCAAGGAAAAGGGCAAATATGTTTCATTCAAAAAACTAAATGAAAAGGATATTGCAAGTTGGATGGAACATAGGCTCTCAAAGAGCCAACTTAACATTACTCCTAGGGCCCTGATGTTGATGGTAGATCATTTGGGGAGTGATCTAAGTAGGATTGAACAAGAGATTGATAAACTTCAGTTGAATTGTAGCCCAGGGGTGTTAATTGATGAAGAAGTCATTGAGCGATTTGTAGGGGTAAGCAAGGATTTTAATGTTTTTGAATTACAGCAAGCAGTGGCTCAAAAAGATTTTTCAAAGGCGTTTAGAATTATCCAATATTTTAAACAAAATCCAAAAGCTGCCCCCCTTCAACTAATTCTGCCGCTACTGTATAGTTTTTTTTCCAAGGTTTATATGCTATTTGGCGTTGATTCTACCGATGAACGAGCATTAGCAGCCCACTTGGGAATTCCCCCCTTTTCTATACGAAATTACAAAGAGGCGGCTCGCTTATACGGATATCAAGGTGCTGAGCGGACGCTTTTATTATTGCATCAGTATAATCTTAAATCAGTAGGTGTAGGAGCTCCTGCAATAGAAGATGCTGCATTATTGAAGGAGCTGGTTTTTAAAATGACCACTGATCAGGGATCATGATAAAACTTGCAAGCTACTTTGCTTGTCTTTGCCTAATTGTTCAATTAGTTCTGCCAGTGAATTATACTTTTCTTCTTCTCGTAAGTAAGCAATCATATGCACTTCTAGAACTTGGCCATAAATATCTTGATCAAAATCAAAAATATTTACTTCAATAACCCTGTTTTTCCCGTCTAATGTAGGACGAAGGCCGATGCTCATCATTCCTTTATAGAGGTGATCAGCGCCATTAAGTTTTGCAAATACGGCGTAGATCCCATTCCCGGGTATAATTTTCTCTGGATCTTCAATCTTTAGATTTGCGGTAGGATAACCAAGCGTTCTTCCAATTTTTTTACCATGTACAACGGTGCCGCTAAAGAAAAAGGGATAACCTAACAATTTATTGGCTTCTGTTATGTTAGCTTGAGAAAGATGTTCGCGAATTTTTGAAGAACTGATGGTAATATCTTCCACTAATTTTCTGGAAATTTCTTCTAAGTGATAACCAAAATGCACTGCCTTAGAACTTAGTAAAGCATAGTTGCCTTGCCTGTTCCTGCCAAATTGATGATCATGGCCAATAATAATGGTGTGTGGCTTAAAATAGGCAATTAAAAAATCTTCTATGTATTCAGTGGCTGAAAGGTTGGCAAATTTTTCCGTGAAGGGTACTACTACAAGATGATCAATCCCTTCTTTTTCAAGTAATAGTTTTCTCTCCTCCAGCGTATTTAATAATCGAATGCCCAATATACCCGAGCTGACTATTTTTCTGGGATGAGGGTCAAAGGTAATTAACACCGTTTGGCCTTTTACCGACGCTGCGGTACGTTTAAGTGCATGCAATACCTCTTTGTGCCCATTATGAACACCATCGAAAGTTCCAACGGTGATCACTGCCTTTTCAAATCTGGGAAGTTGGTTTAATGAGGTATGTATCTTCATTTGGATGGCAAAGATAGTTGTACTAACTCAGTTGACCGAACCAGAAGGAATCAGTAAGTTTGCCACTCATGTCACGCTACGCAAAAAGAGGTGTTTCTGCTCAAAAAGAGGATGTTCATGCAGCTGTACAACAGCTAAACCCAGGACTGTACCCGAATTCATTCTGTAAAGTATATCCGGATTTTCTGTGTAATGATGAAAAGTGGGTGTCTATTATGCACGCAGATGGGGCAGGCACAAAGTCAATTTTAGCTTATTTATATTGGCGCGAAACGGGGGATCTCTCTGTTTGGAGAGGGGTTGCGGAAGACGCTATTGTGATGAACTTGGACGATCTGCTTTGTGTGGGTGTAACTTCTTCTTTTCTTTTTTCTTCAACCATAGATCGAAATAAAAAGTTGATTCCAGGCGAAGTTTTGACCGCTATCATAGATGGTACTCGTTCTTTTTTTGATCAAATGAGTTCACATGGTGTAAACATCCAATTTATGGGTGGTGAAACAGCAGATGTGGGTGATTTGGTTCGCACTATTACCATTAATGGAACAATGACAGCCCGTTGGCTCAAAGCAAATCTGGTCACCAATGAAAAAATTCAGCCAGGAAACATTATTGTGGGGTTAGCGGGCTTTGGTCAAAGCTCCTATGAGAGCGCCTACAATAGTGGAATTGCCAGTAATGGGCTTACCAGCGCCCGACATGATTTATTGAATAGCACCTATCGGAATAATTATCCAGAATCTTGGGATCCTGCATTGGAAACCGATGTAGCCTACACCGGCCCATATACGCTTAACAGTGAAATTATTGAGCAGGATAACAGATATACCATCGGACAATTGTTGTTAAGCCCAACCAGGACCTTTGCTCCAGTGCTAAAGGAAATTCTTGAACAAATTCCTGAGGCAGTAAACGGACTTATCCATTGCAGTGGTGGCGGACAAACCAAATGCTTGAAATACTTACCCGGAAATTTTAGGGTTGTTAAAGACAATCTTTTTACCCCCCCGGTAATATTTAATTTGATCCAAGAGTCTAGCGGATCTGATTTACGCGAAATGATGCAGGTATTCAATATGGGAACCAGACTTGAAGTTTACACAAACCCTCAGCATGCACAAGCCATTATAGACATTGCGGCTTCCTATGGTGTTGCAGCGCAAATCATTGGCCGGGTAGAAGAAGGAATAAAAAAAGAATTGCACATCCATCATGAAAACCAGTTGCTGGTATTTTAACACTCATTTTCTTTTTAGTAATTTGTAATAAATCCAACCATGTCCGACTCAATAATATCGTTGAACAACGTGAATATTTACCAGGGTTCTTCCCTTGTGTTACAGGATGTAAACTTGACGGTAAACAAAGGAGAATTTGTATACTTGGTTGGTAAAACGGGTACTGGCAAGTCTTCTCTTTTGAAAACGCTTTATGGCGAACTTTCTCTGGTGGAAGGAGAGGGCGCCGTAGCCGGTTTTGATCTAAAGGGATTAGACTGGAAACGCGTTCCCTTTTTACGAAGAATGCTTGGAGTGGTGTTCCAGGATTTTCAATTGCTTACAGACCGTAATGTAAATGAGAATCTGAAATTTGTACTAAAAGCCACTGGTTGGATAGATGAACGATTAATGAATGAAAAAATCGCTGATGTATTGGACAAAGTAGGGTTGAAGTCAAAAGGGTTTAAAATGCCTTTTGAATTAAGCGGGGGCGAACAACAACGTATTGATATTGCCCGGGCCTTATTGAATTCTCCCAAGCTGATCTTAGCAGACGAGCCCACGGGAAATCTGGATCCGGAAACATCGGATGAAATTATGAAACTGTTATTTCATATCAGTCGTGATTACAATACCGCTGTTGTCATGGCCACGCATGATTATATCGTTGTACAAAAGTTTCCAGCTAGAATGATTCGCACAGGTCAGGGAAGGGTAGAGGAACTAGCCTCTATACACATGTAGTAGAGTTTTCATATAAAAAAACCTCGTCCGTAGACGAGGCTTGGGTGGCTAACCGGGTTCGAACCGGCGACCCTCAGAACCACAATCTGATGCTCTAACCAACTGAGCTATAGCCACCAGGTAAAGAGGTTAAGGAGTTGCAAAATTAAGCAAAAACCAGCTTCTTAAAAAAATAGGGTCTCATTTTACATTATTTTTGATTTCCATGTTTTTATACTTAAAAAATTGGTTGACTATGAAGAGAATTAGCTTGTTAGTGGTGTTGATCTTAATTGGATCGGTGGTTACAACCCAAATATTAGGTAAAGGCAAAACAACCCTGCCTCCAGATAAATATGAGAAGATAATGTTCCTGGTTGGTAAGATGCTGTCAGATGGGCACTATAGCCCTCAGCAAATTGACAACGCTTTCTCCAAGCGTGTTTTTGATCGTTACCTGACTGAACTCGACCCTGAGAAAAATATTTTTTTAAAGAGTGACATTGAGGCATTACGAGTCTATGAAACAAAAATTGACGACGAATTAACTGGAGCGCCCATTCTTTTTTTCAAAGCAGTTGGCAACATTTTTACCAATCGCGTAGTGGAGTCGGAGTTATTATGCCAAAAAGTATTGTCCAATTCATTTGCCTTTACCAGTGCTGAGGGAGTAGTGTTAAATGCTGACAAACTAGACTTCCCACTAAATGAAACAGAAAAAGAGCAGCGCTGGAAAAATAAACTGAAGCATATGTCGCTGGAGCGATATGCAGAGGGCCTGGAACTTAATAAAAAAACTAGCGAGAAAGATGGTAAAGGCGGTAAGAGCGAAGTGGAGTTGGAAAAAGATGCCCGTGATAAAGTTGGAAAAATAATGGCACGAACTTTTGATCGATTCAGGAATAAATTCAATGAGGATGATAAGTTCAACTTGTTTGTGAATACCATTACCACAACCATGGATCCTCATACAGAGTTTATGCCACCGGTTGACAAACGTTACTTTGATGAAGAAATGGCTGGCCAGTTTTATGGAATTGGGGCAACACTACAATACGATGAGGGAAACATTAAAATTACCAGTGTTGTGGCTGGAAGCCCAGCCTATAAATCTGGTCAAATTCAAGCAGGTGACATTATCCTTAAAGTGGGGCAGGGTGAAGAAGAGCCGGTTGATCTATCGGGCTTTATAACCACAGATGCTGTAAAATTGATTCGAGGAAAAAAGGATTCAGAGGTCAGGCTTACTATTCGAAAGATTGACGGCACAACTAAAGTAGTTTCATTGATCAGAGATCGAATTGTACAGGACGAAGGCTATGCGCGGAGTGCAATTATTCAAGATAACGGGCAAAAAATTGGCTATATATACCTACCAGATTTTTACGCTGACTTTGAAAATGCCAATGGCCGCCGCTGTTTTACCGATGTGGCTATTGAATTAGAAAAGCTAAAGGCAGAGGGAATCAGCGGATTGGTTTTTGACCTTAGGAATAATGGAGGGGGCTCCCTTTATGATGTGGTGCAAATGGCAGGATTGTTTATTGAAGAGGGGCCAATTGTTCAAGTAAAAGACAGGGATCGTCCAGCTACCATTTTAAAAGATAAGGATAGGGCAATGCAATATAATGGGCCGTTGGTTGTGTTAGTGAATGAACTCAGTGCATCTGCCTCTGAAATATTTGCTGCAGCCATGCAAGATTATGGCAGAGGGATAATAATGGGAAGCAGTTCAACCTTTGGCAAGGGAACTGTGCAACGTAACATTGGTTTGGACCCACAATTTGGTTTTTCTTATACCAATGCCGAATTAGGGACGGTTAAACTAACCTTACAGAAGTTTTACAGAGTTAATGGGGGTTCCACGCAATTAATGGGGGTAATTCCGGATGTGATAATTCCTGATAATATGGAGTATTTGAAGTTCAGGGAAAAGGATACCAAAGAATCCCTTTCCTGGGATCAAATTTCAAAAACATCCTTTATCACTTGGACCCCTTCTTATCAAAAAGATTCCGTTGTTGCTTATGCAAGAAGAAGAATTAGCAATGACAAGCTTTTTCAATTAATTAATAGCACGTCCTTGTTCTTATCCAAACAGAACGAACACACCGTTAACCTTCAATTGGAGGCTTACAAAAAAACGCAGGAGCAAATAAGAAGTGCAGTGAAACAGCTGGATTCTTTGCAACAAAGTAAAAACTCAATGCAAGTACATGCTTTGCAGGGGGAGGAAAACCGGTGGTCAAACGACAAACCAAAACAGGAACGGTTTGAGCGTTGGTTAAAATCCTTAGGCAAGGACATTTACATTGAGCAGGGAGTTAAAACTATGAAGGACATGATCAGGGAATTACCCACTACTGCTAAGCGTGCTTAATTAATCAAGCATTTCTGTTTATACAGTTCAAATCATCAAAAGCAATTTCTAATCTTTTGATGAAGGCTTCCTCTCCTTTACGTAACCAAACTCTGGGGTCGTAGTATTTTTTATTAGGTTTATCTTCTCCCTCGGGATTGCCCAATTGCCCTTGCAAATAGGCTTCGTTCTTCTTATAATTCATTAGGACGCCATCCCAAAAAGCCCATTGTAAGTCTGTGTCTATATTCATTTTAATCGCCCCATAAGAAATAGCTTCCCGAATCTGTTCTTGGGGAGAACCGCTGCCACCGTGGAAAACAAAATATACCGGCTTTGAGCTAGTTTTGAATTGTTGTTGAATGTAGTGCTGGCTATTTTTAAGAATAACTGGTCTTAGTTCAACATTTCCTGGTTTATAAACACCATGAACATTACCAAATGCAGCTGCCACTGTAAACAATGGGCTTACCTTACTCAACTCCGTGTAGGCGTAAGCAACTTCTGAAGGTTGGGTATATAGTTTTGAATTTTCAACGTCTGAATTGTCTACGCCATCTTCTTCTCCTCCGGTAACACCTAGTTCAATCTCTATGCTCATGCCAAGTGGTTGCATCCGTCTGAAAAAATTAACAGAGGTAGCAATATTTTCTTCAATAGGTTCCTCACTCAGATCCAGCATATGCGAGCTGAAAAGGGGTTGGCCTTTTTCTTTAAAATAGGTTTCGCCTGCGTCTAATAATCCGCTGATCCAGGGGAGCCATTTTTTTGACGCATGATCGGTATGCAAAACAACTGGAACGCCATAGTATTTGGCTACATTATGAACGTGCAGTGCTCCAGAAATCCCTCCTTGAATGTTTCCCTGTAATTGATCATTGGGCATTCCTTTTCCTGCAATAAACTGGGCACCCCCATTTGAAAATTGAATAATTACTGGAGAGTTTACTTTGGTCGCAGCTTCTAATGTGGCGTTAATGGAATTAGTGCCAATAGTATTAACAGCTGGAAGTGCAAAATTGTTTTCAATTGCATCTTGATAAAGTGCTTTTAATTCATCGCCATGCAAAACTCCGGCACGATATTTTTTCATAGGGTAGGATAGTTGAATTGGTGCAAATGTAGTTTTTTAAGGGTTGCCTAAGGCTGTAATAACATCATATTTTGTAATAATATGATAAGCTCCCGCCTCATCCCGGGTTAATACAGCTCCATTTTCTTTACTGATATATTGGGCCAGTTTCTCAACAGGGCTGTCAAAAGTGACAAGTGGAAACCCGTTTTCCATTACAGCTTGTATGGAGGCGTTTTTTAAATCTGGGTCTGCAAATATTTTTTTAAAAAGCCCATGCTGACTAATGGCTCCTATGGGTTGTTCCTGGTCCATGACCGGAATTTGTTCAATATCATATTTCTTCATGAGCTCTACCGCTTCGGATACGGTGTGTTGTGGGGTAACGGTAATTAACTTTTTTGATCCTCGACTTTGAATAATTTCCCGAATTGTTTTTACATCCAGAAACCCGCGTTCCATCATCCATTGATCATTGTATATTTTTCCTACATAGCGGCTGCCATGGTCGTGCAGGATGCAAACAACCATATCGCCTTTTTTTAATTTACTTTTTAATTGAAAAAGTCCTTGCAAACAACTTCCTGCACTATAACCACAAAATAAGCCTTCTTCTTTGGCCAATCTCCTTGCCATTATAGCGCCATCTTTATCGGTCACTTGTTCAAAATGGTCTATGAATTGCATGTCGTAGTTTTTGGGGACAAAATCTTCGCCGAATCCTTCACTCACATAAGGTTTTACTTCGTTCATATCAATTTGACCAGTCCTAAAGTACTTGGTAAGTAAAGAGCCGTAAACGTCAATTGCCCATATTTGAATAGCAGGATTTTTCTCTTTAAGATATTGAGCGGTGCCGGTAATGGTTCCTCCGGTTCCTGCAGTACAAACCAAGTGTGTTATTTTGCCATCTGTTTGTTCCCATATTTCGGGCCCGGTTGATTCATAATGAGCCTGTCTGTTTGCTAGATTGTCGTATTGATTCATGTGACAGGAATTGGGTACTTCCTTAGCTAAGCGGGCAGCAACACTATAATAACTTCGGGGATCCTCAGGAATCACGTTGGTAGGGCAAACAATAACTTCTGCTCCAACGGCCTTTAGTATATCCACCTTTTCCTTTGACTGTTTGTCTGTGGTTACAAAAATGCATTTATACCCTTTTACCACGGCAGCTAAGGCTAAACCCATACCTGTATTTCCACTGGTTCCTTCTATAATGGTGCCACCAGGCTTTAAGCGTCCATCTTGTTCTGCAACCTCAACCATTTTTAAAGCCATGCGGTCTTTGATCGAATTCCCAGGGTTGAAATAATCTACTTTCGCCAACACTTCGCAAGGCATCTCACTGGTTATTTTGTTTAGGCGGATCAGTGGCGTATTGCCAATGGTCTCCAGAATATTATTTTTAATATCCATAAGTATTGATTGTTTTTAACGCTAATCGGATAGTATTGTCGTAGGTGTTCAAAATTTGGAAATAACCATTATCTCTCCACTTATATCGTGCAATAGTGGCTAAGAGTCTTTCCATTAAAAATTTTTTCTCTTGAGCTGAATAGATGGGCAATGCAGGTCTTGACCCTGGCTCAACGCTAATCCATTTATTCCATATGGTATTAATCAATGACGCATCCGCAAGCAATGATAGCGGAGAGTTTTTATTGTTAAAATAGGAAGCATGATCCAAATAGAAAGGAAAGGTAAATTGGTTTATCAATGTCAATCCATACACAAGATTGATTGAGTTAAGAATCGTAGAATCGTAATTGCTTGCAGTTTTTAGCTGGGGTGTAATTCCGTTTTCTTCTTGTAAGGTATCCCCGCAGGAGTTGATGAAGTTGCGATGATTTTTTAAAGTGTTATTTTCTTTATTATAAGGAAGTTGAATGCACCTGCCTAATGGAGTAAAATACCTGGCTACAGTAAGACGTAATGCAGCACCTGAGGAGAGCGTATATTCTTCCTGAACTAATCCCTTTCCAAATGATTGTTGTCCAATTACGGTGCCTCTACACCAATCTTGGATAGCTCCTGCTAATACTTCGCTGGCACTGGCAGAAAACTCATCGATGAGGAGCACTATTTTCCCTTTTTCGAATAGGCCGGGCCTACGAGCTCTAAATTCTTGTTTGCCTACTTTTTCTCCTTCAGTGTATACGATTAATTTATCCTGGTCAAGAAATTCATCTGCTATGTCTATCGCTTCAGCGAGCAAACCACCTCCATTGCCTCTTAAGTCTAATACTAATTGTTGTGCTCCTTGTTTTTTTAAAGATTCCAACGCCTGCATGAATTCTTCGTAGCTAGTTGCTGAAAATCGTTCCAGGCGTATATAACCTGTATGAGGCTCTATCAAATAAAAAGCACTGATTGCTGGCAGTGGAATTAGTGCTCGTTGTACAGGTATTTTTATAGTTTGTTGGTTTCTGCGCACGGTTAAGTCTACCCAAGAATTTCTTTTCCCTCTGACAAGAGAACGAATTGAATCTGTTGAAATACTTTTTCCATAAAGAAGATGATCGTTGGCAATTAGCAGTTGATCTCCTGACTTTAGTCCAGCTTTTTCACCTGGACCTGATGGAATAACATAAGTAATGGTAGCTGTGTCACGGAATTGTCCAAATTCCACACCAATCCCTTCAAAGTGACCATTTAACAGTTCTGCTGAAGCAGCTACCTCAGCAGGATTTAAATAACTGGAATGGGGATCTAATTTTTTGAGCAAAACATCTACGTCGGTAGACTTCAGGTTCCCGAGATCAATTGTATCAACGTATGTATTATTGACTAATGTTACAATCTGTTGAAAAGTAGATTGTTTGTTATCTCCAAATAATTTAATGGATGGAAAGAGAAATTGACTAGCAAAAAGTAGTAGGATAAGTACACTAGCAACAATTATGGGTAGCGCAATGTTGCTTTTATTATTTCCCATTTAGGCCTAATTTTTGCATAACTTGTGCAAGTTAACTTATTTGTTTTGAACCTTTTTTATATGGGTTGAACAATGGCTACCGTAAAATTGGTCGCAGATAGCGGGGCTACAAAAACAGCGTGGTGTCTCTTAGAGGGGGCTAAGAAGCGAAAGCTATTAACCGCGGGTATAAGCCCTTATTTTTTAAGTACTGCCGAGATTGTGGCTTTGCTTCAAAAAGAGTTGTTGCCTAAATTAAAAAAAGTATCCATTCAGGAGATTTTTTATTATGGCACCGGATGTGCAAACCCCGCTAATGCAAAAATTGTCTATAAAGCGCTTGCAGTACTTTTTCCCGCTGCAAAGATTGAAGTTACCCATGACTTAATGGGTGCTGCACGTGCATTATGTGGAAGTAAAAAAGGTATTGTTTGCATTTTAGGAACAGGTTCCAACTCTTGTTTTTATAATGGCAAGAAGATTATCAGAAATAGTCCTGGCTTAGGATATGTATTAGGTGATGAAGGAAGTGGTGCGTACTTAGGAAAAAGAGTGATACAGTATTATCTCTATGGAACTTTTGATGAGGAGTTAAGGGGGCGATTTGATTTGAGATTTACTACAACACCAGCTGAGATCTTGGAAAATGTTTACAAGAAGCCACTTCCTAATCGGTACTTGGCTTCTTTTACTACTTTTTTAGCGGAGAACAGAGGACATTATATGATTGAAAATATTCTCGAAGACGGGCTTAATGATTTTTTCTTTCAACACCTATGCCGCTATCCGGAAGTTTGGAAATATCCCCTCCATTTCACAGGCGGAGTTTCCTATGCCTTTAAAGATGTAATTAAACAATTATGCTACCATTATGAATTTGAATTAGGGAGCATACTTCCCAACCCGATGCAAGGATTGATAACCTACCATTCGTCTTGATATGAGTTTTGAACGAATAACTGAAAAAAGCAGTTTGTATAGGCATTTGGACAAAATGTCTATTAGCCAATTGCTGACGCTTATTAATCAGGAAGATCAAAAAGTTCCTACTGTAATCACTACTGCTATTCCCCAAATTGAAAAATTAGTGGAGGCAATAGTTGATAAAATGCTGATGGGGGGTCGTTTGTTTTATATTGGGGCAGGCACCAGTGGCCGAGTTGGCATTGTTGATGCCAGTGAATGTCCGCCAACCTATGGTGTTCCATCGGGCTTGGTCATTGGCATCATAGCAGGAGGCGAACAGGCTATTATCAAAGCGGTGGAAAAAGCAGAAGACAACCTAGAGCAAGGGTGGTTAGATTTGAGGGCCTACGAAATAACTGCCCAAGACGTGGTGATTGGTATTGCTGCAAGTGGAACAACTCCTTATGTGATTGGGGCTTTAAGACAGTGTCGCAAAAATGGAATTGTAACAGGTAGTATTTCTTGTAACCCACAATCTCCGCTAAGTGCGGAAGCAGATTATCCCATTGAAGTAGTAGTAGGACCTGAGTTTGTAACAGGAAGTACGCGTATGAAGAGTGGAACCGCTCAAAAATTAGTACTGAACATGATCTCTACTACGGTAATGATTCAATTAGGTAGGGTAGAGGATAACAAAATGGTCAATATGCAACTCACTAATGATAAGTTAGTGGATCGCGGTACAAAGTTGTTAATGGAATTAGCTAAGCTTGAATCCTATGATGAAGCTAAGGAGCTTTTACTCAGAGCTGGAAGTGTTAAAAAGGCATTAGCCCTTTTATAATTTTTTCGCATGCACAGGTTGGAGCCGTTTTATCATTGGCAACGTTGAAAAAGATCGTTTTTTACAAAATTCTTTTCCATTTTTTAGCTGTGGCTTGTTAATTTTGCAGCCTGAAGAATTACTTGAGTTTTCTATTGCTAACCTTATAATTTCTCGCCGATGAAATGGTCTGCATTGTTCAATTCCTCTGTAGGTAGGAAATGGACTATGGGTTTGACAGGAATCTTTCTGATTCTGTTCCTAATTGTACACGTAGGATTGAACGCCTGTATATGGGCTATGGATGGCGGGGTGATGTTCAACAAAGCGGCTCATTTCATGGGGGCCAATGTGGTTCCCCGATTATTGGAACTTGGCCTCTTTGCGGGCTTTCTGTTGCATATTATTCAGGGATGGTCCTTGGAACTCACCAATCGTGCTGCACGAAAAAAAGGATATGCAGTTTCTATGGGAAATAAGGGGAGCAAATGGTACAGTCGCAGTATGGGAATTCTAGGCACCCTTTTATTTCTTTTTCTGGTTATGCACCTGGCTCATTTTTGGGTGCCAAGCAGAATTACAGGTTTGAAACCCGTTCTAATCGATGGAAAAGAGTTTCATAATCTATACGGCGAGATGCTCAGCGTTTTTCAAGGAAATCTAATAGTGGTAGTGCTTTATACAATCGGCTGCATATCCCTGGCTTGGCATCTGATGCATGGATTTCAAAGCGCCTTTAGAACGCTGGGGGTTAGCAATCCTCGTTATTTGAGAATTATTGAAAGTGCTGGTGTGGTTTTTTCCATAGTGATTTCTATGGTTTTTGCATTGATGCCTATTAGCATGTACGCTGGCTGGATAAAATAAATTTATTAATCTAGTAATACTTTTCTATGATCGATTCCAAAATACCAACGGGCCAGCTCGAACACAAGTGGACTGATTACAAAGGGCACTGCAAATTGGTAAATCCCGCTAATAAAAGAAAGCTTGAGGTTATTGTAGTAGGAACCGGGCTTGCCGGTGCCTCAGCAGCCGCATCATTGGGGGAACTAGGTTATCAGGTTAAGGCTTTTTGTTTTCAAGACTCTCCTCGAAGAGCACACTCCATTGCTGCGCAAGGGGGCATTAATGCAGCTAAGAATTATCAAAATGACGGAGACTCTGTTTTCCGACTTTTCTATGACACTATTAAAGGGGGAGACTATCGCGCTCGTGAAGCTAATGTGCATCGCTTAGCTGAAGTAAGTGCAAACATCATTGATCAATGCGTGGCACAGGGCGTTCCCTTTGCAAGGGAATATGGAGGTTTGTTGAACAATCGATCTTTTGGGGGTACGCAAGTAAAAAGAACATTTTATGCAGCGGGCCAAACCGGTCAGCAATTACTGATCGGAGCTTATCAGGCCTTAGAAAGACAGGTGGCTTTAGGAAAAGTAGAAATGTATACCCGTCACGAAATGTTAGACGTTGTTGTAATAGACGGAAAAGCGCAGGGTATTATCAGTCGTAACTTAATTACCGGACAACTGGAAAGACATTTTGGCCATGCAGTTTTGTTGTGTACAGGAGGTTATGGTAACGTTTTTTATCTATCCACTAACGCAATGGGAAGCAATGTTACCGCTGCGTGGAAAGCACATAAGAAAGGAGCTCACTTTGGAAATCCATGCTTTACGCAAATACATCCAACCTGTATTCCGGTCAGCGGTGATCATCAATCCAAGCTTACGCTGATGTCAGAGTCGCTTCGTAATGATGGACGAATTTGGGTGCCCGCTTTACAAAACGACAAACGAGCCCCCAATGATATTCCTGAGGAAGAAAGAGATTATTTCCTGGAGAGAAGATATCCGGCTTTCGGAAATTTAGTGCCTCGCGATGTGGCCTCTCGTGCTGCTAAAGAACGTTGTGATGCCGGGTATGGTGTGGGTACAACTGGGCAGGCAGTATATCTGGACTTCAAACACAACTTGATTCACAAATATGGTAAAGCAGAGGCAAATAAATTAGCTATCGCCAATCCGGATACCGATACCCTTATCAAATTGGGGAAGGAAGTGGTAAAAGAGGAGTATGGTAACCTCTTTGATATGTATGAAAAGATCACTGGTGAAAATCCTTATGAGGTTCCGATGCGTATTTATCCAGCCGTTCATTATACCATGGGCGGACTTTGGGTGGATTACGAATTGATGACCTCTGTGAAAGGACTCTATGCTTTGGGTGAGGCAAATTTCAGCGACCATGGAGCCAATAGGCTTGGTGCGTCAGCACTGATGCAGGGATTAGCAGATGGCTATTTTGTTATCCCTTATACGATTGGGAATTACTTAGCCGACGAGATTGCAACAAAACCTATTCCTACTACTCACCCGGCTTTTACAGAAGCGGAGCAAAAAGTGTCGGAGCGAATAAATCGATTGCTTTCTATTAAAGGAAAACAAACCGTAGAAAGTTTCCATAAACGATTAGGCAAGATTATGTGGGATAAGTGCGGTATGGCCAGAGGAGAAAAAGGATTGAAAGAAGCAATTGTTGAAATTGGTCAGTTAAAAGCCGAGTTCTGGTCTGATGTATTGATTCCAGGAGGAAGTGATGAAATGAATCTTGAACTTGATAAGGCAGGTCGCGTAGCTGATTTTATTGAATTAGGAGAATTGATGTGCCAGGATGCTTTAGACAGGAAGGAAAGTTGTGGCGGCCACTTTAGAGAAGAAAGCCAAACAGAAGAAGGGGAGGCCAAGCGAAATGATGAGCATTACTCCTATGTGGCGGTATGGGAGTATATGGAAGAAAGCAAATGGCAGTTACATAAGGAGGCATTGCATTTTGAAGTGGCTAAGCCAACTCAACGTAGTTATAAATAATTGTTCAACTCATTAATTGATCTATTTCTATGCAACACTATATCATGAATCTGACCTTAAAAGTATGGCGCCAGCGAAATGCTTCAGATGCAGGTCACTTTGAAACTTATCCTGTTGAAGGCATATCATCTGAGATGTCTTTTTTGGAAATGATTGATGTATTAAATGAAAAGCTGCTTAAGGAGGGAAAAGAGCCCATTGCTTTCGATCATGATTGCCGGGAAGGCATTTGCGGAATGTGCTCGATGTACATCAATGGTCGTCCACATGGCCCTTGGCATAATAACACCACTTGTCAACTGCACATGCGTGCTTATCAGGATGGTGATACTATTGTTATTGAACCCTGGAGAGCTAATTCCTTCCCCGTGATAAAAGATCTTATGGTAGATCGTGGTGCATTTGATCGTATAATCCAGGCAGGTGGCTTTATTTCAGTTAATACTGGAAGTGCAGTAGATGCCAATGCTATTCCGGTGGAAAAGGAAAAAGCAGATTACGCATTTGCTGCTGCAGCTTGTATAGGTTGTGGTGCGTGTGTGGCCGCTTGCAAAAATTCATCAGCCATGCTATTTGTTGCAGCAAAAGTCTCTCATTTGGCCCTGCTTCCACAAGGACACCCTGAAAAGAAAAAGCGAGCGCTCAGCATGGTAGCCCAAATGGATAAGGAGGGATTCGGAGCTTGCACCAATACTGGCGCTTGTGAGGCAGTATGCCCCAAAGGCATTTCAATTGAGAATATTGCACGCTTGAACCGAGAGTATATGATGGCAGGATTAGCTGAAAATGAATAAAGTATTTGTTTTCAGATAGATTACGATGTTTAATTAAATTTAAACATTGAATCTAAAATGCATGATATCCCCATCCTTCACTACATATTCCTTCCCCTCAATTCTTAGTTTACCGGCCTCTCGGCAAGCCGACTCTGAGCCATATTGGATATAGTCATGAAAGGCAATAACCTCTGCTTTGATAAACCCTTTCTCGAAATCTGTGTGAATTACACTTGCAGCTTGCGGGGCTTTCCATCCTTCCTGAATGGTCCAGGCTCTGACCTCCTGAACACCGGCTGTGAAATAAGTAAAAAGGTTAAGCAATTTGTAAGCACTATGAATCAGCCGGTCTAGTGCAGGCTCTTTCATGGAATACTCTTCCATGAAGAGTTGTTTATCCGCAGGCTCCTCCATTTCAGCAATCTGCGCTTCTATGGAGTTATTCATGACAATCATTTCAGCATTTTCATGTTGAATAGCTTCCTGTAATGCCTTTGAAAACCTATTGCCGGTATGCATAGAAGCTTCATCAACATTTGCTACATATAAAACAGGTTTTTCTGTTAACAAGAACAGATCTGCAATGGCCACTTTTTCTTCTTTGCTGAGCTGAAGTCCTCTTATGCTTTTTCCTTTTTCCAATTGGCTTTTGCAACGTATTAGCACATCTAGTTCGCCCTTAAGTTTGGGATCAACACGTACTAACTTTTCTGTTTTTTGAATCTTTTTCTCAACACTCTCCAGATCCTTCAATTGTAATTCGGTATCTATAATATCCTTATCCCCTGCGGGGTCAATAGCTCCTTCATCTCTTAAAATATTCTCATCTTCAAAGCAGCGTATTACATGTATAATGGCATCTACTTCACGGATATTTCCCAAAAACTTATTTCCCAAACCTTCTCCTTTACTGGCTCCTCGAACTAAGCCAGCAATATCTACAATTTCAATTTGAGTAGGAATAACCTTTTGAGGTTGTACCAAAGCAGCTAATTGGGTCAATCTATGGTCCGGTACATCTACTAATCCTACATTGGGATCAATGGTACAGAATCTATAATTACTGGCCTGTGCCTTAGCGCTGTTACTCACTGCGTTAAACAAGGTACTTTTTCCAACGTTGGGTAAACCAACAATTCCAGCTTGTAGTGCCATAAATAGGGAGGTATTTCCTTTGAATTAGCGGTTGCAAAAGTAAAGGAATTCGGCCTTCTATTTAGGACCAACAACTAGGTTTTCCTACCTTCAAGAGAACAAACGCCATTATGACCTTGACCAGAATTTGGGCTGCTTTTGTCCTCATTGCATTTATAGTAGGAAGCAGCCGACTGCTGAACGGCGATCAAAAGATAATTGTTCGTATGATAACGGGCAAATCCTCCGATCGGTATGACTCAACTTATTACCTGTCAGTAGGAAGCCCAACCCATCTGGGTTTGTCTTGGAGTTACCCAGCTTTTTTAGCTGAATACGGCTACTTTCCTACTGTGGAGCCTGCAAAAGCCAGGTTGCTGTTACACGATTTTAGACAGCCGGACTCAGTAGCTTATTTTGCTAAGCAATATCCATCTATTGAAGCAATTAGCTTTATTGATATCCAGTCAAGGCTAGTCAGAAAAGTGGATGGGGTAATTGAAACTGCAAAGAATGCCTTCTTAGATATTATTCTACCATTGGTTGGAATCTTGGCCCTGTTCATGGGGTTTTTATCAATAGCAGAAAAGGCTGGGGGGGTCAGACTGCTTTCCAGATTGATATGGCCTTTCTTTTCCCGAATATTTCCAGAGGTACCAAAAGGACATCCTGCAACCGGGCATATGATGATGAATTTCTCTGCAAACCTTCTCAATTTGGATAATGCGGCAACACCTTTTGGCCTTAAGGCCATGGAGAGTTTACAAGAGCTTAATCCAAATAAAAACATTGCCAGCAATGCTCAATTGATGTTTCTGGCCCTACATGCTTCTGGTTTGACCTTGATACCCGTAACGATCATGGCTTATCGTTCAGGATTAGGAGCGGCTGACCCTACTGATATATTTATTCCCTGCATGATTGCCACTTTTGCAGCCACTATTGCAGC
>VGGU01000031.1 GCA_016868475.1 Bacteroidota bacterium
TATGCCACTAACACCTGCATTACGTCAACAGTTTTTGTTACGGCCGGATATTACCTATTTGAATTTTGGTTCATTTGGCGCTTGCCCACGTCCTGTTTTTGAACAATATCAGCAATTTCAATTAGCATTAGAACAAGAGCCCGTGCAATTTATTACTGAAACGGGCCCTCAGTATCTGATAACATCACGTGAGGCGCTATCCGCCTATATCAATGTGGATGCAGATGATTTAGTGTATGTGGTGAATCCTTCTCACGCTGTAAATATTGTTGCAAAAAGTTTAGTCTTACAACCTGGCGATGAAGTGCTCACTACGTCGCTGGAATATGGCGCCTGTGATAGAACCTGGGAGTTTTATTGTAGCAAGGTGGGGGCACACTATGTAAAACAACCTATATCATTACCCTTGGTTTCTGCAGAAGATTTTGTTGAGCAGTTTTTTAAAGGAGTTACTTCCAGAACCAAACTTGTTTTTTTAAGTCACATCACCAGTAGCACGGCTCTTCGTCTTCCTGTTGAATTAATAATACAAGAGGCGCAAAAAAGAGGATTGCTCACTTTTGTTGACGGGGCACATGCTCCAGGACAAATCTCACTTGATCTCAAAGCGCTGGGTGTGGATTTTTATACCGGCGCTTGTCATAAGTGGATGATGACACCCAAGGGCAGCAGCTTTCTTTTTGCAAAAAAAGAAATGCAATCCCTATTGGAACCATTGGTGGTAAGCTGGGGTTATAAAAGTGATCATCCTTCTCACTCCGCTTTTTTGGATTATCATCAAACACAGGGCACCAGAGATTTTTCTGCCTTTTTATGTATCCCTGCAGCATTGGCATTCATGAAAGAAAATCATTGGGATCAGGTATCGGCTGCGTGCAGAGCGCTTGTTCGTGAAAATGCCCCTCGGTTCTGTGAATTATTAAACACAAGCCCATTAGCGCCACTAAACGATCAATTTATTCTTCAATTGTGTAGTTTCAAATTGCCAACAACAGATGCAGAACGAGTAAAAGCTCTCTTGTTTAATCAATTTCATATTGAAATACCTGTGATGCGGCACGGGGCAGATGTTTATTTACGTTATTCAATTCAGGCATTTAATTCGCAGGAGGATCTTGATAAACTATACCAAGCATTAACAGCCATAAAAGACCAATTTTAGAAGGAGCAGTTGATTTTGTGGCATGTATCACTGCCGTAACAACTTAGGAAAACAAAGCGATGCAATTGATAGCGACGGCTGCACTAATTGCTCAAGAATTCTTCATAAAGCACCCTTATCGTCTCTCGAATAATTAGTGGATAACCTTCTTTATCAGACTCCCTACTACCATTACAAATGATGATCATTCCATTTTTGGTAATGGGGTCAAAGAACAGTGCACTATTTAATCCATAGGCAGAACCGGTATGACCGGTTAATGTAATCCCAGGGATTAATTTATTAGTTTTCCAAAGAGCTAAGCCATATTGATCAATTCCATCTACAGAAAGTGGCGTTTGCATTAGTGTAGCTGTTTTTTTCTTTAGTAAGCGACCGCCTTTATATTTACCCATTCGACTATGCATCATCATATAAGTAGCAAGATCCTTTGCTGAAATTTTTAGTCCACCCGTGGGAGAAAAAAGGGGAGTACTTCTACCCATCTGATAATGGATTAGCTCGCTACTTCTTGATGTGTAAGCACCTGTGCTGGCTATGAATTTATTTTCAGCTGCATTGTATTCGTACAATGTTGCAAACTTCTCACTTGCCAGAGAATCTACGCAGTACCCTCCC
The DNA here is from genome assembly GCA_016868475.1 of Bacteroidota bacterium. Taxonomy (GTDB): domain Bacteria; phylum Bacteroidota; class Bacteroidia; order Chitinophagales; family Chitinophagaceae; genus JJ008. The sequence goes on from VGGU01000031.1 coordinate 1,781, forward strand.
TCAATGCCAAGTGGGGTTAGTATTGTTTGTTTGATGTATGTATCAAATCGTACTCCTGTAATTCTTTCCAATATGGCGCCTGCCATATTAAAGTTGAGGTTACAATACTGATAACCATTCCCTGGGGCATAGTTGTTATAACATTTGAAAAAATTAGTATTCCTTGCAGGGTCAATGACATCCAGATTGAAATATCCTTGACTATCATTCAGCGAGGAGCGATGGGATAATAATTGACCAAGGGTTATTATTTCTTCAGGGAAAGAGGGGTTACGCACAGTAAATCCTATCAAATTACTGACATCGTCGTATAGTGAAATTTGTTTTTGTTCTACTAATTGTAAAAGGGCGGTAGCGGTAAATGATTTTGAAATCGAAGCAATTCTAAAAAGTGAATTGCCAGTAAGCGGCTCTTTTGTTTCTATATTTTTATATCCAAGGTATTGCTGATAGATGATTTTATTCTTTTTCACCACTACAACCGCTAAACCAACTGCAGGAGTATGGTCAACAAGATGTTGCAATTTCTGTTCAATAGGTTGTGGTTGTGCCACCACAGCTAAAGAAAGAAGACAAATAAAAAATACTATTGTACTTTTTTGCATATTAGACTTTTCTGGATTCGGCAGCAAATTGTGTGATACCCTCTACCAGAACGTCAAGATCTTTTAGCGTTGTATATACATTAGGCGTAACTCGAATTCCTTTTATATTCTCCCATTCTATGGCAACTGTATGTACTTTGTACTTGTCTAGAAGATAGCTGTCTAGTGCAGCGGGTGTTTTTCCTTCTACCAATACATTGCCGATTGCGCATCCCCATTTAGGATCCAATGAAGTGTTTAGTTTTACCCCAGGAATATCCTTCACTTTGTTCATCCAATAATTTTTTAAATAGTGAAGTCGTTTCATTTTTCGTTCCATTCCAATCATTTCATGAAAATCAATAGCTTTTCCTATTGCCTGCTCAATGTAAAAAGGGCGTGTACCCAGGGCTTCAAACTTTCGAATATTGTCTACTCTTGAATTCGCTGCCGCAAATAGCGGGTAAAGCGAGGCAATATGTTCTTTTTTCACATATAGCATACCAGAACCGATGGGTGCATAAAGCCATTTATGTAAGCTGGTCGCAAAATAATCGGCTCCCAGTTCAGGTATGCTGAAATTAAAATGCGCAAAACTATGAGCTCCATCTACGATAACTTTTATTCCTCTTTTATGCGCTTCATCCGCAATTTTTTTCACGGGTAATATTTGCCCATTCCAATTTATTACATGTGTAAGGTGTACCACTTTTGTTCGATCAGTAAAAGCGTTTACATATTGCCTCACCATATAATCTGGATCCTCGCTGGGCAGCTCCAGGCTAATCCATACCATTTTTATTCCGTCTCGCTCCTCTCGCTGTTTATAGGCGTTGATCATATTGGGATAGTCTTGTCTGGCCGCCACAATTTCATCTCCTTTTTCAAGCGTCAAACCAAAAATAACAGTCTCTAATCCTTCCGAGGAATTTCGGTTTATAGCAATTTCTTCTTTGTTGCAACCCGCCATTACAGCTAATCTTTCTCTTAGCGGCTCCCTACCCTGATCTAAAATTCGCCACATATAATAAGAGGGGGCTTCATTTGAATAATCGTAATACCGTTTCATGGCATCTTGAACGGTTCGAGGGGCAGGACTTACACCTCCATTATTTAAATTAATGAGCCCGGCAGAAACCGTAAATGATTGTTGTATATAATACCAAAATTCTTCTTCTGTGGCCAGTTGATCAGGAGTAAGCATTTCAACATTTTTTAGCGCAGCTTCTAGGTTTGCAGCGCTTACTTTTGATGCAAAGCCTCCGATCATTGAAGAAGCAGAGAGTAAACCAAGCCTTTGTAAAAAATGACGACGTGGTGTGTTTCCCATAGTATGCTGTTTTAGTGAGGTTGTTTTCTTCTGAGTTTTTGATAATCCAGAAAATAAATAAGTCTGATGGTTGCCTCTTTTCCTTGATGGGAGGTGAGGACTTGCCTCAGGTTTTTACCGTAGGTTTGAAACCGACTTCCATCGATATTGTAATCTAATGGCATCCAGTTTTTCCAGCCAACGATTAATCGGCTGCCATACATAAAATCCCAGGTGTAAAATACATCAAGATTATAAGCATTGTAATTATTATCAACGCCCGCTATGAAAGAACGATCAACCCAGTTGCCTGCGGGGTTAACGTTATAGAATTTTTCATAGCTAACCTTACTCCAATAATGACGAGCTCGTAACGTTAAAAACATACGCGGAGTAAAGTTTAATAAACCCGTTAATAGTGTTGTTTGTTGAAAAATATTACGCCATCCTATTATAGGCTCGCCATTTGCTTCTCTCCGAAAAGCAAAGCCTACATTCCCATTATCTTCACTGCCTTCGCTGTACAGGGTTAGACTTAGCCAGTTGTTAAATCGGTATCGAAAAGAAAATTCATATCGAACAAATGCTGCATTGCTGAAGGCGGGAGTTGTGGCATACCCTCCTTCTGCACTTATATAAAATCTTTTCCGACTATCTGAGCTGCCGACAAAACCAACATAGTGCCAAGGCATTGCTCGAACAAACCGCCCTGGCGTGCGCAATTCAAAAAAGTCGTTTTGCCAAGTGGGCTTAGCTTCATAGATGAAGGTGATATCCCAAAAATTCTTCAGGTAGTAAAAGGCGCTCGCACCAATTGAAATTTCTCGCCACCTATAAGGCTTGTAGAGGTAGGAATTGGTTGCTCTGAGAGAATAGCGATAGCTCAGCAATTTTTTTGTAGGAGTAAATTGGTTGTAGCTGACGTTGACCATAGTATTGATCTCGTTTGGAGCCCGAAGAAAACCAAGGTCATTTGGGTCGTAACGGTCGGACTCCACATTTTCAGATAAACTGAATTGTAGCTTGCCACTGATCTTTCTAAAACTTAGCCAAGTGGTGAAGCCATCGTAAGGGTCCTGGCTTTTGACTGTACTGTATCTGGCCGTTCCTGCAAGTGAATAACGATTATTCTTATCAAATAGGGCAAAGTCCAGTGCAGATACATTGGCATCACGAGCAATCCCGCTTCTAACTACATTGGTATTGGTAAATGTTATAGACGAACGTCCCTTCAAAGCCTGATCCAGCACTAAAAGATTGTAATTAGTTAATGGCTCTGTTTCTATGCTCTCTCTTTTTCCTGTTGCTATATTTTCAATGGTAGCAGACATGGGGGCACTCACCGCATTAAAAACTGCTATGCCTAAATTCTTATTATTTCGGCCAGAAAATTTTGAAGCATTTATTAGTTGCGTTATCCCTGGGTTGTGGATGATTCTTAGATTAGGATCGTTGGCCACGCGATTTTTTACACCCCAATATCCCCGAGGGGTGAGTCCAATTCTTCTACTATAGAAAAGTCCTGCTTTGTTAAACAATTCTGTTCCTTCTGTAAAAAAGGGCCTATTTTCCTGAAAACGCACTTCAAAAGGAGATAGGTTAAGAATCACATTATCGGAGATTACTTGACCAAAATCCGGCACCAATGTTGCGTCCAACGTAAAACTTTCGTTCACCCCCCATTTTAAATCCACACCTCCATTTCGCAGAAATTCTTTTACCACTCCTTTGCTGGTGGGCGTATTTCTAAAACCAGCGGTGAGGTATGGTAGTATAGAGAGGCGCAGTGGTGGCTCAATACCACTGATGCCTGTTAGGTCTCCAAATTGATTCACAAAACCAGCTTCGTTTGGATTAATGGGGTTCCAATAACTGCTTTCATTAAGCCTTCTGCTAAACCGTTGAAAATTGATTCCCCAAGATTGTTCCACCGCTTTGGAAAAACGTAACGAAATATAGGGAATACGTATTTCTACAGTCCAACCAGTTGTGGTAAACTGAACGTTACTCTCCCACACTGCATCCCAGCTATAATCACTGGGTGGTCCAAATTGATTATGAGCGGAGGGAGAGATTCTACCATCAGACTGAACGTTTCGGCTGGTTACAACAAACTGAAAGCCATTTTGATTATCATTATAGGTATCAAAATACGCGGCAAAATAATCAACATCCTGCCGTTGTTCACCATCTCTTGCTGTTAACTGCTTTCGAATTAAAGTTGGATCATCTTCTAAATTTGCTGCTAAATAAAGTGCTGCATCATCATAAAGTATCCAAACTTTTGTAGCCAACCTTGATGGCTTTCCAAAGTCTGGTGAATTGATGATAAAATCAGTTAAAGGAGTGGCAAGTTGCCAAACCGAGTCAGATATCTTGCCATCAATTTTTGGTGCTTGCGTTGTACGAACAGCCGTTGCATTGCGAAGACTAACCCCTTGTTGAGCGCTTAAAGACGCCGAACCCAAGAACAACACCAATAAGAAAAGAATAGACTTTTTCATGATAAAAGCAAAATTCTCTTTATCTGATGGGTTGAGCAAAATAAAATGATAAATGGTAATGGGCCGTAGCATGTGGTAATAATAAGTTAAATCAAATGTTATTGCTTGTTGAATGTATATCTTTAACAACAAATAAGATTCTTATTATGCAGCTTCCTAAGTTCAAGAAAATCAAATCCGTACACCCCGCTACTACTTGCAACAATTCGATACAATCTTTTCACACAGAATTAAAGCAACGAATTTCAAACTATTTTGAATCTCGTCAATTGAAAAGTACCGGTAATTGGAAGCTCTATAGTAAGGCAATTATTCTACTCTGCGCTTATTTTACCGTGTACATTCATTTGGTTTTTTTTACACCACCCGTGTTTTGGGCAATTGTTGAATGTTTAATACTAGGAGGGTTAACGGCCGCGGTAGGATTTAATATCATGCACGATGGCATTCATGGTTCCTTTAGCAGCAGGGCTTGGGTTAATAAAATGGCCGGACTTACGTTGAATATGCTGGGTGCAAATAATTTCATGTGGAAAACCAAGCATAATATTATTCATCACACGTACACCAATATTGATGGGGTGGATGATGATATTGAAGCCAGACCACTATTACGCTTATGCGATTCGCAAACATTTTACAAAATACACAGGTTTCAACATTGGTATTTTTGGGCTGCTTATTCCCTGCTATATCTGTGGTGGATATTTTTTACCGATTACAAAAAATATTTCACCAAACGAATCGGGAATGTGCCGCTGAAACCAATGAAAATCAAGGATCATTTCTCCTTTTGGTTTTTTAAATTATTGCATTTTTTATTTTTTATCGTGATCCCCATTTCAATCCTGGGATTCAAAGCTTGGCTAATTGGTTTTTTAGCATTTGGATTATTTACCGGGTTTGCTTTAAGTATTGTATTTCAATTGGCGCATACGGTTGAGGATACCACTTTTATAGCCGCGAGTCAACAATCGCAATTAGTTGATGAGGAATGGGCTATTCATCAATTAAAGACCACTGCTAATTTTGCTACGCGTAACCGTTTTATTACTTGGTGGCTGGGCGGATTAAACTATCAAGTAGAACATCATCTATTCCCACGAATTTCTCATATCCATTATCCCGCAATCAGTAAGATAATCCGTGATACCTGCCTTCAATTTCAAATTCCATATTTAGAACACCCACGTATGAGAATGGCTTTTGTCTCTCATGTGGCTCACTTAAGAGCGTTAAGCAGGCATTAAACTATTATAGAAATTAATATGGCTAATTCCACTATAATAAAAAATGCTTCTATTATTAATGAGGGAGAAATTACCTGTGCAGACATATTGATTGAAGGAAATATCATCAAGCAGATTGGTGTTGGACTCTCTGCTGTAGATGCTACTGTTATAGATGCTGCAGGCAAATACCTTTTTCCGGGAATTATTGACGGACAGGTTCATTTTCGTGAACCAGGATTAACGCATAAAGGGGATTTCCATAGCGAGAGCCGAGCCGCAGTAGCTGGGGGAGTTACTTCTTTTATAGATATGCCTAATACCGTTCCTAACGTATTAAATCTTGCACTCTTAGAGGAAAAAAATCAATTGGCTTCCCAGAGATCTTTAGCTAACTATGGTTTTTTCTTGGGGGTAAACGGAGATAATATTGAGGAAGTGCTCAAACTTGACACATCTAAATTATTAGCTGTTTCTGATGATGGTCTTTATTTCACTAAAAAAGGGAATCTGCTTGCTGATAATCTTGAAACATTAGAGCAATTACTCTCGCGTTGCAAGTCCATTGTTGCCATTCACTCAGAAAAAGAGCAAATTGTGGAAGCCAACGAAAAAGTGTTTCTGGAAAAATACGGCCAAAACATCCCAGCAGAGCTGCATCCTCAGATCAGAAGTGAAAAAGCTTGTTATGAATCTACCAAAGACGCAGTTGCTATTGCAAATAAGTATAATGCAAAACTGCATATCCTACACTTGACTACCGAGGCAGAAACTCATTTATTTAGAAACGATATACCCTTAGCAGAAAAAAATATTACCACAGAGGTTTCTGTTCATCACCTATGGTTTTCCGATCAGGATTATGCTCGTTTGGGCACATTGATTAAATGGAACCCTGCGATAAAAACAGAAAAAGATAAAGTCGGATTGTTGCAAGCACTTGTGGATGATCGCATTGATATTGTTACCACCGACCATGCGCCTCACACTTTGAAAGAAAAACAGGCTCCTTATTTCCAATCCATGTCAGGAGCACCCATTATTCAATTTTCCCTGAATATTATGCTTGATTTTTATCAACGGGGGCTGATATCTTTAGAAAAGATAGTGCAGAAAATGTGCCATAATCCTGCCATACTTTATGGGATCCAAAAAAGGGGATTTATTCGGGAAGGATATTTTGCGGACTTAGCCATTGTTGATCTGGACACCGAGCTGAACGTAACCAAAGAAGAGATCTTGTCTAAATGTGGCTGGTCTCCCCTAGAGGGAACCACATTCCGATCTAAAGTAACTCACACTTTTGTGAATGGGCATTTGGTTTATAATAACGGGCAATTCGATGAAAGCAAAAAGGGGCAACCGTTAATAAAGGGGTAGTTTACGGTAAGCCTATTTTATGATAAGCTCTGATAATCAATCGATTAAAGATTCAATACCAACACAAAACTAACGTTTGTTTGCTTGAAAATCAATTTATTATCACACTTTTTGTAAAAAAACTAACCTAAATCATGTGTTAATGTAAAAATTAACATTAGTTTCACGCTTTCTAACGAATGTCACAAGCTGGTCATAACATTGTCTTATTATTGCCAACCATATCTTTTATTGTCAATCACACCTTTTTTCAAATCAACCAAACATGAAAAAAACCAAAACTAAATCTATTTCAAAAATGCTTCGCCTCGCAAGCTGGCTGATGGTAGCGTTATTCGCTTCCTTCCAGTTGTTTGCCCAAGGCGGACGTGTTACCGGTAAGGTAACTTCCGGAAGTGATCCTGTAGTGGGGGCCTCTGTATTTGTAAAGGGGACCAAGGTAGGTACTACTACCGATGCTACTGGTAGCTTCGCGATTTCTGTAGCCGATAATGCTGTTTTAGTAATCAGCTCTGTTGGTTATGAAAGCCAGGAAGTAGCTATTGCTGGTAAAACTTCCCTTAGTGTTAGTCTTAACCCTTCTGCCCAAAAGATCGACGAAGTGGTAGTGATTGGTTATGGTACTGCTTCCAAGCGGGACTTAACTGGTTCTATTACAAAATTGAATGGTCGTGAAGTATCAGACAAACCAAACGCCAACCCTGTTGCTTCACTTCAAGGTAAAGTAGCTGGTTTGCAGGTAGTTAACTCTGGTAAGCCTGGTCAAGAGCCTGATATTCGTATCCGTGGTACAAACTCTATTGGAGGGGCAAAACCTCTTTATTTGGTAGATGGTATCTTCAACGACAACATCAGTTTCTTAAACCCTAACGATATAGAGAGCATTGAGGTTCTAAAAGATCCTTCTTCTCTCGCCATCTTCGGGGTACGTGGTGCTAATGGTGTAATTGCTATCACTACTAAGAAAGCGAAGTCTGGTCAAATGAACATCAATTTCAATAGTTCTTTTGGACAGTCTAGTCTGGTAGATAAAATTAAAATGGTAGATGCTGCTCAATTCAAGCTTCTCTTCCAAGAGGAGTTGAGTAATATTGGAGCTGCTCCATTTGATTTTAATCCTTGGGGTGCCAATACTGATTGGGTAGATGCGATGACTCAAAAAGGTAGCATGAACAGCACTAATCTTAGCTTGTCCAGCGCAACTGATCGCAATCGTTTTTATATGAGTGTGGGTACTTATAATGAAGAAGGTATCGTGAAGCACGAAAAACTTTCTCGTATCACCCTCAACATCAACAATGAAGTAAAGTTGAGTGATAAGTTCAAGGTTGGATTCAGCATGAGCGGTATTCGTCAGCGTAATCCTTATAGTCATTCCAGAGGATTACTGTACAATGCTCGTCGTGTGTTACCAATTACGCCTGTTTTCAATTCTCAACGTAACGCCTATTACAACCTAGCTGTTCAGAGTGGTCAGATGACAAATCCGGCGATGGAGTTGAATAACAACTGGGACAAAGAACTTACCTATGAAAACCGTATGGTAGGTAATGTGTTTGCAGAAATTAATTTCCTAAAGAACCTAACGCTTCGTTCTACGTTCTATGCTGATATGAGCAATGTAGACAGTCGTACGTACACTCCATTGGATAGCACTTATGATCCTATCACAAACAAGGTTTCTCTTCACAATGGTTATCTTGTTACTGCGGTTTCTCAGAGCAACCAACGTTGGAATAAGTTTCAACAGGATCATATCCTGACATACAAGAAAAGTTTTGGAGATCATGGTATAACTGCAATGGGTGGTTTCACTACTTATTACAATGATTATCGTGGTCAGTTTGGATCCGTTCGTCAGTCTTTGACCGGCGCCGCTATTCCTAATGACAAACGTTTCTGGTATATTGATAACGGTTTCGGAGACAGAAGTACTCGTGTTTCTTCATCCGGACAATCAGAAAGAGCTACTGTTTCTTCACTGGTTCGTTTATTATATAACTATCAAGGTCGCTACTTATTGAACACTTCATTCCGTCGCGACTATTCTTCTGCATGGCGCCAAGATTATGGCAACCAAGGACAGAATTTCTGGTCTGTGGGTGCTGCTTGGGATGTTACCAAAGAGGAATTCATGCAAGGACAATCTTTCTTCAATAACTTAAAGTTGAAAGGAAGTATCGGGGTATTAGGGGTTCAAAATACCTATGGCTTTGATTATCCTGCATACCCTGCTTTATCAACTTCTGGATCTGCGGTATTTGGTGATTTGATTGTTCCAGTGTTTGTACAGAATTATCTGGACGACAAGAACCTTCACTGGGAAACTGTACACAGCAAAGAGGTTGGAGTGGAATTTGATGTCTTTAAGCGCAAATTGCACGGAGAAGTTGTTTACTACAACAAGGAAACAAGAGACCTGTTAGCCATGATCGATGCGGGTGGTGGACGTTCCACGCTGACCAACATCGGTAATATGCGCAACAAAGGTTTTGAACTGTCTGCTTCTTATACTACACAATTGACAAAAGATCTGAACCTGAGCGTTTCTGCTAACATGACCACTTTTGATAACATGTTCTTAAACTCTCCTTTCAAATCTTTACCTGATGAACAATTCCCAAGTTTGACTTTGGCTGGAAATCCTATTGGTTTCTTCTATGGTTACAAAGTAGCAGGTGTCTTCCAAAGCTATGCGGACAAATTAGCTTACCCAATTATGAATTTGGGTAGCAATTATGGTCCTGGAGATTTCAAATACGAAGATCTTAATGGCGATGGTATTATTACCAGCGATGACCGCACTATGATTGGTAACCCTACTCCTGATTTCATCTACGGAGGTAATGTAACTGTACGTTACAAAGGATTTGACCTTGGAGTTGATGTACAGGGTTCTTACGGAAATGAGATCTACCGCTACTGGGGTAGTTCTGAGCTTCCTTATACTAAGTACAACTACCCTGCTTTCAAAATGAATCGTTGGCATGGAAAGGGTACCTCTAACTGGGATCCTATTTTAGCCGATGATCATACGATAAATCGCTTGCCTTCTACTTATGGTATAGAAGATGGCAGCTATTTCCGTATCCGTAACCTGCAAATTGGATATGATATTTCTGCAGACGCATTGAAGAAAGCAAACATCAAGAGTGCCCGCGTATTTGTAAACTTCCAAAACATGAAAACTTGGAAGAACAACTCTGGTTATTCTCCTGAATTTGGAGGCTCTCCTACCAGATTTGGTAACGACGTAGGTAATGATCCAATTGCTGCTGTCTTCTCGGCTGGTATTAATGTTAATTTCTAATCGATGATAAAAAAGATAACCATGAATAAAGTAAAACAACTTGTAATCATCGCCCTGTTTCTGCCGATGCTGGGTATGGTGGGAGGATGTAAGAAATTCCTCGACCGTAAACCACTTTCTGCATCACTTGAGGATTTGAACCAGGGTGGTTTAGAAGGTCAGGTATTTGGCCTTTATGGAGCATTCCTTGACAGGGGTGGTTCTTATCACGGATTTAGTAGTATCCCCTGGTTCGCTTTGAACTCTTTCCGTGGTGATGACGCCATGAAAGGAAGTTCAAATGCAGACGGAGCAGACTGGGGCGTTGTATATGACCAATTCCAATATCAAAAAGCACACTGGTCTGCTTCTATTTATTGGGATCAGAACTACAACTTGATCAATAAAACCAATGCAGTATTACAGACAGCTGACTCCTTAAAGCTAACTGACCCTGCATCTATGGTGAATATTGCTGAAGCTAAGTTTTTCCGTGCGTTGACTTATTTCCAGTTAGTTCGTGTATTTGGAGAAGTACCTAAATTAACTTCTCGTATCTACACTCCAAACGATGCGAAAAAAGCAAAGTCTTCAGTAGCAGAGATCTATCAGTTAATTGATAGCGATCTTGAAGCTGCAGTACAATTTTTGCCTGAAAATTGGAACAATTCTGCCGGAAACAGTCGTTTCCCCGGTCGTTTAACTAAGTATTCCGCTATGGCTTTATTGGCCAAAGCTAAATTGTATCGTCAGAGCTGGGCTGCTGCTTTAGCACTTTGTGAAACTATCATTACCTCTGGTAATTATTCGCTGTTGTCTAGCTACAGCAACAACTTTAAAGTGGCTGGTGAAAATGGTAAAGAGTCTCTATTTGAAATTCAAGCAAGTGTTGGAGCCAATGGAGTTCCTAACAATGGGCATGAATACGCACTTGAGCAAGGTGTTCGTGGTTCCGGATCCTGGGATTTAGGATGGGGATGGAACACTCCAACTCCTGAACTTGAGGCTTCTTTTGAAGCACAAGATCAACGTAGAACTGCTACCATTCTTTACTCTGGTCAGGATGATGGTTATGGTAAAACAGTACCTGCATTCCCCATTGTTCCTCGTTTGTATTGGAACAAGAAAGTTTACCCAGAGCCTGCAATGCAAGCATACACAGGACGTCGCTCCAATACCTGGTTGAACCACGTACTTATCCGTTACGCGGATGTATTATTGATGGCAGCTGAAGCGGCTAATGAAACTGGAGCTTTTGCAAAAGCAGCAGGATATACTAATCAGGTTCGTAGTCGTGCAGGTCTTGGCAACTCTTCAGCCACTGATCAAGCAACTTTGCGTGCTGCTATCAAGCAAGAGCGTAAAGTGGAGTTTGCAATGGAAGGTGAGCGTTTCTTTGATCTGGTTCGTTGGAATGACGCAGCCGCTGTATTAGGAGGATCAGGATATACGCCTTGCCATAAATACTATCCGCTTCCACAGTCAGCTATTGACTTTGCTGGTGGAGTATTAGTTCAAAATCCGTGCTGGTAAAATTTTTGTCAACACTTAAATATTAAAGTAAAATGACTAATAAAAATTTCATCAGGAACGCTTGGGTTGCAGTCTCCGCTGTTCTCCTTCTTGCTTCCTGTCAAAAAATGGATAAGCCTGCTTTAGGGAATTATCCAACAGATGCCAATGAACCAGGCGGTCCATTGGCATTCTATGTTGCCTTTGATGGTACTACCACTAATCCGTTGATGAATGCAGTGGATAGTATTCGGGCTTCCTTTGCCGGGGATAACCCATTTACTACTATTGACGGAGCACGTGGTAAAGCCGTTCAAGGGGTAAACAAAACATACATTAAGTATGCAAAGCCTAATGACTGGGCACAAAAAGCGGCAAGCTTTACCATCTCTTTTTGGTATAAAGGAAATGGACAAACTAAAAACAATGCCGGTGGCAATGGTCCTGAGCACGTAATGAGTTTGCCTTCCTCTAATGGACACTGGTCAGGTTCTACCTTGTTATTGTTCCTTGAAGGAGATAATAATGCTTGTGCCATTAAATCCATGTTTGCCGATAAAACGGTTGCCGATACTTGGATGACTTGGGAAGGAGGAGCTTCAATTCCTGGATTGATGAACAATACTTGGAAGCATATTGCTCTTTCGTACAATGCAACTAATAGCACTATGACCTTATATGTAGATGGTGTTGCTAATCCATCAACTAGATCTTGGGGTAATCATGGTGGTATAAACTTTGATAACAATAAAATAAAGGAATTACGCGTAGGCGTAGGACCTTCTGGTAATCTAAACGGAGACGACTGGTTGGCTGGCACCTTCAAAGGAGGCCTGGATCAGCTCAGATTGTACACCACAGCCTTAACCGCTGCTGAAGTACAAGCTTTGTTTGCAGCCCGCAAGTAATCAAAGAAATATTTTAAAAAAGGGACCAGCATTTTTGTTGGTCCCTTTTTGTTTTTAGACCTACAAGAGCCGAACTTTACGCTATGGTTTCTCTAATACGCGGGCAGTATTTTGCCTGGATTTTCCTTTCGCTTTTTTTGCTTGCCTGCAATCAGAAAAAGACATTATTTTCTACCGTCAGTTCTTCGGCAAGTGGCATTGAGTTTGTGAACCAGCTGCCTGAAAAGAAATTATTTAATATTTTATATTATCTATATTTCTATAATGGAGGGGGAGTAGCGGTTGGAGACATCAATAAAGATGGCTTGCCGGATATATACTTTACTGCTAACTCAAAAGGAAATAACAAGCTCTATTTGAATAAAGGAGATTTCAAATTTGAAGATGTTACCGATAAAGCCGGGGTTAAGGGATTGGCAGATTGGTCTGCCGGAGCCGTAATGGCAGACGTAAACGGAGATGGTTGGCTGGATATTTATGTTTGTGCAATCAGTAATCAATTTGGGTTAAAGGGGCATAACGAACTTTACATCAATAAAGGTGATGGAACCTTTGTGGAACAAAGCGTAGAGTTTGGATTGAATTTTTCAGGACTTAGCGGCCAGTCTGCTTTTTTTGATTATGATCGAGATGGGGATTTGGATTGTTATTTAGTGAATCAGTCTTATCATCCGCACAGCAATGTAGTAGACACATCTTTTAGGAACAGATACGATAGTATAGCAGGCGATGTGTTGTATAGAAATGACCTTTCCACAACGGGTCGCTTCACTAATGTAACCAAAGAAGCAGGAATATATAATAGTAAATTAGGTTATGGGCTAGGGCTTGCAGTAGCTGACATCAATCAGGATGGGTGGGACGATATTTATATCGGTAATGATTTTCATGAAAACGATTATTACTACATTAATCAAGCAAACGGAACATTTAAAGAAAGCGGCGCTAATCATTTTCGTCACTATAGCCGTTTTAGCATGGGTAATGATGTAAATGACTATAATAATGATGGTCAGCCTGATATTATAACCGTGGATATGTTGCCTCCAGATGAAGCTACACTTAAAACTTATGGAAGCGACGAGAATCAAGATATTTATAATCTCAAACTAATCAGCAACGGATATCAACATCAGGTTTCCCGTAATTGCTTGCAGCGAAATAACGGGGCAGGTGTTTCTTTTAGTGACAACGCATTGATGGCAGGAGTTTCTGCTACAGATTGGAGCTGGGCGCCGCTGTTTGCGGATTTTGATAATGACGGGAAGAAGGATCTTTTTGTTTCCAGTGGAATTGTAAAAAGACCAGTGGATTTGGATTATATCCGCTTTGTATCAGACCTCAGCATCAATAAAGGGTTAGATAAAACAGACAAGTACGATCAGGAGGCTATTGAAGCAATGCCCGATGGAAGCAGTATTCCTTATTTTTTTCAAAACAAAGACGCTTATTCATTTACCGATGTAAGTAAGGAATGGGGTACCGGTAACATGAAAGGATATTATAACGGGTCGGCCTATGCAGACTTGGACAATGACGGCGATTTGGATATGGTAATAAACGCCATCAATGCGGAGGCTGTTGTATTACGCAATACACTAAACAATAAAAAATCAATTACTGTTTCTTTGCAAGGGAATGCGCCAAATACATTTGGGTACGGGGCTAAGGTTTATTTGTACAGCGCAGCGGGTTTGCAGTATCAGCAGCTTTCTCCTTCGCGAGGCTTTCAATCGTCTGTGGAACCACGTTTGCATTTTGGAACAGATTCTCTAGCTTTCATTGACAGCGTGGTAGTGGTATGGCCCAACCAACAGTATCAAACGCTTACAAAAGTATCGACTGGCACCACGTTGCAACTTCAACAAAAAAATGCTACAGGACAGTTTGATTACAGCAAATGGAATCCTATCCGTGAGCTCCCTTATGAGAAATTAGATCAAGCTGCCTGGAAACATCAGGAAAATGAATTTATAGACAACAACAAACAATACCTGATTCCTCATTTTATTTCTACCAGAGGACCAAAGATGGCCGTTGGAGATGTAAATGGAGACGGACTAGATGATTTGTTTGTAGGAGGAGCTAAGGAACAACCAAGTGTTTTGTTGATACAGCAAAGAGACGGCCAGTTTGTGAAAGACAATAATAAAATATTTGAATTGGATAATGCTCAAGAAGATGTAGACGCTGTTTTTTTTGATGCCGATGGCGACAAGGATCTTGACTTGTTGGTAATTACTGGTGGAAATGAAATATTGAAGCAAGGGAAAGAAGGAGAGGATCGCATATACCTCAATGATGGGAAAGGACATTTTACCAAAAAGGAAATAGCATTTCCTATTCAATACGAAAGTAAAAGTTGTGTAGCCGTAGCGGACGTTGACAAAGACGGCGATATTGATTTTTTTGTGGGCAATTTTGCCAGCCCTACTGGATACGGCCAGCCTACACATTCTTTTCTTTATCTCAATCGGGGAAATGCTCAGTTTGATTTAGCCACATCCAATACTATTTTCTTGCAATCGCAGGGTATGGTAACAGATGCGGTATTTACGGATCTTAATGGAGATAGCTGGCCTGATTTGGTGTTGACGGGGGAGTGGATGCCAATAAGAATATTTTATAACGAAAAGGGTCGATTTGGGAAACCCGTGGATTTGCCTGCTTCTACAGGTCTATGGCAATCATTATACGCCAATGATGTGAATGGGGATGGCAAGACAGATTTATTGGCAGGAAATTGGGGGCATAACAGTAAGTTATTCGCAGGAAAGTCCTCGCCTTTAAAACTATATGTGAAAGACTTTGACAATAACGGTTCTATTGAGCAGGTGATGTGCTACACCATTAATAATAAAGAGTATCCCTTTTTAGCGAAAGACGAATTGGAAAGACCGCTACCGGTTTTAAAGAAAGGGTATCTTAAATACGGGGAAGTAGCAGGTAAAACCGTACAATATATTTTTGATGATTTATTTCAAGGATGCGTAGAATTAAAAGCAGAAGTGTTGGGGTCCAGTCTATTTACTAATAATGGAAAAGGAACTTTTACACGCAGTGAACTTCCTGCCGCTTTGCAGCAATCTCCTCTAATGGCATTTACAACTTATGAGCATGCTTTCATTGGAGCAGGAAATTACTACGGTGTAATACCTTATGAAGGACGCTATGATGCGCAGGTGCCAGTATTGTTTTCTTATAAGGCAGGTAGTTTGCAGGAAACTCAACAATTCTATAATGTAACTTCAGAAGTACGTGACTTGCAATGGATCCAAACGGCTGGGGGAAGAAACACGCTGGTGGTTGCCTCAAATAATGCTCCCTTACAATTCTTACGCAAAAAATAAACAATATGAAAAAGCTTTTTATTTCCTTGCTGCTAGTATCACTGATCGGTGCTTCTTGCAAACAACAGGCCTCGTCGGATAAAAATCCATTTGACGATGCGATTCTTTTTGCAAAAACGGTAAAGGAATTAAATAACGTGGTCTTGCAAAATAATTTTCCTCCAATCATTGCCAGCCGTAATTATACTTATGCGGCTATTGCTGCCTATGAGGTGGTGGCATTGTTCGATTCCAGATATACTTCCATGGCTGGAACAATTACACATTTGCCTGCATTGCCTGAACTAGATACAGCAAATGTAAATCACCAGTATGCCGCTTTATTAGCCTATTGCAAAGTGGGGCAGGCGGTTACTTTTCCGGAGGGCAGTATGAATGCCTTTGTTCAATCACTCGACTCAATGGCCAGTGCATCGGGGATGTCTGATCAAGTTAAAAATGCTTCTGAAGAACTAGCACAAAAAGTAGGGGCACATATTCTTGATTGGAGTAAAAAGGATAATTACGCAGAAACCAGAACGGCGGAACGATATCAGATCAAATTAGCAGATGAAGGTCGCTGGGTGCCTACGCCCCCTGCTTACCAACAAGCCTTGGAACCACATTGGAATGAAATACGCCCGATGGTGATGGACAGTGCTAGCCAATTTACTCCTCCTCGACCGCTGGCATATGAAATGAAAGATCCCAATAGTCCTTTTTATAAGGAAGTGTTGGCGGTTAAAAATGCCGGGGATAGTCTTACCGAAGAACAAAAACATATTGCTGAATTCTGGGATGATTTGGGAAACAGAACTATGGTAGAAGGCCACGTAATGTTCACTGCTAAAAAGTTTACACCTACTGGTCATTGGATGAATATCGTGGGAATCGCTGCACAGCAAGCAAAGGCCGATTTTAACACCACTGTTTTTGCCTATGCCAAAACGGCTATAGCTATGTTTGATGCCTTTATTCAATGTTGGGATGAGAAGTTTCGCAGTAATTTGGTTCGTCCGGAAACAGTAATCAACAAGCACATTGATCCGGAGTGGAGGCCTTATTTGCAAACTCCTCCTTTCCCAGAATATACTTGTGGTCATAGTACGGTGTCTGCTTCAGCAGCAGAAGTGTTGACCAGCGTATTTGGCGATAATTTTGTGTACACGGATACTTCAGAACTGGAATTTGGAATTAAGAACCGTTCTTTTAGTTCTTTCCGTGCTGCTGCTCTTGAGAACAACTGGGCTCGTTTTTATGGGGGCATTCATTATCATTTTTCCTGTTTGGTCAGTACTGAATATGGCAAGAAAGTGGGGGAGTTGGTGGTAAATAAAATCAAGGCTAAATAAAGAATGAGTAACATTAAATTAATTGCGTCACTATCTTTTCTGTTTTTGGTTTTTGGTGTTTGTAAAAAAAAGGAAAAGGATAGCACTCTTCCTGCCAGTGTTGGATCGGTAGAAGCTTGGATAACTAAAGCCAATGGAACTGTACTATTTGAAAAACAAACGCCTGCGATTCAAT
>VGGU01000032.1 GCA_016868475.1 Bacteroidota bacterium
AGCGATTGCTGAATAATTAAACGTAGCGTATCAACAGCTGGTCTTTTTTTAGAGACATTATCAATTATGCTTACAGAATCTGTTTTTCTGCAACTCAGAATCAGTAAGCAGGCTAATAGCGAAAGGAGCAAGTTTTTCATAGGAATAGTTTGACCGAAAATCTAATCGGCAACTATTCTTTACAACAAGGTACTTACACAAAAAAATCAGGTATTTTCTCAAGTGCAATAAGCTGGCCATTTACTCGCTTCCAGCCATGACAAATTGGGCCATTCACAATTATCATATAAGTAACTGGAACACCCATATTATATTGTATTACTTGCTCTAGCACGCTATGGTCTAATTTCACAGAAGGCGCTTTGCATTCAATCAGCATCCAGGGTGCTAAACCCTTGTCATAAATCAAGATGTCAAATCGCTTGGTGACCAATCCTACTTGAATGCTTTTTTCAACTGCAATTAACGAAGAGGGGTAATGATGCGTATGTATTAATAGTTGAAGAAATTGTTGGCGCACCCACTCTTCAGGCGTGCGTTGCACCCAACTTTTACGAAATGGATCAAAGAGTTGAGCTGCACTACCCTGTTGACGCTCACGTAATTCTATTTGAGGATAAACTAACTCAATCATGAATCGAAGTTAATTGGTTAACTTTATGCCATGAAGACAAAAGAAGATATAGTACAAAACTGGTTGCCCAGATACACCGGGGAAAGCCTGGAAAGTTTTGGTAAGTATATCCTGCTCACCAATTTTAGCCATTACGTAACCTTATTTGCGCAGTGGAACCAGGTTGAAGTAAAGGGGGTTGGCAAGCCTATGCAGTGCGCAACGGCCAACGATATCAGTATTATTAATTTTGGAATGGGTAGCCCCACTGCCGCCACGGTAATGGATCTATTAACTGCCATAGAACCCAAGGCGGTACTTTTTTTAGGAAAATGCGGGGGGCTAAAAAAACGAAATAAAATAGGCGATTTAATTCTTCCCATTGCAGCCATCAGAGGCGAGGGTACCTCTAACGACTATTTCCCCACTGAAGTGCCAGCTCTCCCTGCATTTGCCTTACAAAAAGCGGTTTCAACCACTATTCGTGATTATGGGGTCGATTATTGGACGGGTACTGTGTACACCACCAATAGACGTGTTTGGGAGCATGATGAAGAGTTCAAGGAATATTTACAAAAAGTCAGGGCCTATGCAATAGACATGGAAACTGCAACCATATTTGCTGTTGGTTTTTACAATAAACTCCCCACAGGGGCGCTTTTACTAGTCAGCGATCAACCCATGATACCGGAAGGGGTTAAAACTGAGGAAAGCGATAGGGAGGTTACCCGAAAATATGTGGAAGATCATCTCCGCATCGGAATTGATTCCCTCAAGCAGTTGATCAACGACGGGATGACGGTTCGTCATCTAAAGTTTTGATTCTCTGCTAACTGCAACCTCCATTTCAAATAAACTTGGAAAGGGCTCCCCAATTTCTTACTTTTGCGCACTTATTAAAAAGCAGTCCTGCCAACCAAACCCGGCGCCGTAAGGCCGGAGAGGAATCTTTGGGATCAGTGCCTTCCGTCCGGAATGCGTTAGCAGAATTGGTAGTAAATACTAACGCATGAAGCTTTCTCAATTCCGTTTTGATTTGCCTCTTAATCTTATTGCACAGACACCTGCAAAAAAAAGAGAGGATTCCCGTTTGATGGTGGTTCACCGGCACACTGGTGTAATTGAAAACAAGCATTTCCGTGACATCATGGATTATTTTGATGACAAGGATTGTTTTGTAGTAAATAACACCAAGGTTTTCCCTGCACGTATGTACGGGAGAAAAGAAAAAACCGGAGCCAAAATTGAAGTATTCCTACTCAGAGAATTAAATAGACCCAATCGTCTTTGGGATGTGATAGTAGACCCTGCTCGTAAAATACGAGTGGGCAATAAACTCTATTTTGGAGATGACGAGGATCTGGTTGCGGAAGTGATTGATAACACAACCAGCCGAGGCAGAACCATTCGTTTTTTATGGGAGGGCGATGAGGCCAGTTTCAGAGCACAGTTGGAAAAACTGGGCGAAACTCCTTTACCAAAATACATTAAACGTAAGCCGGACGAAGAAGACAAAGAACGCTATCAAACTGTTTACGCAAAACACGAAGGCGCAGTTGCCGCCCCTACCGCTGGCTTACACTTTAGCAGAGAACTGATTAAGCGTCTTGAAATCAAAGGAATCCGTTTTGCCGAGGTTACCCTTCATACAGGTTTGGGCACATTTCGTCCAATTGAAGTGGAAGACTTGAGTAAGCATAAAATGGATGCCGAATATTACCACATCGATGAAACTGCTTGCAAGATTGTAAACCGCGCCAAAGAATACGGGCACCGTGTTTGCTCTATTGGCACTACCACTATGCGAGCTATGGAATCTTCATTTACCGCGCAGAAATTATTAAAGCCTTCGGAAGGTTGGACCAATACGTTTATTCATCCACCTTATGATTTTAATATCGCGGATGCGTTGGTAACCAATTTTCATCTTCCTAAAACTAGTTTGTTGATCATGACCTGTGCTTTTGCAGGTTACGAATTAACCATGGAAGCTTATAAAAAGGCAATTAAAGACAAGTACCGCTTTTTTAGTTATGGGGATGCACTGCTGATCATTTAATCAGCGCAGGCCAAATATTTCCTTATTCAGCTGTTGTAACAATTTAGTTTTAGCTTCAGCAGGCACTAACATACTTATATTGTGTGGACTGCCACCATAACTAAACATCCGAACAGGAATATCTTTTACAGCTAATGCCAAGTTGGAAAGAATACCCGGAGTAGAAGTAATTTCAAAGCCCACCAATGAAACAATAACTTGCTCCCGATCAACTTCTAGGTATCCAAACAATGATAATTCTTCCAGAATGGCTTGGAGATGCTGATCGTTGTCTATAGTCAATGATACAGCTACTTCCGAAGTGGTGATCATATCAATTGGGGTTCGGTATTTTTCAAACACCTCAAATATCTTTCTCAAAAAACCATAAGCCAACAGCATCCGACTACTCTTAATGCGAATTGCAATAATATTATCTTTTGCTGCTACAGCCTTTACACCTGCGGACACTGGGGCAGCACTGATCAATGTCCCCTTGGCAGTGGGATCTAGGGTATTTAAAAGTCTGACAGGAATCTGAAATTGCTGAGCAGGCCAGACCGAAGAAGGATGTAGAATTTTTGCACCGAAGTAAGCCAGCTCTGCTGCTTCGTCAAAGCTGAGATGCTCCACTGGAAATGTATTATCCACTATACGAGGATCATTATTGTGCATCCCATCAATATCAGTCCATATTTCACAAACCGTAGCCCCTATTGCTGCAGCTACCAATGATGCCGTATAATCACTTCCCCCTCTTTTTAAATTATCCACTTCCCCTTTGCTGTTTCGGCAGATATATCCTTGCGTTATCAATATTTTTTTGTCAACATTAGCTTGTACCAGTGCTTTTAACCGGGTACTAATCATAGGGAGTGCTGGTTCGTCCTGTTGGTCCAATACCATAAAATTCAAAGCAGGAAGCAAAGCGTGGCTCAGCTTTTGTTCGTTACAATAAACACTGAACAGTTTAGTAGAAAGAAGTTCGCCCTGCGCTAAAATATCTCGGCGAATTGCCTCACTAAACGCAATACCCTGATTGATTCGTAAAAAATCAAAATGCTCTACAAGCACTTGAGCAGCATCTTGCCTTGCCTCTTTTTCGGATATCAATTGCTCAACAAAAGACTGGTAATGTTTTTCTAATTGATCAATCGCTTGAAGAGCCTCCAGTTGTTTTCCTGCGGCAAATAAGTTTCCAATCTCAACCAGAGAATTGGTTGTTCCCGATAATGCAGATAACACAACCAGTACGGACTCCTCCTGTTCTGCAACCAACGAGGCTACTTGTTTCATTCTTTCTGGACGACCCACACTGGTGCCGCCAAACTTCATCACTTTCATAGGAAAAAATAGGAATAATTGAGGTTAAAAAACGGCACGAAGGTAAGAAGGACTTTATTCAAATGGCAGATCAAATCGTTGCCCAAGCGTCTTTAGCTCACTTACAACCTTTTCGTGTAGAGGTATCCCTTCTTGTTTTCGTTCTAACTCTGCCAATCGTTCAGGATCGCCTGGAACCAATACCTGTGGTTGCCCTTTCACAGGCGTTGAGCTTCTAAATCCTTCAATCCAATGATCCATATCTTTTTTAAACTCATCAGCAGGACGAAAAGCATCAATTCGCATAGCTCCAAGAAAGTGACCAATTCCTTTTCCCGGCTGTTGTACAGGTAGTGGAACATAAGCAGGAAATGGGGGAACCCATGGCGCATAATTGGCTCCACTTAACAAGGCAGAAAACAAATCAACGATTGCCCCCATTGCATAGCCTTTGTGTGATCCATGCTCACGATCGCTACCTAATGGAAGCAGTGCCCCACCTTTTTTAAGTATGTGCGCATCCGTAGAAGGGTCGCCGGACTGATCTTGCACCCAACCGGTTGGGGTTTCCTGATTTTTTAGTTGTAATAGTTCCAACTTTCCATTAGCAGCTGTGGTAGTGGCCAAGTCTGCAACAAATGGTGGTTGATTTCCTGCTGGAGCGGCCACAGCAATGGGGTTGGTACCAAGCATTTTGTCTATAGAAAAAGTTGGGGCCACCAACGGGCTGGCGTTGGTCATTGCAATGCCTATCATATTATGTTCTAATGCAAGCATGGCATGATAGCCAGCAATTCCAAAATGATTGCTGTTTTGAACACTTACCCAACCTGTTCCCACTTTTTCCGCTTTAGCGATGGCAATCTGCATCGCCTCCTGTGCAACAACCAATCCTAATCCTTGATCACCATCAAGCACAGCTGTAGAAGGTGTTTGATGTAATATCCTCATCACAGAAGTGGCGTTTACACGTTGCACTTCCCAAAGCCGTACATACCCACTCAATCTGGCTATACCATGTGAATCAATTCCTCTGAGATCAGCAGCTAACAATGCACGGGTTGCTAATTCTGCATGTGCGTCTGAACATCCCATTTTTTTAAAAACAGCAATAGCAAACTGATGCAAGTGAGCATACGAAAATTTCAAAACTAACATACGCAAAGAAACAAAAAAAGCCCCGGCAAAGGGCCGGGGCACTGGAATCGATTACAATGATCATTCAGTTTAGAATGGAAGATCATCTGGCTCATCGGTATTATCCGGAGCTCCAGAAGCCGAAGTAGCTGATTGACCAGTAGCAGCAAAACCGCCAGTAGATCCAGCCTCCCCTCTTCCACCCAGCAACTGAACGTCTCTTACCCTTAGAGAAAGAGAGGCACCAGGTGTACCATCATTGCGTTGAAAAGATCTTGCCTCTGGCTGTCCTTCTACATAAACTTGTTTGCCTTTGACCAGGTATTGTGAAATACCAGTGCGATCAGTCCAGTAAGCGCAGTCTACCCAGGTTGTTTTTTCCTGTTGGTTTCCTTGGCTGTCCCGGTACCTTTCTGTGTGGGCCACAGTGAAGTTGATGACATTTTTACCATTGACCGTGTTTACCACACAATCTTTACCCAAATTCCCGATGATTTGCATTTTAATCATAGTGCTCGTTTTATGGTTACTAAATTGATTGAACAACTAAATTACTCTGAATTCTATGGATGCGCAAGGGTTGACTGAAAAAACTTATTCAACACTCCCTATTCGCGCACTTGATGGGTCAATAATGGAACTAAAAAAGATGGCATTGAGGAACAATTTTGCCCCTCCTAACCAGTAGGCACGGAAATTAGGATTATCAGCAATATTGATGACCCGTCCACTCCCTAACTGACTTACGGTTACAGCTGCAGTGCTAGCAACCGCATCTTTATTCTCCTTACTCATCCAACCACTTTGCAAGGGCTGTTCCCCGTATACAAATGGTGTAGCATAGGGATTTTTACTTTTTTCAAGGAATATCCGATTGGCTTTGAATAAAGAAACTTTGGGTAAAGAATATCCAAAAGCAAGTGGATGTGACGCATCATATGTAGCGCCCAAAATAGTCCCCCGCACTTGTTGAGCTCCACTTACTTCATCTCTTGTTTCATAAGGTCTGAATTGAGTGCTGTCCGTAATAGAGCGAGGTTTTTTGAAAGTAGCGTTAGAAATTCCCTGTTGTGCTGCCCAGGTAATTGCTTCTTCCATTGCAATTAATGTACCCCCGGCTTGTACCCAAGTTTTCAATTTTTCTTTGTCTATACTTGAATAGGAACCTCCGGTCATGATAATAGTTGTGTAACGGCTAAGATCAGCCCGATTTAACACGGAAGGTTCAAGATGAGTTAGCTGGATGTCCATTCGCTGATCTAATAAATGCCAAACCTCACCAGCATCCGTTGCATTTACTCCAGCTCCTGTGATTAAAGCAACACGTGGCTTTTGTAGGACCATGAACTTGCCACTTCCCAAATCGACACCCTCACTTGAATAACCAGTAGCCACTGCATATGCACCAACGCCATATTTGCCAACAAGATCATCCACCAATTTTTCCAAGTCGGCAATATTTATTTTTTCTTGACGAACAGGAATCAGCAAAGTTCCATATCCAAAAGAACGAATCTGGTTAGTAGTTTGTATTTGTATAGGTTGCGTGGCCGCCTTCACCAACACGTCTGCTTTCAAGAGCTGATTGAGTGCGGCCGGTGCATAAAGATGATTCCACTCGATTAATATAGCTACGGCGTTTTTAGGCAGGCTAAACTCATCTTGTAAATCATTCAAATAAGATTTTTCAGTAAACAGATCAGGTATTTGCTGCGCCCCATTTAAATTAACAGCATTGAGCTCTTTAAAATCAAGCCCATAAGCTAAAGGCATGGTCCAAGCAGTGATATCATAAAATAAACTATCCTGATAGGTTAGTGTTTTTTCAAAAATAGTTCGAATTAAACTGTGTTGTGGCTGATCAAGTGGCACCAAGATAGAACGCGAAGCAGCAAATTGTTTATCTGCCATACCAGCAGGAAGACTATAAATTTTAATTTGATGGCGCTGTAATAATTGTGCAAACTCAAGCAAGCGAACAGGGTCTTGCTTATCCCCTACCAAATATCCCTTAGTGGAATAGCTGGCTGCTCTGGCGGCAGCTTGTTTGTAAAAGTTTCGTTGGTGTTGTAACAGCTCTTTCCTTAATGCAACCGTTCCCCTTAAGGTAGACAAGGCAGTAACAAATTGATTGCGAATAGTAGCGGGAAATGAAAGTAGTCCGTTTGCCGTTTCTTGTAGATGACCTCTGGAGGATGCTTGCTCAAATAAAATTCCCACACCTCCATGAATATCAGGATATGTTGAGCCTTTACCATAATAGAAGTCGTCATAATTCTCCTTGGTAAAATAAAACGAACCAATACTATCTAATACTTGTGCATGATAAGCAGCTAGTTTGCCAGTTAATGCTTGGTTATTGGAAGGAGTAAGCGGATTTACACGCGAAGGCACCCCAGGCTGAAAGAAAAATGTTGCATTGGTCCCCTGCTCATGATGATCTGTAAATACATTTGGCCTCCAGGCCTGAAACCACTTTAATCTATTTTGACTTTCAATATGCACGGCCGGCAACCAATCACGATTTAAATCAAACCAGTAATGATTAAATCTTCCGCCCGGCCAAACTTCATTATACTCTCTGGAATTAGGGTCTGATACCAAATTTTTACTTTTGTGTTGATTTGCCCAGGTTGAAAACCGTTGAAGTCCATCCGGATTAAAGGCAGGATCAAATAGAATAACTGTGTTCTCCAATAACTCGTCAATAGCAGCACCTTGTGCCGCGGCAAGATAATAGGCAGATAGAAGTGCCGCGTTGGCACCGCTGGCCTCATTGCCATGAATGGAATGCCCGATCCAACAAACAACTGGCATTTTTTCAATAGCCGGGTCGGGAGCAGTAGGATCGGTTAATGCTAAGTGCTGTGCTCTTATCTCAGCTAACTTTTTATGGTTATTAGGCGAAGTGATTATCAAGAGTAATTGAGGTCTTTTTTCGTAGGTATATCCCATCTCTTCAAGAGCAATACGCCCGGGAGCTGCTTTAGCAACAACTTGCATATAATTCACCAGCCGATCATGCGTAACATGCCATTCTCCCACTTCATGATGAATAATTTGCGAAGGCGTAGGAACAGCAGGGTCATAAGTTACTTCGGTGGGTAGATAGTACGAAAGTGGTTGAGCTTGACTTATCGAGAAAAATAAAATAAAAGTCAGAAAAGATAAACCTACTCGCATGTTGTTGAATTTAGGGTAGTCAAGTTAAGACTATTCACTTGAAAAGGCGTTCTTATCTTTGTAATGATGAGCAAGAAAGGTAAAGTATTGGTAGCCATGAGTGGTGGAATTGATAGTACCGTTGCAGCACTCTTGCTGCATCAGGAGGGTTATGAGGTAGTAGGGATTACTATGAAAACCTGGGATTACGCGGTTAGCGGGGGGAATAAGAAAGAAACCGGGTGTTGCAATCTGGACTCCTTTAATGATGCTAGACAAGCGGCTGTTGAACACAACTTTGCACATTATATTCTGGATATCCGCGAGGAATTTGGAGATTTTGTTGTTGATAATTTTGTTGACGAATATCTTGCTGGACGCACGCCCAACCCTTGTGTGTTGTGCAACACACATATAAAGTGGAGAGCCTTATTAAAGAGAGCAGATGCCTTGGGATGTGAATTTATTGCCACGGGTCATTATGCAAAAATCAGAAAATTTGAAAATGACCGCTATGTGATTAGCAAAGCAGTGGACAACACAAAAGATCAAAGCTATGTACTATGGGGGCTGCAACAAGATTTATTGAGTCGCACCCTTTTGCCCCTTGGAGGATTTCGGAAAACAGCAATCAGAAAAATGGCCGAAGAATTTGGCTACCCTGCATTGGCAAAAAAAGCAGAGAGTTATGAGATCTGTTTTGTGCCCGATAACGACTACCGTGGTTTCTTAAAGCGTAATGTGGACGGATTGGAGAAGCGCGTAAATGGTGGAAATTTCATTGATAAAAATGGAGTTGTATTAGGCAAACACAAAGGCTATCCCTTTTATACCATCGGTCAGCGCAAAGGATTGGATATTGCCTTGGGAAAGCCGGCATTTGTTACACAAATTGATCCAGACCACAACACGGTTACATTAGGCAACGAGGAAGACCTTGACAAAAATGAAATGCATGTTTCAAAAATAAATTGGATTAAATACCCTCAACTAATCGATGGCATTGAAGCCACTACTAAAATTCGCTATAAAGACGCGGGAACACATTCTCGTTTATTTTCGCAGGGCAATGCTATTCGTGTAGAATTTTATGAGCCTGCCAAAGGAGTTGCCCCCGGACAAAGTGCGGTGTTTTATGAGGGTGATGATGTGCTAGGTGGAGGAATAATTCAACGAGAGGGCTAAAACAATTAATTATCATGCGCATTACAAATCAACTTCGTTTCATTTTTATTTTTTTACTGCTCAATGGCCTTTTATTAACTGAAGCTAATGCGCAATTTTCCAAACATATTATTTGGCTAAAGAATAAAGGCAATAACAGTTTTACCCTAAGTGATGCTTCCTCCTATCTCTCTGCAAGATCAATTGCCAGAAGAACCCGTTATACCATACTGCTAGACAGCACAGATCTCCCAGTTACACCTGCTTATATAGCTGCCATACGTACTATTCCGGGTGTTACTCTTTTGAATGTTTCAAAATGGCTCAATGCGCTTTGCATTCAAACCACTTCTCCTATGGCATTGACCACAATCCAGAATCTGCCTTTTGTTCAGCAGGTGGCTGGCTTGGCAACTCGTCCTTCTTCCTCACAACCCAACAGGCCAGATAAGTTTTATGATCAATTGAATATTTCACCAATAGCAACCACTCAATCTGCTGTAAAAACAGCGGGCGATTTTTACAATTACGGCACCAATGCAGGACTGGAAATGAAACTACATCGTGCAGAGTTCCTACACAATATTGGATTGCGCGGATCAGGTATGCACGTGGCTTTATTGGATGGAGGCTTTTACAATTACAATACGTTGCCAGCTTTTGATAGCATAAATCGAAAAGGACAAGTACTGAGTACCTGGGACTTTGTGGCTGGAAATGCTTCAGTAAGCGAAGATCATCCCCATGGCATGCAATGCCTCTCGACAATAGCTGCCAATATACCCGGTCAATTCATTGGGAAAGCTCCACAAGCTTCCTTTCACCTATTCCGAACTGAAGATGTCAATAGCGAATTTCCAATTGAAGAATTCAATTGGGTTTGTGGTGCAGAAAAAGCGGACAGTCTAGGCGTTGATTTGATTTCATCTTCATTAGGTTACTATGATTTTGATAATCCTGTATTCAACTACACCTACGCACAACTAGATGGAAAAACTACAATAGCGGTGAGAGGAGCAGACCTGGCTGCAAAAAAAGGGCTTATGGTATTAAACTCCGCCGGAAATGAAGGCACTGGAGCTTGGAGATATATCATTACGCCTGCTGATGGAGATAGTGTAATAGCAGTAGGTGCAGTAAATGCAGCAGGAGCTGTAGCAGGATTTTCTAGCTATGGTCCCACTGCTGATGGTAGAATTAAACCTGAATTAGCCTCGGTAGGATGGCAAGCAGTTGTGCAATCCACTTCTGGAACAATTGGCACAGCCAATGGCACTTCGTTTTCTTGTCCCAACTTGGCAGGTCTTACCACTTGTCTATGGCAAGGGTTTCCAGAATTCAACAATGTAAAAATATTGGATGCACTTAAGCGTAGTGCCAGTCGATATACCAATCCAAACGATAGAATTGGCTATGGAATTCCAGATATGAAAAATGCGTTTGCCTATTTGCTCTCAGAATATGCCACCGTTACTGCTTCAATCAACAATTGTAGGGCAGCTATAAGTTGGCGCACAAAAGATGTAACAGGAATGCAATTTTTAATCGAAAGAAAACTCCCCGGTGAAACCTCCTTCCAAAGAATAGCACAGACTACTGCCGCCAGTGGTAGTACGCTAACTAATCAAACGTACAAATACCAAGATGTCTTGAGCGCTATTAACCCCGGAAATATTCAATACAGAATTACACAGGTGATAGATACGGCAAGTGCAACTCGTCATCTTGTCTATTTGGACAGCACCACCGTAACCTTGAGTAGCCGATGTACAACCACTGATGATGTAGCCTCTCTGCTTTGGATTTACCCCAATCCCACTCCTGGAAAAACAAAAGCTCAATTAGTCATAAACAGCATGGAAGCCTCAACAGGCATTAAGCTCACTTTGCATGACAGAGCAGGACGATTACTCGCCACTCACGCTTTAACCAAACCTGCAGGAATATATCGGGCTGAACTCCCTTTCCAACCTGCTTCATCAGGTGTATACACCATTACACTCTGGATTGACGATAAAAAGAAAGAAAGCAAGAATTGGGTAGTTAGTTTTTAATTTTCTGCAACAAAGCCACATATAGGGTATCCGCTTGTTCGGCCATTCCCTTAATTAAGGTCTGCTTACAAAGAGACAAACCAAATTCACTTTGCAACCAAGCTACCTGCTCCTCATTTTCACTGGCAAAAACGGAGCAGGTACAATAAAGCAGATAACCGCCAGACTTTAATGCAGCGGGCAAGCGAGACAAGATCAATCGTTGTCTTAAAGTGTACTCAACTAATTGTTCTTTTGTTTGTTTAGCAATTTGTTCAGGTGTGCGCGCCCAGGTTCCGCTCCCAGTACAAGGAACATCTGCAATGATCAAATCAACAAGCGGACTAGTTTTTGGAATTGATTGTTGAGTCAGGTCCAGCTGTAATAATTTATAATTTGAAATGCCTGCTTGTTTAAATCTAATTTTTAGCTGTTGCAGAATCGATGCCCGTATATCTGAAACCGTAAGCTCAATATCAGGGTAATGATCGGTCAATAAAATTGATTTCCCCCCGCTGGCGGCACAACAATCCCAAACTTTTTTTATGGCTGCAGGTAATTGCGATTTTAAAAAGTCTCCCACTCTTTGTGAGCTTAGATCTTGTACTACATAGTCTTGATTCAACTCGAGTATGCCTGCTAAATTAGTGGCTGCAGGCATGGCTATTGCAGAAGGGGAAACAGAAGTAAAGTTTATGGAAGCATTTTTCAATCCTTCAACTACATGCTGCTGTCTGCCTGGTCTTACCCGAATAAAAAAAGCAGGCTGACTCAACAAAGATTTTGTCCATTCCTCTAGGGTCAAGCCCATGGATAAGGAAATTGGCAATGGGAAAATATTTTGCCATGAAAATGCCGGGCAAACCAATGCTATGCGCTGCTCAATAGACAGTGCGCCGAGGTCAGCCCACTGCTTACAAACACATTCAATGAGCGGATCTTTTTCCCCTTGGGTTAAATAAACAGCAATCAATAACCTCTCCTCAATAGATAAATCAGCACAAGCAAATCCTATCCTAAAAAATGAATAACAATAATGCCGAATGATCTTTCGGTCCCTGGATCCTACTTTCTTATCCAGTGCAATATTTTTTTTATAATAAATGGAAAAAGGCTCTTTCCCATCATAATGTGTTAAGAGGGAAACAGCCCTTTTCAAATATGCATGATATCGGCTCAAATCTCTAGTAGTGTTTTGACCGGATCTTTACCGATCAACAATTGAGCAGGGTTTTCAAGCAACTCTTTTACTCGTACTAAAAAACCAACCGACTCTCTGCCATCGATAATACGATGATCATAGCTAAGCGCCAGATACATCATAGGGCGGATAACCACCTGCCCCTTTTCGGCCATTGGTCTTTCCTGTATTTTGTGCATCCCTAAAATTGCACTTTGCGGGGCATTGATAATTGGTGTGCTCATAAGCGAGCCAAAAACACCCCCATTGGTAATGGTAAATGTGCCCCCAGTCAATTCCTCGGCAGTCAACTTGCTATCTCTTGCTTTCACAGCCAACTCCGCAACTTTTTTCTCTACATCTGCCATACTCATACTCTCCACATTTCTCATAACCGGAACCGTAAGCCCACGTGGTGTACTAACCGCAATGCTAATGTCTGCATAGTCATGATAGAGGATCGTGTCTGCATCAATTGATGCATTCACTGAAGGCCATTCACGCAGGGCTACTGAGCAAGCTTTGGCAAAAAAGCTCATAAACCCTAGCCCTACCCCATGTGCTTCTTTAAATTTATCCTTGTACGCTGTTCTGACAGCAAGGATAGCACTCATGTCAACCTCATTGAAAGTGGTCAGCATTGCCGTACCATTTTTTGCCTCTACCAGTCTCTTTGCAATGGTTTTCCGAAGATTACTCATCTTTTCCTTGCGCTCTTCGCGGGCCGACAAAGACTGATTTTCAAATGGAAGTTTACCGGGATGTTCCATTGCTTTAAGAACATCGTCCTTTACAATTTTTCCTTGGGGTCCTGTAGGTTTTACCTGAGCAGGATCTACTTTTTTCTCAGCAAGCAATGCAGAAGCAAGTGGTGTTGCTTTCAGTTCTAATGGTGTTGAATTATTTGCAACAGGCTTTTGTGTTGGCGCAGTAGCCTGAACAGTAGTTACTACGGGAGGCTTTGGAGCAGTGATTTCAATAGGTGCCTGAGGGGCATTTGCCGTTTCATCAATGGTGGCAAGAAGTTCGCCAATTTTCAATTGGTCCCCCTCAGCAGCAACAGTGGTTAGCACACCTGCTTTTTCTGCATTAACTTCAAAAGTGGCTTTTTCACTTTCAAGCTCAGCAATGACTTGGTCTCGCTCCACATAGTCGCCTGTTTTTTTATTCCAACGAAGTAATTGAACCTCTGAAATGGACTCTCCTACTGTGGGTACTTTAATTTCTATCATAGAAAATAACTTAATTAGATAGTAAAGGCAGTTTCGATTAACTCCGCCTGTTCTTTAATATGAATTTTATTATAACCAGTTGCTGTTGAAGCAGAAGGATGTCTGCTAACTACTCCAAAGTTAATACCACGCCACTGCATCTTGAGGTAAGCTGCTGCTCCCATGTTCTGCGGTTCTTCTTGCACCCAAAACCAAGTTGCACCGGCATAGCGTTGCTGTAAATTTTCAAGTTGATTGATTGGTAAGGGATACAATTGTTCCAATCGAACAATAGCCAAATCCTTTCTTGCCTCTTGGTTGCGCTTTTCAAGCAATTCAAAGTAAATTTTACCTGAGCAAAGCAACACTTTTTTAATCTGTGAAGGGTCTGCAAGTACATCGTCGATCACCTCTTGAAATTTTCCTTGAGTAAATAGTTCTAGAGCGGAATAAGTGCCTGAGTAGCGAAGATTTGCCTTAGGAGAAAAGTTGATCAACGGTTTTCTGAATGGCCAGAGCAACTGGCGGCGCAATAAATGAAACAGATTAGCCGCTGTGGTAACATTGGTAACCACTATATTCAATTCTGCAGCCAACTGTAAAAAACGTTCTAAACGAGCACTGCTATGCTCAGGTCCTTGCCCCTCATAACCATGAGGTAATAATAAAGTAACCCCGTTCATACGATTCCACTTTTGCTCCCCGGCCGCAATGAACTGATCAATTAGTGTTTGAGCACCATTGGCAAAATCCCCAAACTGCGCTTCCCACACCACTAATGTCTGAGGGTTTGCTAATGCGTAACCATATTCAAATCCCAATACGCCATATTCGCTCAATAAAGAATTATAAATTCTAAACTGCCCGGTAGCACCTGGTATTGCGGATAGTCGATTATAGGGTTTATCATTGTTTTCGTCGCGCAGCACAGCATGACGGTGCGAGAAAGTGCCGCGACGTACATCCTGCCCACTTAGTCGAACATCTTTTCCTTCACGAAGCAAACTTGCATAAGCGAGTAACTCTGCAGTGGCCCAATCTATCTTAGATTCCTGTTCTAAGAGCTTTGTTTTCTCTTGTAATATTTTCTCTACTTTTCGCAATGGTTTAAAGTCTGCAGGCCAGGTGAGTAATGCCCCCAACATTTCTTTAATTGCTGCTGCGGTTACCGATGTATCCGGAGAACTTACAAAATCAGCAGCCGTAGCTCTTCTTAATTTCTTCCACTCTAATTCTGGTGGTTGGTAATGATACGGCAACGGATTTTGCTTTACCTCATCCAGCCTCTCTTGCAAATCCTGCCAAAACTTTTTTTCCATCTCCCTTGCTAATGATTGCAATTCTTCCCCTCCTTTTTGTAATAGCGAATTGATATATATTTCTCGGGGGTTGGCATGTTTCTCGATCAGCTGATATAAGTGGGGTTGTGTGAATTTAGGATCATCGCCCTCGTTATGTCCATGTCTGCGATAACAAACCATATCAATGAAAACATCCTGATGAAACTGTTGTCGATAAGCAGTAGCAATTTCTACGCATCGCACCACTGCTTCGGGATCGTCTCCGTTTACATGAAAAACAGGCGCTTGAATAGCTGCAGCTAAAGAAGTACAATAATCGGAGCTTCGGGCATCTTCAAAGTCCGTGGTAAAGCCTATTTGATTATTGATGATAAAATGCAGTGTTCCCCCAGTATGATATCCTTCGAGGTTACACATTTGTAACACCTCATAGACAATTCCCTGACCAGCTATGGAAGCATCGCCATGGATAAGAATAGGTAGGATTTGATTAAAATTTGATCCATGCATCACATCGGCTTTGGCTCGAGAGAACCCAAGCACAACCGGGTTCACTGCTTCCAGATGCGAGGGGTTAGGCATCAGCTTTAAGCTAATGGTTTTTTCGTGGTCAGTTTTTACTTCACTACCATATCCCATATGGTATTTAACATCTCCACTACCCATGGTTTGGTCAACCTTTGCCGTTCCTTCGAATTCACTAAAAATATACTCATAGGTTTTGCCCAGCACATTGGCCAACACATTCAATCTTCCGCGATGTGCCATTCCAATCACCACTTCCTTTACATCATAAGAAGCTGCAGCATTGATAATAGCATCTAATGCCGCAATGGTTGTTTCTCCTCCCTCAAGTGAAAATCTTTTTTGACCAACATACTTGGTGTGTAAAAATCGTTCGAACATTACGCCCTGATTGAGCTTTTCCAACACACGTCTTTTTTGTTCTAAGGGAAGCGGTTGAAAAAGTTTCTGCTCAATGGCTTCCGTTAACCACTTTGTTATTACAGGGTCACTAATATATTTATACTCAACACCAACAGAGGATGCGTAATAGGTTTTCAACTTCCCTACTATAGCACGAAGCGAAGCATTGTTTAACCCAATCAATTGACCAACCTGAAAAGTTTGTTCTAAATCCCATTCAGACAATCCAAAATCTTCGAGTTTGATATGTGCACCACGATCTTTTCGCGCGCGTATGGGATTGGTGGTTGCAATGAGATGTCCTTTATTTCTATACCCAAGGATTAATCTATAAACCTTTAATTCCTCTTGCCAACTTGATGAAACAGATTCATCTTTTTGGACAAAAACGGGGCCAACAGTTTCGCTGGAAAATTTGCCTGTATTAATGGCAAAATCAAAGCCTTCAAAAAACTTTCTGAGGTCAGCGTCCACCGATTGTGGATCCTTTACAAAATCCTGATATAGATTCTCAATGTATGCAGGATGCGACTGGGTTACGTAGGAAAAATCCTTCATGAATGTCAAGGTGTTAGAAATCTCCGATTTGGGGCACAAATATCGTTCAAAATCCACGAATTGGGAAGTTCTCTAATAGATTAGTGGACAAAGAGATGGGATAAATTTGGCAAAAAAGGTGGTATTCCCTATCTTTGCACCCCTTAAACAAAGTTAGATGGCTAACCATAGTGCTACCAAAAAAGACGCCCGCCAAGCTGCCAAGCGTCGTGAACGTAACAAATATTACGGGAAAACTACTCGTAATGCCATTCGTGATCTTAAAGCGGCTGGTTCTAGTGAAATGAAGGATCAACTTCCTACTGTAGCTGCTATGATCGATAAATTAGCCAAGCGCGGAATCATTCACAAAAACAAGGCGGCTAATTTGAAAAGCAAGCTGGCTAAGAAAGTAAATGCAGGTAAATAATTTTACTAAATATTTTTTATTAAAGGCACTCCACAAGGGTGCCTTTTTTATTTCACTTACTTTTATAAAAAGATAGCTTATGCGCGTCCTTTTTACATTGGCAATTAGTTTGCTTTACTTTACTGGATTACTTCATGGACAGCATTCACTTCAAACTCATTTTGAAAAAACTCAAGGAAAAGAAACACCAACCTATGAAGAAATCATTGCCTGGTGGAAAAAGGCGGATCAATATTCTCCTTTCTTAACCCTTCAAACAAAAGGTCCAACCGACGCTGGCTTTCCCCTGCACTTAGCCATTGTAAGTAGCAAGGGTTTTAGTTCCATGAGTGCTGCCCGGAAAGCAGGCGCTACTGTTATTTTGATCAACAATGGAATCCACCCTGGAGAACCTGATGGTATCGATGCCAGCATGTTGCTGGTAAAAAAGATCATTGATAAGAAAATAACACTTCCGCCCAATCTGACTATTGCCATCATTCCTATTTTTAATATTGGGGGATGCCTAAATAGAAGCACAAACTATAGAGTGGATCAAGAAGGCCCAGAAGCATTTGGTTCAAGAGGAAATTCGCAATACCTGGACTTAAACAGAGATCTCATTAAATGCGATTCAAAAGAGGCTTTGTCTTTCAGCGCTATTTATCAGGAATGTGACCCAGACGTATTTATCGATAATCACGTTAGTAATGGGGCGGATTACCAACATGTAATGACCTTACTCACTAGCCAACCCAGTAAGTTAGGGGGCGTCATGGAGCATTTCCTTAGATCAGAATTTGAGCCCGCACTTTTTTCAGGAATGAAAGAAAAGGGATTGGATATGGTCCCTTATGTAAACGCCTATGGAGAAAAACCTGAAAACGGATGGAGCACTTATTGGGATAGCCCTAGGTATACCAGCGGATATGCAACACTCTGGCACAGCTTTGCTTTTGTTCCCGAGGCACATATGTTAAAACCTTATGACCAGCGGGTAATGGCCACCACAGCATTGTTGGAAACCTTTCTATCCTTTACGGGGAAAAACGGAGAAACAATCAAGTTGCTGCGCAAAGAAGCAAAGCAAGCAGCGGCAAAAGCTGAACGATTTCCGATCAAATGGGAGTTAGATAAATCTGGTTTTACGGAATACACATTCAAAGGCTATGAATCAGGAACTAAGCCAAGTAATGTATCCGGCCTAAGCAGGCTATTTTATGACCGATCAAAGCCATTCACCAAAAGCATAAAAGTAGTAGACAAATTTGTTCCTACACTGGTTATTGAAAAGCCAAAGGCCTATGTAATTCCCCAGGGATGGTGGAAAGTGATTGAACGACTCTTAGCCAACAATATTCAAATGACTAGATTCGAGAAAGACACTACACTTGAATTTGTTGAATGGTATAAAATTGAAGATTACAAAACTTCATCTCGGCAGTTTGAAATGCACCACCTTAACAGTGATGTAGTAGTGAGCAAGCAAATCAACAAATATCTATTTCGCAAGGGAGACTGGTATATTCCCATGAACCAATCAGCCAATCGTTTCTTGATAGAAACATTAGAACCCCAAGCCGAGGACGCTTACTTTGTCTGGAACTTTTTTGATGCCATCCTGGGTCAAAAAGAAGGGTATTCTGCCTATGTATTTGAGGATAAAGCAGCTCAATACTTAAGAGAGAATTCTGCACTAAGAACTCAGCTTGAACAGCGCAGAGCCGCTGATACCAATTTTGCAAAAAGTGCCCGCGCACAACTAGATTTTGTTTATAGAAATTCACCTTGGGTGGAACCCGACCATAACCGCTATCCAGTATTCAGGGTTTTACAATAATCAATCTTCGAAAATTAGTATTGGGATTATTGTTTTCTACTTGGATCAATTGGTGTAAATAAAAAAGCCCAACCGGAAACCGATTGGGCTAATAAATATGGCAGCTACCTACTCTCCCGCATTGTTGTGCAGTACCATCGGCCATAAGGGACTTAACTTCTCTGTTCGGAATGGGAAGAGGTG
>VGGU01000033.1 GCA_016868475.1 Bacteroidota bacterium
AATACATTATTTACCTGATTTGGATAGTCGCTTCTTCCAGTGGCCATGATAATATCCTTACGGGCTGCTGTAGCTTCTTCCCAGCTGATTTCTGGATCCGGATTGGCCATGGCAAACACAATGGGATTTTTAGCCATGCTCTTGATCATCTCTTTATTGAGCAAGCCCCCTTTGCTAAGACCAATAAATACATCTGCATCTTTTAATGCATCTGTTAAGGAGAGGTTTTTCCCTTTAGCCAGGAATTCTTTTTTTAATTCATCCGGATCATTTCTGCTTTCATGCACAAGCCCTTTTGAATCATATACCAAGAAATTTTCACGCTTTGCCCCTAACGATATATAAAGATTCATACAAGCCACAGCTGCTGCACCGGCACCACTCACTACAAATTTTAATTTGTCCATTCGTTTTTTCTGCAACTCACAGGCATTGAGCAATGCAGCGGCACTGATAATAGCTGTACCGTGTTGGTCATCGTGCATAAGAGGAATATTCATTTCCTCCTTTAATCTTGTTTCGATATAGAAACACTCTGGCGCTTTGATATCTTCCAAATTAATACCACCAAAAGTGGGTTCCAACGCTTTTACAATCTCTACAAATTTTGCAGGATCTTTTTCATTGATTTCAATATCAAAAACATCGATGTCTGCAAAAATTTTAAACAATACTCCCTTTCCTTCCATGACGGGCTTGCCTGCTTCAGGTCCAATATCGCCGAGTCCAAGCACTGCAGTACCATTACTGATCACTGCCACTAAATTTCCTTTGGCCGTGTATTTATAAACGTCGTCGGGATTTGCAGCAATCTCCAAACAGGGAGCGGCTACGCCAGGCGAATAGGCCAGAGCGAGATCTCGTTGAGTTTTTGCTTCTTTGGTGGGGACTACTTCAATTTTTCCAGGCCTTCCTTTTGCATGATATTCCAAGGCCTGTTGTTTACGTAGATCACTAGCCATTTGTTGTATTAATTTATGAATTCAGCATAGCTGAATCGATTTGTAAAGGTAGGGCAAAATAACAGCCCATGTTCAAGTTGGTAGTACAGCTACAGCTAACCAGGCTAAGAGACCTGCTCCATATTCAAGTGCAGATTCGTCTACATCAAATGTAGATGTATGTACACCGGAATTAATTCCCTTTTCTGTGTTGCGCGTCCCCAACCTAAAAAAACAAGCAGGAATTTTCTGCCCATAAAATCCAAAGTCTTCGGCACCCATTCTGATTTCAGTTTCAGACACATTCGACTCACCTATAAACGCACGGGCTAGTTGTTGTGCTTGTGAGGTTATGTTTTGTTCATTAACCACACAAGGGTATCCGATATCAATGTGTAGATCTGCCTGACCTCCCATTGATGCCACCAATTGTTCAGTTGTTTCTCTGATCAATTGATGCGCTTCAAAACGCCATTTTTCATTTAGTGCTCTAAATGTTCCCATCAGTTTAACTTGATCTGGAATAACATTAGTTGTGGTTCCTCCTTGTATTGATGTTATGGATAACACACAGGGATTAAATGGGTCGTTTCGTCGGCTGACCATCTGTTGCAATGTTGTAATTAAATGGGCGCTGATCAAAATCGGATCTATTGCTGTTTGTGGCGAAGCTGCATGTCCGCCTTTGCCATGAATGGTTATATAGATCTCGTCTGCACTTGCCATAACTTTTCCCGAACGAAAACTTACTTTTCCGGTATCAAGCGTAGTGTGTACATGCAAAGCAAAAATGGCATCGGGCCGAGGGTTCTCCAATACACCTTCCTTTATGAGGAGTGAAGCTCCTCCTGGGTTTTTTTCTTCACCCGGTTGAAAGATCAACTTGACGGTTCCTTCCCATTGATCTTTTGTTTCTTGTAAAATTTTTGCTGCCCCCAATAAACAAGCTGTATGTGCATCATGTCCACAGGCATGCATGATTCCGGGTTTGCAAGATCGGTATGGAGTATTGTTTTCCTCCTGAATTGGCAGTGCATCCAAGTCTGCACGAAGTGCAATGACTTTCTTCTGGGGATTGTTACCCTTTATTAATCCAATTACACCTGTGCCTGCCATTACTTGATAGGGGATGTTCCATGCGGTTAATTTATCCTGAACAAATGCAGCCGTTTCAAATTCCTGATAACTAAGCTCAGGATTTTGATGCAGGTGGCGTCGCCAGCTGATCAATTCTGGTAAATAGGTATTGGCTAATTGCTGGATTCTTGCTTGCATAGCGTAAAAATAAGTTCTTCCTTGCTAGAGTGCCGGATCTTATTCTATAAGTTCCTCTTCTCCAGTTATTTTGAGTTTCACCTCTATGATGTCATTAATGATAAACACTCCTTTAGGAAACAGTAAGGCTAATCTTCGTTGATAAAGCTCGGCTTCTTTTCGATCTTTGAAGTTTCCGGCTTTTACTTTGTAATAAGGGGACTGATGAAAGAGATAAGCTTTGAGTTCCGGGAAATAGGAATATACTTTTGTTTTTGCGGAAAGAGCTTCTTCTCGTAGCGTAGTGCTAATGACCAAGAGCCGAAACCCTTTGTCCTGCCTTCTTGCATTTCGGCTGGTTTCTAAGTTGACCTGTATTTGTTTTTTAATCAACTGGTCAATACGACTGTCCTTGATTACGGATACAGTAGCGGTATCTATACTAGTAATGAACAAGCTATCCTGTGCTGCTGCACTTGATAACAAGGCTAATAGCCACCATCCTCCAATAGAAACTAAGTAACGAAACATATTGCAAAGATAGCAGCTTAATAGGCGCCCCCTTTGCTGACAATAGTTTGAATGGGATGCCAGGTGGTTTTAACTTCTTGTAGATCCATGATAAAGTAAGGGGATTGGCCGTCAGCAGTGTCCATTTGCTTGGCATTCCATTGAAACGTACGCTTTATATGCCCTGCACCATTTTCTTGAATTTTTTGCCAATCCGCTTTTTCCTGATCAAAACAAACCACTGCATTTACATCCACATGTGAGCTAATCCAGTCAATCAACTCTTGCTGATAGCCCGTTAGTATATTGACCACGCCACCAGGCACATCAGCACTATGAAGCACTTCGGCAAAGCTAATTGCGGCAAGTGGTTTTTCTTGATCAGCTAATATTAAACAGGTATTCCCTCCGGCAATACAAGGAGCTATCAAGGAAACTACTCCCAATAAAGAAGCATTTGCGGGAGCCAGCATACCCACTACTCCCATTGATTCAGGCACGGAAAAATTATAATGTGCCGAAGCTACTGGGTTCACTGTGCTGAAAAGAGATTGATATTTATCGCACCAACCAGCATAATAAATTAGTCGATCTACAGACCTATTAATCTCTCGATTTGCAGCCGCAGCAGTATACCCTTGTGATACCAGTAAATCGGACAATTGCTTTTTTCTTCCTTCCAGCATTTCTGCAATCCGATATAAAATTTGCCCACGATTAAATCCACTACGATTATTCCATCCACTCCATGCAGATCGGGCAGCACTTATTCCATCTCTTACATCTTTTCTTGAAGACTGGCAAGCATTGGCAATGGTTTTTCCCATTGCATTCTTAACTGCATAACTCCGTCCGGATTCGGTGCGGGGAAATTGACCTCCAACATAATTCTTGTAGGTTTTCCAAACTTCTAATCTTGATTGCTTTGCCATGGTTTAGGGTTTAACAAATTGAACATAGGGTTGCAATCCCTGTAATCCTCCTTCTCTACCAAAGCCACTTTCTTTATAGCCGCCAAACGGTGAGGTTGGATCAAATAAATTATAGGTATTAGCCCAAATAACGCCTGCTCGAATTTGTTTGGATATATTAAAAATTCTGGCTCCTTTATCTGTCCATATTCCGGCGCTCAAGCCATAGGGCGAGTTGTTTGCTTTTTCAATCACTTCCTCGTCGGTACGAAAAGTCAATATACAAAGTACGGGTCCAAAGATTTCTTCTTGAGCAATGCGGTTGCTCTGGGCTACATTAGTAAAGACACTTGGTTTGCAGAAAAACCCTTTCTTGGGAAGCGCACAATCACTTTCAAAAAAATCAGCACCCTCCGCTTTTCCAATTTTAATATAGGATTGTATGGTTTTTAGTTGTTGCGCAGAGTTGATGGCGCCTATGTCCGTGTTCTTATCCATAGGATCTCCCACCAATAAGGTATTGATACGATTTTTTAATTGCTGAACAAATTTTTTGGCAATGGACTCTTGCACATATACACGTGATCCTGCGCAACAAACATGTCCTTGATTGAAAAATATTCCATTGATCACACCTTCCACAGCTTGATCAATAGGGGCATCTTCAAAAATGATATTGGCGCCCTTTCCTCCCAGCTCTAAGGTTAATTTTTTATGCGTTCCAGCCAGGGTTCGTTGAATTATGCGTCCTACTTCAGTGGAACCTGTAAAAGCAATTTTGTCAATGTTGCTGTGTTGCGTTAACCAAGCGCCTGTTTGGCCGGCTCCAGTAATTACATTCACAACTCCGGGGGGCAGGTCTGCCTCCTGAATAATCTCTGCTAATTTTATGGTAGTCAGTGATGTGGTTTCGGCAGGTTTTAGCACAACCGTGTTGCCGGTGGCTAATGCAGGGGCAATTTTCCAGGCTGCCATCAATAAAGGAAAATTCCAGGGGGTAATTTGTCCGACCACACCCAAGGAATTAACTTTTTTATTGGGGAAAGCAAAATTTAATTTGTCGGCCCAGCCAGCATAATAAAAAAAGTGATTGGCGGCAGTAGGAATATCAAAGTCTCTGCTTTCACGAATAGGCTTTCCTCCGTCCAGGGTTTCAGTAACCGCAAGTTCGCGAGCTCTTTCTTGCATAATACGAGCAATCCGAAAAATATATTTGGCCCTTTCAGCGGCGGGCAATTTTTTCCAATATTTATCATAAGCCTGTCGAGCGGCCTGTACAGCTTTGTTTACATCAGCTTCATTTGCTGTGGCAATTTCACTTAATTTTTCCTCTGTGGCCGGGTTGATGCTGTTGAAATAATTACGGCTTGTTGGCCTAACCCATTTACCATTGATAAAAAGCTCATAACGATTGGCAATGGCAGCAGGTTCTTTGCTTTCAGGTGCAGGAGAGTATTCCCATTTTTTTATTGTGGCCATCTTTTTTCGTTTAGTCAATTGAAAAATAAGCGGGTGATTGATAATTCCCCATGGTTTCTTTTGCTACTTGCATTAAAACATCATTGGCTAAGCTGCTGGCTCCAAATCTGAACCAATGTTTATCAAGCCAAGCATCTCCTAAGGTTTCTTTGACCATCACTAAATAGTGAAGAGCCAATTTTGATTTTGAAATTCCACCTGCAGGTTTCATGCCTACTTTTTTACCAGTTTTATGATAATGCTCTCGAATGGTTTCCAACATCACCAAGGTTACAGGAAGTGTTGCAGCAGGTTGAATTTTCCCAGTTGAAGTTTTAATAAAGTCTGCCCCGGCAGCTATTGCAATGGAGCTTGCTTTTCTTACCTGATCCAAGGTCCCCAGTTCGCCTGTTTCAAGAATCACCTTTAGTCTTGCAGTTCCACAGGCTTCTTTCACCGAAGCAATTTCATCAAAGACATAAGCGTATTCCCCGGCAAGAAATTTTCCTCTGCTAATCACCATGTCTACTTCATCTGCGCCAGCCTCCACAGCCAATCGGGTATCGGCCAGTTTAATCCGCAACGAGGATTGACCACTCGGAAATGCTGTTGCTACTGATGCCACATTAATGCGGCTGCCTTTCAATGCTTTCTTGGCTATACTAACCATAGAAGGATAAACGCATATAGCCGCAACTGTAGGGAGTCCGGGAATTTGATCATGAAGATGCAGGGCTTTTGTGCACAATTGACTCACTTTCCCAGGAGTGTCCTTTCCTTCCAGTGTAGTCAGATCGATCATGCTGAGCACCATATGTAGCCCCTGCATTTTGCTGGGCCCTTTAATACTTCTTTTTGTAAAACGAACGGTTCTCTCCTCAACTCCGGTTTGTTCTACTGGGGGATGATTGAGAATCTGAGGGTTAAATACTGGTTTTTTACCGGTCATCAATTTAAGGCCTTTAATGGGTTAAAAGTATAACTTATTACCTATCATTGCTATCTGTATTCTGTATTTCAATAAAACTATGGCTATGCAATTATTCAAACTGTTCACCTGGATCTTGCTGCTGTCTATCACCTGCGCCGTTCAGGCGCAAACCACTTTTCCAGAAAATGGAGTGGCTGATATTCGCGCTGGTTATTTTGCTTTCACCCATGCCACCATTGTAAAGGATGCAAATAACACATTGCAAGATGCTACACTTGTAATTCGCAATGGACGCATCTTGACAATTGGTGTTGGGGTATCTGTGCCAAATGGAGCAGTAGAAGTGGATTGTAAAGGAAAATTTATTTACCCTTCCTTTATTGATTTGTATGCAGATTATGGTATTCCTGCTGCACAACAGCGTCCTGCCAGTCAGCCCTTTGATTTTTTTCGCACGGTGCAACTGGAAACCAATTTAAAAGGCCCTTATGGATGGAATCAAGCCATTCGCAGCGAGCAACAGACGCATATGATTTTTACCTCAGACGAAGGCAAGGCCAAATCTCTGCGTGAATTAGGATTTGGCACGGTTCTTAGTCATATTCGTGATGGCATTGCACGTGGTACAGGAACATTGGTAACCTTAGCGAATGAAAAAGAAAATTTGGTAATTCTAAAAGACAGGGCCGCAGCACATTATTCATTTAACAAAGGAAGCTCCACGCAGAGTTATCCCAGTTCCATGATGGGTAATATTTCGTTGCTTCGTCAAACCTATCTGGATGCACAATGGTACAAATCTCAACCACAGGAAGAAGGGTATAATCTCACTTTAAAAACATGGAACGAGAATCAATCACTGCCTCAGATTTTTGAGGCTAATGATAAGTGGAATGATTTACGTGCCTTTAGAATAGGAAAAGAATTTGGTGTTCGATATATATTGAAAGCGGGGCAAAATGAATATCAGCGAATTAATGAAATGAAAGAGCTGGGCACTTTTTTTATTCTCCCACTCAATTTCCCTGTTGCACAGAATGTTGAAGATCCATCAGACGCTCGGTTTGTGTCACTCAACGACATGAAGCATTGGGAGTTGGCGCCTTCTCAACCTGCTGCATTTGAAAAAGCAGGAATCCCCTTTGCTTTAACCACTTCAGATTTGTCCAACCTAAGCCAGTTTACTCTTCAATTACAAAAGGCCAGAGAATTTGGACTCTCTGACAATAAAATCATTGATGCACTCACCAAAACTCCTGCAGAAATGTTAGGCGTTTATGATAAGGTGGGTAGTTTGGAAAAAGGTAAGCTGGCTAATTTCTTAATTACAACCGGTCCATTATTTAGTGATAAAACCGTCTTACTGCAAAACTGGATTCAAGGCAATAAGTATGTGATCAAAGAAGACGCAGGAAATATAGCAGGAACTTATCAGTTAGTGGTCTCTACACAAGCGGGTAAAGAAAATTATACAGTGGAAGTTAAGTCTGCCGGGTCCGCAACCGTATATGGAAAGGATACCTTAGTTTCT
Source organism: Bacteroidota bacterium (assembly GCA_016868475.1). GTDB lineage: Bacteria > Bacteroidota > Bacteroidia > Chitinophagales > Chitinophagaceae > JJ008. Next base: position 7,537 of record VGGU01000033.1, read on the forward strand.
CGCTTTGACTTTGATGGCAAACAATTAAAATTATCCTATGCTCCAGCTCCGGTCAAACAACGCCCTGCATTTGATAGCACACGTACACGAGGCGGAGCCGGCGGTGTTGGCACAGGTTTTTCAGGAAAGGCAGAGCAGCCTTTACCATCAACGGCTACCAGATTGAGTGGTGTTGCCAATGGTAGCGAATGGAATGGGGTGGGATCGGACTCGATTGGGAATCCACTGACTTGGACAGCAACATTGGTTAAACAAAGCCTGCCTACAATGGATAGTGCAATTAAAAAAGAATTGCCTGTTGTAGGAAAAGTAATTTATCCCTTTTTACCATTTGGTTGGGAAGAAGGACAGCAACCAAAATCAACAACGATCTTGATCAGTAATGCAACCGTTTGGACAAATGAGGCGCAAGGGGTGATTCAGCATGCTGATGTATTGATAAAAGACGGAAAAATTGCGGCTGTTGGTCACGGACTTACTGCACCTGAAGCGACCATGGTAATTGATGGAACAGGTAAGCATGTTACTGCAGGAATTATTGACGAACATTCTCATATTGCAGCCGCTTCAATAAATGAAGGAGGACAATCAGTTACTGCTGAAGTTCGCATTAGCGATAATTTAAATCCGGATGATATCAATATTTATCGTCAGCTCAGTGGAGGGGTTACTACTTCACATATCTTACATGGTTCAGCAAACGTAATTGGCGGGCAGACCCAATTGATCAAATTGCGTTGGGGTGCTAATGACGAAGGATTAAAGTTTAGGGGCTGGCCTGGGCAAATCAAATTTGCCTTGGGAGAAAATGTGAAACGCTCGGCTTCTCTCAATGGAAATGGTCGATACCCTGATACGCGCATGGGGGTAGAACAGGTATTGATAGACGCTTTTACCAGAGCAAAGGATTATCAAAAACAATGGCAGGATTATGAAGCTGCACGCAAAGCATACGAAGCTGGTAAAAACAAAAAATTAGCAGAAGCGCCCATCCCTCCCCGACAGGATTTAGAGTTAGATGCGCTGGTAGAAATATTAGAAAAACGTCGTTTTATTACTTGTCACTCTTACGTTCAAAGCGAAATTAACGGAGCCATGGAGGTGGCTAATAAAATGGGCTATACCGTCAACACATTTACACATATTCTTGAGGGGTATAAAGTTGCGGATAAAATGAAAGAGCACGGTTCATTCGCCTCTACCTTTTCTGATTGGTGGGCCTATAAAATGGAGGTAGAAGATGCAATACCTTACAACGCTGCTATCATGCAAAAGGTTGGGTTGACCGTTGCGATTAACTCCGATGATGCAGAAATGGCTCGACGCTTGAATCAGGAAGCTGCAAAAGTGGTGAAGTATGGAGGGGTAACCGAAGAAGAAGCGCTTAAGATGGTTACACTTAACCCGGCAAAAATGTTACATGTAGCAGACCGTGTAGGTAGTTTGTTGCCTGGAAAGGATGCAGATGTAGTGGTCTGGAGCGATCATCCATTAAGTATCTACGCAAAATCCTTGTACACCATAGTGGATGGAGCTATTTATTTCGATAGAAAAAAGGATGAGGAGATGCAACAAAAAGTTGATCAGGAAAGAACACGCTTGGTGCGAAAAATGAATGGCGAAAAAAGAAAGGGTGCCCCGGTTATTCCTGCGCAACCAAGCTATCAGGTAATGCACAGTTGTCATGATCACGGGCATAACCATGGATTATTGGTAATTGATATTGAATAATTGAACTCCATAAAAGCAGTTTTATGCAAAAGATAATTTTAAGTGCGTTCTTAGCAGCTTCCTTGTCCTATCTACAGGCTCAAGAAACCGTATTGCCTGCTAATGAACAGAAGGGTAGCTTTTACTTAGTTAATGCAACCATACATATTGGTAATGGCAGGGTGATACAAAAAGGTGTCATCAAAGTAACCAATGGCAAAATTGAGGCAGTGGGAGATAATGTGTCTGTTCCTGCCGGAGCAGACAATGTAACTGATTTGAATGGGCAGGATTTATACCCGGGATTGATACTACCTGCCAGCACTTTAGGGCTAAATGAGATCAGCGCTGTACGCGCTACTCAGGATGCGCGTGAAATTGGCGAATTGAATCCCAACGTTCGTGCTATTGTGGCTTATAATACTGATTCTAAAGTAATCAATACGCTTCGTTCAAATGGGATTTTATTAGCCAATGTAGTCCCTCAGGGGGATTTTGTAGCAGGCACCTCTTCTGTGGTCCAATTGGATGCATGGAATTGGGAGGACGCTGCTTACAAAACCGACGCAGGTTTACATGTGTATATGCCATCCTTGTTGCCACGTCCAAATTTTGGAGGTCGTGGAGGTGGATTTGGTATGGGAAATTTTGGTGGACAAAGCAACGATCCTGTAAAGGAAGGTTTAGCAAAAATGGAGGAATTAAAAACTTTCTTCCGCGAGGCAAAGGCTTACCAACAATTGGCCGATCGAAAAGCTACCAATCTGAAGTTTGAAGCTGTAAAAGGTTTGTTTGAGAAGAAGCAAAAATTGTACATGCACGCCAGCACGGCTAAGCAAATATTAGTGGCACTTGATTTTGTGAACGAATTTGGGTTTGAAATGGTAATCGTGGGAGGAAGCGAAAGCTATCAGGTTGCTGATTTACTAAAACAACACAATGTTTCTGTGATTTTACAACAGCCACACAGTTTGCCCACTGCTGGCGATGACGATGTGGATCAACCTTATAAAACTGCTGCACAATTACAAAAAGCGGGTGTATTGTTTTCCATTTCTGATGATGATAGTCAAACACGCGGGAGAAACCTGGCTTTTAATGCAGGTACGGCCGCTGCCTATGGTCTTGATAAAGAAGAGGCCTTGGCTGCTATTACCCTTAATGCAGCACGCATCATGGGCGTAGCTGATAAAACAGGTAGTATTGAGGTGGGTAAAGATGCTAATATTGTAGTGAGCAGTGGAGACCTTTTAGATATGCGCAACAGTAATGTAACTGCTGCTTATATTCAAGGACGAAAAATAGACCTGACCGACAAGCATAAATTACTCAATGATCGGTTTGAGCAGAAATATCAATTGAAATCTCCTCGAAAAGGGTTTTAATTAAAGGTCCCTACCGTGACACTGCTTGAACTTCTTGCCGCTACCACAAGGGCAGGGGTCATTTCTTCCAATCTTTGGCCCAGTGGTAACAGGAGCTGGCTTGTCTTGTTCATTGGCAGCATAATCCTGTCCGGCATTTTTAACTTCCTCTTTGTTGGCGCGCAAGCTACTCATATCTGTACGTTGCTGACGACCTGCCTTTAATCCAGCTTCTTGCTGTTGGGCGGGTAAAGTGGCATGGCAAAGGAAATTGACTATATAGCGATTAAAATCTGCATTCATGTTCCGGAAAAGCTGATAGGCTTCCATCTTATAAATTACCAATGGATCTTTCTGTTCGAGGTAAGCGGTTTGAACACTTTGCTTCAGGTCGTCCATGGATCGCAGATGCTCTTTCCAATTTTCATCAATGACCGCAAGGGTTACCGAACGCTCTAATGCTTGAGAAAGTTCTTGACCGTTTGAACTCAGGGTTTTTGTAAGATTGGCCAATACGTTATATCCTTTACGTCCATCGGTGAAAGGAACAATCACATTTTCAATATTGGCGCCCTGTGTTAATCGAATATTTTTAAATACAGGGATCGCTTGTTTCTCCAATTCTTCTTTGTGCTGATTGTAGCTGGTAATAGCTTCCAGATACAGCCGGTCAATAAGCTTTGCTTCCTCTGCCTTTAACAACTCTTCTCTTGTAATGGAACTGTCTAACCCAAAATTTAAAATACAGGCCATTCTGAATCCATCATAATCTTCCTGTTCACGGAAGGAAGTGACCAATCCTTCTGCCTGAGCTGCAAAAGCACTATCGATGTCCAAAGCAAGGCGTTCACCAAATAGTGCGTGATTACGACGTTTGTAAACAGCATTACGTTGCATGTTCATCACATCGTCATATTCAAGAAGTCTTTTTCGAATTCCAAAATTATTTTCTTCTACCTTTTTCTGCGCACGTTGGATACTGTTGCTGATCATACTGTGTTGTATCACATCGCCTTCTTTGTATCCCAGTTTGTCCATTAGACCGGCAATTCTTTCGCTTCCAAACATTCGCATAAGATCATCTTCCAATGAAACATAAAACTGGCTGGATCCAGGGTCTCCTTGTCTGCCGGCCCGTCCACGTAATTGTCGGTCTACACGACGGCTCTCATGTCTTTCTGTTCCTATAATGGCAAGTCCGCCCGCTTCTTTTACGCCGGGACCTAATTTTATATCTGTTCCGCGACCTGCCATATTGGTGGCAATGGTTACCGCTCCAGCTAAACCGGCTTCTGCTACCACCTGAGCCTCACGAGCATGTTGCTTAGCATTTAAAACGTTGTGCGGGATTTTCTTTTGTTGGAGCATGCGGCCCAGCAATTCACTGACCTCAACTGAAGTGGTACCCACCAAGCAAGGGCGGCCTGCGTTTCTTAGTGTTTCTATTTCGTCAATAACCGCCTTAAATTTTTCACGTTTGGTTTTGTATACCAGGTCGTCGCGATCATCACGAATCATATTCAAATTTGTTGGAATGCTAACTACGTCCAACTTATAGATACTCCATAACTCTGCCGCTTCTGTTTCGGCAGTTCCTGTCATCCCTGCCAGCTTGTGATACATTCTGAAAAAGTTCTGCAGCGTAATTGTTGCATAGGTTTGCGTAGCTGCCTCAATCTTTACGTTTTCCTTTGCTTCCAGGGCCTGATGAAGTCCGTCACTATAACGTCGGCCCTCCATGATACGACCTGTTTGCTCGTCCACAATTTTTATTGCTCCTTCTATGATCACATACTCCACATCTTTTGCAAAAAGTGTGTATGCTTTTAATAATTGTTGAACAGTGTGGATTCGGTCGGCCTTTTGCGCATATTCATTCAGCGTAGCTTCCTTGAGTTGCATTTTTTCTTCAGCAGACCCTTCGCTTTTTTCAACCTCAGACAAGCGTACTCCAATATCAGGCAATACAAAAAATTCAGGATCCTCACCACTCTTGGTAATGGCAGACAAGCCTTTATCGGTCAAGTCAACGGAATTATTTTTTTCGTCGATATGAAATAATAATTCCTCGTCCACTTGTGGCATGTACCGTTGCTGATCCTGTAAATAATAATTCTCTGCTTTTTGAAGTAGTACCCTTACTCCGGGTTCACTGAGGTACTTAATTACAGGACCATACTTGGGCAGTCCACGATGCGCACGGAACAGGTATAAACCACCGGATTTGGGATCGTCTTGCCCTGCCGCAATTAGCTTTTTGGCTTCATTAAGACAATTACGAACTATTTTTTCCTGCTCTACTACTAACTGCTGTATACGCGGTTTGTGAATATGATATTGCTGGTCGTCGCCCTTGGCAACAGGGCCTGATATAATTAATGGAGTTCTTGCGTCGTCAATCAACACAGAATCCACCTCATCTACCATGGCAAAATGGTGCTTACGCTGAACCATTTCTTCAGGGTTATGCACCATATTATCCCGTAAGTAATCAAATCCAAATTCATTATTGGTGCCATAAGTGATATCAGCTCCATAGGCTTTTCTTCGCTCCTCTGAGTTGGGTTGGTGCTTATCTATACAATCAACAGTAATACCTAGCCATTCAAATAGAGGGCCATTCCATTCCTGATCTCGTTTTGCCAGATAATCATTTACAGTAACCAGATGGACTCCCTCCCCAGGTAATGCATTCAAGTAGGCCGGAAGGGTAGATACCAATGTTTTTCCTTCGCCGGTTGCCATTTCTGCAATTTTTCCCTGGTGCAGCACAATACCTCCGATCAACTGCACATCGTAATGCACCATATTCCAAGTAATGGTTGCACCTGCTGCAGTCCAACTGTTTGAAAAGATGGATTGATCACCCTCAATTCTAACGTAGTTATGTTTAACACTTAGGTCCTTGTCCAGTTGGGTAGCAGTAGCAACCAACTCTTTGTTTTCTTTGAATCGTCGTGCTGTTTCTTTGACAACTGCAAAAGCCTCGGGCAATAATTGCTCCAGAATCACCTCTATTTCTTTGTTCCGCTGTTTACGCAAACGGTCAACCTCCTGGTAAATTGCTTCCTTTCCACTAAGATCTGCAGCGGGAAGATTTTCTGCGGCCAGGTTTTGCGCAGCAATTTGTTGGTCAATAGGTGCTAAATGCAAGTTAATGCGAGACCTGAACGCTTCAGTCTTAGCCCGCAGCTGGTCATTATCAAGCTGCCGGTATTGTGCAAAGAATTCGTTGACAGCAACAACCTGTGGTTGAACTTTTTTAACATCTTTCTCTGACTTACTGCCGCCAAATATTTTGGAGATATATCCAAGCATAGGGCGGCAAATATAAGCCAAAAAAAACCCTAAATTTGCATCCCAAACAAGCATACATGGCAGGCCAGCTCAAAGAAGTCAGAAATCGAATAAAATCAGTACAAAGTACTCAGCAAATAACCAAAGCCATGAAAATGGTAAGCGCAGCTAAACTTCGCCGCGCCCAGGATGCAATTATTCAAATGCGTCCCTATGCCCAAAAGCTGCAACAAATGCTGTCCAATATTGTAAGTGCCAGCGAAGCAGGTGCAGAAATGGCGTTGGCGGCAGAACGTCCCGTTGAAAAAGTAATGTTGATTGTTATTAGCAGCGACCGTGGATTGGCCGGAGCTTTTAATGCCAACGTGGTAAAATTGACCAAGAGCATCATTGCTGAAAAGTATGCTGATCAAGCTAAAAAAGGAAATGTTACTATTTGGAATGTGGGTAAAAAGGCTTACGAAAATCTTACCAAGCTAAATTTCAAAACAGACGCCACTTTCAAGGATATTTTTCTACAATTAAGCTTTGAAAAAGTGCAGGAAGCGGCTGCTGCCGCTCGTCAGGCATTTTTAAACAAGGAGTTTGATGTGATTGAAATCATCTATAGTCAATTCAAAAACGCAGCCACACAACAATTTGTGGCTGAGCGTTATCTGCCCATTCCACGAGCTGATAAAAAAGAAGGAGTAGCACAGGCAGATTTTATTTTTGATCCAGAAAAAAACACCTTGGTTGCCGAACTGATGCCCCGCATTTTGAACACTCAGCTATACAAGGCTGTATTGGACTCTAACGCCTCTGAGCATGGAGCCAGAATGACGGCAATGGATAAGGCCAGTGAAAACGCAAACGAAATGTTGCGGTCATTGAAAATTTCTTACAACCGTGCAAGACAAGCTGCCATCACTACCGAATTAACTGAAATTGTTAGTGGAGCCGCTGCGTTGCAAGGGTAGTTTAACTGTATAACATGCCAGAGATTTCAACCTTACTGCCTCATATTGAGGCCTTGATATTTGCGAGTGATCGTCCATTGACCACACTTGAGTTAGCAGACTATGTAAATAATGCACTTGGGTTTTTAGAAGACCGAGCTACTTTAGATCAGGTAGAAGCAGCATTGAATGGAATCTCTGAAAAGTATGCATCAGCGTTTTATCCATTTGAAGTAGTACAAAGTGGAGGAGGATGGCAGTTTCTGACCAAGAAAGACTATCATCGAACCATTGCTCAAATAAACGGTGATAAGTTTTTAAAAAGACTAACTACAGCTTCTTTAGAGACCTTAGCAATCATTGCATACAAGCAACCAGTTACCAAAGGAGAGATCGAAGCCATTCGTGGGGTGAGTTCGGATTATGCGGTCCAAAAATTATTGGAAAAGGAGCTGATTGTAATTGCAGGGCGTAACGAAAAACTGCCTGGCCATCCTTTAGTTTACTCCACATCCCGAAGTTTTATGGATTATTTTGGCATCAATTCATCCGATGATCTTCCAAAAATCAGAGAAGTGCTGGCTGAGCAATTGGTTTCACCTACTATGATACAACCGGAAGCAATCACGGAGTCGTTGCCTTCCGAAAGTCAAGAGGACTGATCTTATTATCTTCGTTTCATGTTCCCTCATCTGGCTTCCCCAATCCTAATTGAAGCGGCCCATCAATTTGGCACGCCACTTTATGTATATCATGCAGAGCGCATTCGGTTTCAATACCAAAGTCTAAAGCAGGCCTTTGCAAACTGGGATGTTCGGTTTTTTTATGCTGCCAAAGCACTTACCAATTTGCATATTCTTAGCTATGTTGATTCTTTAGGTTGTGCTATAGATTGCAGCTCTATTAATGAGATCAAGTTGGCACTCAGGGCTAAAGTAGCCAGCGAAAAAATTTTATACACTTCCAATAGCATCAATTTTACGGAAATAGAAGAAGCAGTTGCACTGGGAGTCTATGTGCATGTAGACAGTTTGTCTGCACTTGAGAAATTTGGTAAGCGATTTGGTAATTCATACCCGGTAGGTATTCGGCTTAGACCCAATATTATGGCCGGAGGCAATTTAAAAATTTCAACAGGTCATGCGTCAAGCAAATTTGGTATCCCTGTTGAACAATTAGATCAAGTACTTGCGCTAATTTCTTCCTATAACATCAACGTTCAAACATTACATATTCACACAGGAAGTGAAATAAAGGATGCTAAAGTCTTTGTGCAAGGCATTAGTCTTCTATTGGACATTGTGGCGCAGTTTCCAAACGTATCTGCAATAAATCTGGGAGGTGGGTTTAAAGTTCCCTATTACCCAAATGAAAAAGGAACGGATATGAACGAGCTTGGTCAGTCAGTAGCTACGCTTTTTATGGAGTATCAACAAAAAACCGGACGACACCTGCAAGTATGGTTTGAACCGGGAAAATATTTGGTATGCGAAGCTGGTTATCTTCTCACCACCGTAAATGTGTTAAAGGAAAATGAAGCGCAACGCTTTGCCGGTGTAGATACCGGATTGAATCAATTGATTCGCCCTATGTTCTATGATGCTTATCATCATATAGAAAACCTAACCAATCCATTGGCGCCTGTAAATACCTATACTATTGTTGGAAATATTTGCGAAACAGACACATTAGGAGCAGATAGGAGCATGCCTGCTATCCGCGAAGGGGATATATTGTCCATTCAAAATGCCGGAGCTTATGGTTTTCAGATGGCTTCTTCATACAATGCAAGACTTCGGCCAGCCGAAGTTCTTTACAAAGACGGATCTTTACAATTAATTCGCCGGAGGGAAACTCTTGAAGACCTAATACAAACACAGGAAAATCTTTAAGATTAGTATGGAAGCTTTTTTTAAATATATCCGCAATCCTTTTTTATTTCGCTTCTTTTTATTAACCCGATTACCCGCTGCTTTTTTAGCAGGCATTCGATTAGAAACTGTTTCTCCGGAATCTGCGGTGGTAAAATTGCGCTATCAATTTCTTACTAAAAATCCTTTTGGTTCAATTTATTTTGCTTGCATAGCAATGGCTGCAGAAATGAGCACAGGACTCTTGGCTATGGCTCATCTCTATCAACGCAAACCTGCAATTTCCATGTTAGTCATTCGGGTGGAGAGCCAGTTCTTTAAAAAAGCAACGGGTGTTATTAGGTTTACTTGCAATCAAGGAAAAGAGTTGCAGACTGCCATACAAAAAGCCTATGACACAGGCGAGTCTGTGGAGCTGGCAGTGGTTTCATCTGGGCATGATCAACAAGGTGCAGAGGTGGCTCGTTTTTTAATCACCTGGTCCTTCAAGAGAAAAGGTTAAATTACGTTCATATAGTTTTAGTATGAAGATCTCCTTTCATGGTGCGGCAAGGACCGTAACAGGATCAAAGCACTTGTTAGAACTTTCATCCGGAAAAAAAATTTTATTGGACTGCGGCCTATTTCAGGGAATGGGCAAGGAAACCAATTCTCTTAATCGTGATTTTGGCTTTGACCCTGCCTCCGTAGATGTTATGGTTCTCAGCCATGCCCATATTGATCATTCAGGCTTGATTCCAAAACTGGTCGAGGAGGGTTTTAGAGGTAAGATTTGGTGCACACCGGCTACTAAAGAGTTGACGCTATTGCTTCTTGAGGATTCTGCACAAATTCAAGAAGATGAAACACGATATATAAACAAAAGAAGAAAGCAATTAAAGCAACCTCAGTTAACACCACTTTACACAAAGGAGCAAGCGCTAGCCTCTTTTAGTTGTTTTGAAACTGCCGAATATGGATTTTGGACCTCTATAATGGAGGGTGTAGAGCTCCAATTTACCGATGCGGGGCATATCATAGGAAGCGCCGCTGTTCATTTAAAGATCAATGAAAAAGGGAGTACTCGACAACTCTCATTTAGTGGAGATATTGGTCGATACCGAGACGCAATCTTACGTTCGCCATCCACATTTTCACAGGCTGATATCATTTTATTGGAATCCACCTATGGAAATAAGTTACATCCGCTTCACCAATCCACCCCTGATCTGTTATTGGAATGGATTGATAAAATCTGTATTCGTAAAAAAGGAAAACTCATCCTTGCCGCATTTAGTGTAGGTCGAACACAGGAGTTGCTTTATCAGTTAAACCAATTAGACCTTGAAAATAGACTTCCTCAGGTGCCAATTTATTTAGACAGTCCATTAAGTTTGGAAGCCACTGAAGTAGTTAAAAAGTATCCAAACTACTTCAATCAAAGTATTCAGCAAGTAATGAAGAGTGATGTAGATCCTTTCAATTTTTCATCCTTGCGCTACATCAGGACCGTTGAGGAATCCAAACAGTTGAATTATATAGATGGACCGATGGTGATCATTTCTGCTAGTGGTATGGCCGACGCCGGAAGAGTAAAACATCATATCAGCAACAACATTGAGAATTCTCGCAATGGGGTGCTGTTTACTGGCTATTGTGAGCCTCACTCGCTGGGTGGTAGATTATTGTCGGGAAAATCCGAAGTGAGCATCTACGGAGTGGCACACGAAGTAAATGCCACAGTAGGACTTATCCCAAGCATGAGTGCCCATGGAGACTACGAAGATCTTTGCCAGTGGTTATCGAGCCAAGACCCTGGCAGCGTAACGCATTTATTTTTAGTTCACGGGGAATACGAGGTTCAGGTTGATTTTAAAGAAAGGCTGATAAAAAAAGGGTTTCCCTTTGTTGAAATACCTGAATTGCATTCCAGTTATTACTTGGTAAAGTAGCTGAGCGTAAAATTGCTTATCTTTGCGCTCCCTAAAAAGGGAATGCCGGGGTAGCTCAGCTGGTTAGAGCATCGGATTCATAACCCGAAGGTCGGCAGTTCAAGTCTGCTCTCCGGTACTAAACAGGACT
>VGGU01000034.1 GCA_016868475.1 Bacteroidota bacterium
TAACTGTGGTGTGGGGCGGGATCGAACCGCCGACACAAGGATTTTCAGTCCTTTGCTCTACCGACTGAGCTACCGCACCATCCAGACTCATTTTCGGAGCGGATTGCAAATATAGACCCATAAAACAACCTGAACAAGCAAAACGATAGCTCTTTCTCTCTTACTTTTGAGCTCCCAATCTCCTCAAAATGCGGAAATTTCTCTTGCTTCCCCTGTTTTTTTCTCTTGTTTTATTAACGGCTTGCAAAAAAGATGTGCCGGATAATGGCAATACCAATCCACCTGTTCCTTCATTAACGGATAACGATCATATCCTTCCTGGGAATCCAACCAATGCACAAACCAGTGCAACCTATAGCACCAATTATTTAAAGGATTACGGGTACTATAAAATGAGTTATAACGGAATTATGGGAACTCCTAACTGGGTGGCCTGGCATTTGCAAAGCGAGGATCTAGGTGCTGCACCTCGCCAAGACGATTTTCGTTCGGATAATACCTTACCTAGTGCATGGTATCGAGTAACCAACACCAGTTATTCGGGTTCTGGTTTTGATCGCGGGCATAATTGCCCTTCTGCAGATCGTACTTCCACCATTGCGGCTAATTCATCTACTTTTTATATGACCAATATGATTCCACAAGCTCCAACGCTCAATCAAGGACCCTGGGCGGGGCTAGAGGATCATATTCGCGCTAACATGGTGGGGAATTCCAATGAGGCTTGGATTTACATGGGCAACTATGGCAACGCAGGAGGCACGGGGAGCAACGGACATTTTACGGCGATTGACAATGGCAAGGTTCGTGTTCCTGCTAAAGTTTGGAAAGTGGTGGTGGTTATTCCCAAAGGCAACAGTGATATTGGAAGAATGGATCGAAACGCAACAGTGCTTTGCGTAAGTATGCCAAACGATAATAGTTTGTATACAGCGGGCAACAAAACCGCTTGGCGTAATTATATTATTTCAGTGAGTGCGCTTGAGATTGAATCAACTGCTAATGGTACTGCGCTTTCGCTTTTCTCCAATATTGCTGCAGCAGAGCGTACGGTGCTCAAATCAAAGATTTACCAATAGGGGTCAATTGATTTCTTCAAACAATCCTGTTTGTTTGTTCTTGCGAACATTGTTGCCATAAAACCATCTTCCATTCATAGCCACATAAACTCCGGCAGGAAGTGATTGTGCAAAGGCTAGTGCGCTGCCTAAATTGAACAAGCCGTCCGAGCTACCAAACTTAATTGGGATCATGGCTCCGGTTAGCACTATTGTTTTCCCTTTTACTTTTTCTGCCAATAAAAAGGCTGTTTCAGTCATGGTATCGGTACCATGCGTAATCACTATCTGTTCTTCTTCACAACTTAAACACTGACGAACAATAAGCTCGCGATCCTCGTTAGTCATTTCAAGACTATCGATCATCATCAGTGTGCGAATTTCAACTGGTACTTTGCTGCGACCCATCTCCAACAAGTCATGCATATGGGTGTCTTTGAAAAACAGTTGCCCGGTGATTTCGTTATACTCTTTATCGAATGTTCCACCGGTAATAAAAATGCGAACGGCCATGTAAAAATTTAAAGTGAAGGTAGGGCAAGGTGCGGAGAGATCATTTAGTAACTTCGTGAAACAAAAAAGGTCCTTCCGTAGAAACGGACTGACCTCTAACGATTGCTTGCCATATGAAAATCTTACGCCGGAGCGAAAGCGATAATTCAATAAGTAAGAACTGACACAAAAGTAGCCCTAGAGCTAAGGCTTGTCAAATCAACTAATGAAGATTTATCGCATGGCTAACAAAGGAGTAATCGGCCAAAACCCTTGTCCCACAAGGATTTTGGCACAATTAATTTATGATGCCCAACCGTGGAACAGACATATTATTTCAATTGATCAAGTCCCTTGAAAAAGCGGAAAAAAGGCATTTTAAACTCTATATCAAACGCAGTTCAGGCAAAACGGATCTCAAAGTGGTGCGTTTATTTGATGCAATGGACAAGCTTTCCGAATATGACGATAAGACCTTGCTAAAAAAATTACCCGGGGTTACCAAACCACAACTTTCCAATCTAAAAAATCATCTGTACAAAGAAGTTCTTTCCAGTTTGCGTTTATTGAAAAGCTCGGATAGCATCGATTTACAGTTGAGCGAGTTTTATGATAATGCACATATCCTGTATAAAAAGGGGTTATACTTACAAAGCCTTCGATTGATTGAGCGCGCTAAAGAAATGGCAAGAGTGCATAAAAAAAATTATATCCTGCCACAGCTTTTAGCCTTGGAGAAAAGAATTGAGAGTTTGCACATTACTCGAAATATTCAACATCGTGCGCACGCTTTAGCAGAGGAGGTCAATGATGTAAATCTGCACATTGACCGAGCCGGACGCTTATCCAATCTTTCATTGAAGCTTTTTGCTTGGTATGTGGAACATGGCCATGCGCGTAATGAAACGGACGAAAAAGACATCCGCGCTTTTTTGAAAGAAAGCTTACCTCCTGATGCGCAAAAGCCAAACGAGTTTTACGAGCAATTGTATTTTTTCCAAAGTATTACCTGGTATGCGTTTATTCGTCAGGATTTTTTGCAGTACTATCGATATTCACAAAAATGGGTGGATCTTTTTTTGAATAACCCCGAAATGATTCGAGTGGAAACCGGATATTATATCAAAGGGATACATCAGTTACTCAATGCGCATTTTGATTTACGCAATCATAAAAAATTTAAAGAAACGCTTAATTTTTTTGAATCGGTTTCCAAGCTGAATCGTATACGAGAAAATCACAATTTCAGGGTTCAATGCTTTATTTACCTGAGTACCGCACGGATCAATCAACATTTTATACAAGGAAATTTTGCAGAGGGGGTTCGGATGATTCCTTCCATGAAAAAAGAATTGACAAAAAACGTCCTTTTTTTGGATACGCATCATGAAATGGTTTTGAACTATAAGTTTGCCATGCTTTATTTCGGATCTGGCGAATTTGGACGTTGCATCGACCATCTCCAACCCATCATCAACAGTAATAGTTCACTTCGTTATGATCTGCAATGTTATGCACGACTACTGCATTTGATTGCTCACTATGAACTAGGGAATGATATACTAATGGAGTCGCTTACTAAGTCGGTGTACAGATTCATGTCTCGATTAAAGAATTTTACAACGGTAGAAGAAGCGATGTTAAACTTTCTGCGTCGTTCCATCAGACTTCGGTCACGAGAACTTGGTGCTGCGTTCAAGGATTTGTTGAATCAGATCAAACACCTGGAAAAAAATCGCTTTCAAACCAGAGCCTTTGTTTATCTGGACGTTATATCCTGGTTGGAAGCCAAACTCAGTGGAAAATCAATGAGTGAGGTGATTCATAAAAAATATCTGTCCAGTAAGCACCGCTAAATTATTCCACAACCCCACGTAGGGTTCTTTTTCCCATTAACTTGCGCGCATGCAGGAATATCTTCAGGGGTTGAATGAAAAACAGCGCGAAGCTGTACTACACAAAGACGGTCCCATTATGATTGTGGCGGGTGCCGGTAGCGGGAAAACCAAAGTTCTAACTACTCGTATTATTCATTTGATGGCTGCCCATCAGGTGGATGCTTTCAATATACTAGCGCTCACTTTTACCAATAAAGCGGCACGTGAAATGAAAGAGCGTGTAGAGCGCATTTTAGGAAATGGAGAAGCCCGCAATCTATATATCGGCACTTTTCACTCCGTATTTGCACGTATCCTCCGATTTGAAGCAGATAAAATTGGATACCCCCGACACTTTACCATTTATGATACCGATGATGCTAAGAGTGTGCTCAAAGCAGTAATTCATGACCTCAATCTTGACGATAAACAGTATAAACCCAATGTGGTTTATAATCGTATTTCATCGGCCAAGAACGCATTGATTGGACCTGAAGCCTACAAAACGGATTATGCTATTCAGCAGGAGGATGTTCGGGCTAACCGCCCTGCTATTGGGCAGATCTACGATAACTATGTAAAACGGTGTTTTCGTAATGGGGCCATGGATTTTGACGATCTTCTACTTAAGTTTTACGAACTACTCCGCACTATTCCCGAATGCTTATCTCGCTATCAGCATAAGTTTAAATACATTCTGATCGATGAGTACCAGGATACCAACCCCGCTCAATATGAGATCATTAAATTATTAGGGGCGCTTCATGAAAATGTATGCGTGGTAGGAGACGACGCGCAGAGCATCTATAGTTTTCGTGGCGCTACCATACAAAATATTTTACAGTTTCAAAAGGATTACGACAATGTATCTGTGGTAAAGCTGGAGCAGAATTATCGTTCTACGCGCAGCATTTTAGAAGTAGCTAATGAGGTTATCAGTCATAATAAAGGGCAGATAGAAAAAGTTTTGTTCACGGAAAACCCGGAAGGAGAAAAGATAAAAGTCGTACGCACGCTTACGGATAACGAAGAAGGAAAGTTTATTGCGGATTCCATTCAAGAACAAAAACTTCGACATCATTTTTCCAATAAGGAATTTGCCATTTTGTATCGAACCAATGCGCAAAGCCGTGCTTTTGAGGAATCGCTTCGCCGTATGGCTATTCCTTATACTATTTATGGGGGCATCAGTTTCTATCAGCGTAAGGAAGTCAAGGATATGGTGGCCTATCTGCGCTTGATTGTAAATCCACGCGATGAAGAAGCGCTTAAACGGATTATCAATTATCCTACACGGGGCATTGGCAAAACCTCTCTTGACAAATTGCTGTTACTCTCCAACGAAAAAGATTGCTCTACCTGGGAAATTCTACTACAGGCGCGAGAATATGGATTTAGAGCCGGTACCTTAACGGTGCTTGAGGATTTTGTGACCATGATCAAAAGTTTTGCCAGCATGTTGGAAAAAAACAACGCCTATGATGTGGCGTTTTATGTGGGCAAGCAAACTAGCTTGGTAAAAGAATTGTTCAATGATAAGAGCACGGAGGGTATTCAACGCTATGAGAATATTCAGGAATTACTCAACTCTATTAAGGAGTGGACAGAAAGCCCGGATAATGATGAGGGCGAACTCGTGGATAAAAGTTTAGGCGCTTATCTTCAGCAAATTACCCTGCTAACCGATGCCGATGAAAAGGATGTGGATGCCGATACGGTTAAATTGATGACCATACATGCAGCAAAAGGCCTTGAATTTTCTTGTGTGTTTGCGGCTGGCCTTGAGGAATTATTATTTCCCAATGCCATGGCCATTAACACGCGTGAAGAATTAGAGGAAGAACGCAGATTATTTTATGTGGTAATTACCCGCGCCAAGTATAAACTTTGGATTACTTACGCCAACACGCGTTATCGGTTTGGCCAATTGGTGCAAAATGAACCCAGTAGATTTTTAGCGGAAATCCCCTCTGCTGCATTGGATAAAAGTTTTGCGGGAACAAAAACTATCTCCGGAAATCCACTACGCACAGGATGGGGTGGATATGGACCAGGATCTAGTCGTGAAAGCAAGCCTGAACGTACCACAGGAAACGGTTATTCCGAAAAACCCAGTTACCTGGCTCCTAAACCTGCTGTTAATAAAACGATTGAACACGTGCCCAGTTCAGGTTTTACCCCCAGTGATATGTCCGAGCTGGAAGCGGGTCAACGAGTGGAGCATATGAAATTTGGCTATGGCGAGGTAATTAAAGTGGAAGGTTCTGCACATAATCCAATTGCCACGGTTCGTTTTGAAAATAATGGAGAAAAAAAAATAATGCTCAACTATGCTCGTCTTCGCATTGTAAAACCATAATCTGCATTAGCTGCTATGATCAGAAACTATAACCCAGTTTCCGTTGATTTTTCGAAGCAGTAAGGTATAATGGCCGCTGGCATCTCCGATACTTCTTTTCAAATACCATTTCCCTACAACCTCGTAATAACGCGGAGATAATTTTTTAATTACCAGAATGGTAAAATGCAGTTTACCCATGGCAACGGTATCCGGGTAACCACGTTTGTAATTTGTCAATGTATTATTCCAGCCATAAGTGATGCCGGATTTTCCAATGAAACGCAGGGAGTCGTTTTCCCAATAGCCCTTCATAAACCCTTGCAGGTCTCCTTTGTTCCAAGCGGCAGTTTGAGTGTCGAGTAAAGTCAGGATTGCACGCACATTTTTGTCTTGGGCAAAAACAGCAGAAATCCACAAAACTGCAACAATTAGAAGTAATGGAATACGCATGCTCTAAGATAAGATGCTTGAGACAGTTATTATCAATGATCGCAATCGTCGTGGTGCGCGTGGTTGTGCACCCGACAGGAGCGATGGTTTTGAACGTGCGCCCCTATAATCAGGAGCACAGCAGGGAACAATAACCAAAATTCAAGGGTCAGGAACACTTGTTTTAATGTCAATAATGCAATTCCTGCACTGAATAGCAGCCAGGGTTGTAGCCGGTGATGATGTTTTTTGTAACCATGGTACATGGAGTAACTCCCAATACCAAACGCCAGCATGATCATTCCAATTTCAAACCTCAGATTATGAATGATGTTAATCCCAAACAGAGGTAAACTAGTCAGAAAAAGAGGCAGTAAGGCGCAATGCACAGCGCAAGCAATTGAAGCGCCAACACCCAAAGCATCCCAGTTAACACGGAATTTCATACAGCGCAAATTTATCAAAAAGCAACAAGGTTGCAAAAATGAGTTCGTACTTTTACACCACAATTTTGTCTATGTCCAGAAAAGGTTGGTTATACGTATTGTTTTTTGTTTGCCTCGCATTGGTGTTTTATGCCATGCTGGCTGTTAACATTCCTGGTTTTTCTAAGGGAGGTTTCCCTCCCATAAGCTATATCCGCCCCTTTCAGTTTACCACGCAAAATGGAGAACCTTTTACACAAGAGGCTGTAAAAGGGAAGGTATTTGTGGCTACTTATTTTTTTACCACTTGCAAAGGGATATGTCCAAGGATGAACAACAACCTCAAATCTGTGTATGATCAACTAAAGGATCAACCTGATTTTTTATTGTTGACACACACTTGTGATCCGGAAACGGACTCCGTGCCACAACTAAAAAAATATACAGACTCATTAGGGATCGATACGCGCAAATGGATTTTTTTAACAGGACGGAAAGACAGTTTGTATAATATGGCAAGACAGAGTTACACCATTGACGATCCGGCTAATAATCTAAAATCTATCGAGGACGATTTTTTACATACACAGTTCTGGGCGCTGGTGGATGCCAATGGCGATGTAAGAAAAATCTACGATGGTCTGGATAATCGCGAAGTAAAAGCATTGATTAATGATGTTCGTAAATTATTGGCAAACGGTAATAATCTTAAATAATGGCAGGTAAAAAGCAAATAGAATCAGCAGTATCAGCACAGGATCCCTTGAAACAAAAGGGGCTCAGTGTTACGGATAGCCGCAGAAAGATTCTGCAATTATTCATGCAACAAAAAGGGGCACTTTCTCATGGGGATATAGAAAAAAAAGCAGGCGCCACTTTTGATCGGGTTACCATCTATCGTACGCTTCAAACTTTTTTAGATAAGGGAATTATTCATGCTATTCCCAGCGCTAATAACGCCATTCTGTATGCATTATGTCATGAACAATGCGGTCCCGATCATCATGATCACCAGCATATTCATTTTATCTGTAGCCGCTGTAAACACACTTTTTGTCTGGACCACAGCGTAACGCCTGATCTTCATTTACCCAAGGGTTATCAAGCACAGGATATTGATGTACTGGTAAAAGGAGTTTGTAAGCGTTGCAATACTACTTCAAAGTAATCCATTTGATCAAATCACGAATTACCACTGAGGCAGCAACGGAACCAAAAGCTGCGGGCAGATAGGAAATGGTTCCGTATGCTGATTTTTTATAATTGCGCCCATCGGTTAGCATCAGACTTTCCCGTATAGGATCCTCTGGAGAAAACACCACTTTTAACCCTTTGCGAATACCAAAACGAGTTTTCAACTGTTTACGAATTTGCTGAGCAAACGGGCAGGTATGTGTTTGAGATATATCCACTACACGTAATTGAGTAGGGTCAAGTTTTGCACCGGCGCCCATACTGCTTACCAAGGGAATTCCGCTTTCCATGGCCATTTTGATAAAAGTGAGTTTGGGTGTAATACTGTCAATTGCGTCAATGATATAATCTGGTTTATTGGCTAATTGCCCTAATACCATTTCCGGGTTTACAAAATCCTGCACTACATTAAGTTGTAATTCAGGGTTAATAGCCAATAAACGCTCTTTCATAATTACCGCTTTGGGCACGCCGTGATTGGTTGCCAAAGCGGGTAATTGTCGGTTTCTATTGGTAGGATCTACCGTATCGCCGTCAATAATGGTCATTTTCCCTATGCCGCCACGCGCAATAAACTCCGCTGCGTAGGAACCTACACCTCCGAGTCCAACAATCATCACATGACAGTTATTGAGGTGCAAAACAGCCTTTTCTCCTATGAGAAGTATAGTACGGGATAGCCAGGATCGGTCCATACTGCAAAGCAAGTGAATTGTGGCTAAGCAGAGAAATCAACATAGGTGGAAATATTTTTTCTCAATGAAATTTTTGGTAGCGGATAAAAAATCTATATTTGGTACCGAAATATTTCCTAACCCATTAACATTCTAAATTTAGAAAAATGGCAACTAAGAAGAAAGCTAAAAAAGCTGCAAAAAAGCCTGCTAAAAAAGCCGCCAAGAAAAAGGTAGCTAAGAAAGCTGCAAAAAAGCCTGCTAAAAAGGCTGCAAAGAAAAAACCCGCTAAGAAAAAGTCTGCGCGTAAGCCAAATGCGGCTTTCATGAAGGCTATGACTCCTAGCGCGGCACTTGCTGCTGTAGTAGGTCCTAAGGCTCTTGCTCGTACAGAAGCTGTTAAGAAAATTTGGGGCTACATCAAGTCTAACAAACTTCAAGACAGCAAAAACAGACGTATGGTTAACACTGATGCTAAGCTGAAAGCAGTATTTGGTGGTAAAGGCCAGGTGTCTATGTTTGAAATTGCTAAGTACCTCGGTAAGAACCTGAGCTAAGCTTTTCAACTCATTTTTGAGAAAGCCATTCAGCAATGAATGGCTTTTTTCATTTCAACAATCGTAAAAAATATATGCCAGCGTTTTCGGTTGGCTTGCGGGGATCTTTTTTGAAAAAGTTGAACACCTAGGGAGCTAATCGTTCAATCTTCCAATTGCCACCTTCAGTTCTTGAATAACTGATACGATCGTGCATGCGGCCGGGTCTTCCTTGCCAAAACTCGATTCGTGAAGGGATTACACAATATCCTCCCCAATGTGGGGGACGGGGTATAGTTGTTTGACCTTGATACTTTTTTTCCAATTGTTCATACTGCGCTTCCAACCACTCTTTATTTGCCACCACCTGACTTTGCGGGGAAGCCCAGGCCCCTAATTGACTTCCTATAGGGCGGCTATGAAAATAGGACTCACTTTCAGCAGCATCAAGGAGCTGGGCATTTCCAATGATTCGAACCTGTCTTTCAAGTTCTTTCCAAAAAAACAATAATGAACAAGCAGGGTTGGCCTGCAACTGTTGCCCTTTGGCGCTTTGGTAGTTGGTGAAAAATACAAATCCGTTTTTGTCGTAGCCTTTGAGTAACATAATTCTGGACTCTGGTACATTTCCATTGATTGTGGAAAGCGTCATGGCGTTTACTTCATCAACATTGGAGCCGATGGCCTGTTCCCACCATTGTGTAAACTGATCAAAGGGATCTTTGGCTACTGCTGATTCATGAAGGCTGTTCATTGCATAATCTCTGCGTAAATCTGCTATGGAAGACATAGTAATAATCTTATTATCGTAAAGGTACGCAAGCCTATCGAAACCTTTCCCAAATCAATAGCATACTACTGGTCAGCATTCTTATAGACAAAATGCTAGCTGGTAAAGGATAACGTATTTTTGCAGGATGAAGCGATACGTCTTTTTTATTCCCCTTCTTTTTCTATACACAGTTTCATTGTCGCAACCCAAGTATGAGTTCCGTGGGGTTTGGATTGCCAGTGTGGCCAATATCGATTGGCCAAAATCTGGCACAACTGACCCTGCTGCCCAGCGTGCGGATTTTATTCGAATACTGGATCAACATCAGCGTAATCGGATGAATGCAATGATTGTTCAGATTCGACCAGCAGCGGATGCTTTTTATCCCTCTTCTTTTGAACCATGGAGCGAGTGGCTAACCGGACAACAAGGCAAAGCACCTGTGCCCTATTGGGACCCACTGGCCTTTATGATTGAAGAAACGCACAAACGCGGAATGGAATTTCATGCTTGGTTAAATCCATATCGTGCCGTACAAACTATTGGAAAATCTTCTATTGCCAACAATCATATTACGCGTAAAAAACCAGAGTGGTTTTTAGTGTATGGCGATAAAAAATATTTTGACCCGGGCAATAAAGAGGCACAACTTTTTGTAGTGAACGTGGTTCGGGATATAGTTAGTCGTTATCCGGTAGACGCTATTCACATGGATGATTATTTTTATCCTTATCGCATTGTCGGCAAGGAATTTCCAGATGCCAGCTCTTATGCAAAATCGGGCACTGGTTTGAACAAAGAAGACTGGCGTCGGAGCAATGTGGATTCAATTATTGTAGCTATCAGTAAGGCAATTAAAAAAATAAATCCGCTGGTTCGTTTTGGTATTTCACCATTCAGTGTGTGGCGAAATAATGATAAAGATCCAAGAGGAAGTGATAGCCGTGCCGGACAAACTAATTACGATGATCTCTATGCCGATATTTTACTCTGGCTAGAAAAAGGATGGATAGATTATGTTACTCCACAACTTTATTTGGAAATCGGGCATGATAAAATTGCCTATGAAAAACTATTAGACTGGTGGAGTAAAAATAAATATGGCAAACATGTTTATATCGGACATGGAATATATCGCACGGACGAAAAAAATGCAGTAAAATGGAAAAATCCCTCTGAACTACCTAATCAACTAAAACTGCTCAGAGCTAATGCTGACGTGAATGGCAGTATTTATTTCAGTAGTAAATCGTTTGATCGCAATCCTAATGGTTGGAACGACAGTTTGCAGCAAAATTATTATCGCTATCCGGCATTGCTTCCGCCAATGGAATGGATTAGCATGCGTAAACCGGCGCCTCCTGTTATTGACAAATTAAATAGTAACGGTACTGCTATTGTTTTCAAAATTGGTTCAGCGGAAAAAAGCCTGATTCCTGTAAAACAATATGTGCTGTATCGATTTCCGGCGGGGCGTTCTTCCGAAGTTCTATTTGAACAACCCTCTCATATCTACGCAATAGTGGCTAAACCGGAAGGATTTGAACAAGCTGTACCACGCATGGAAAATGGAATAACGTATCAATACTATATTAGCTCAATAGGAACTAATAATGTAGAAAGCGCTCCCGTCTCTTTAACAAACATTGGTAAAGAGCAATAAATCAAGCAATATGGCTATTCATCAACGACTTCAACAAAAACTGCTACAACGCTTATCTCCGCAGCAGATTCAACTGATGAAGTTATTGCAAGTACCTACCGCTTCTCTTGAAACACGAATCAAAGAAGAACTGGAAGAAAATCCTGCATTAGAGTTAGAGCCCGAGCGTTTTGAAGAAAAGGAAAATACCGAAGAAGATTTTGATTCTGCCGAAGAAATCAAAGAAGAATCAGGAACAGATTCATACGAAGAAGATCAAGCAAGCGATTACATTCAGGACGATGATGATGAGGCAGATTATAAATTGCGGGACACTAATTATCCGGAATTTTCGGAGGAACGCCAACATCCTATTCGTTCAGGCACCAGTTTCTATGATCTATTGACCGATCAATTACAATTACTAAGTCTGGATACAACACAACAAACCATTGCAGAACAATTAGTGGGCAGTATTGATGAAGATGGTTATTTGCGTAGAGACACTTCGGCCATAGTAGATGATTTGGCGTTCAAACAAAATGTGATAGTTACAGAAACCGATGTAGAGGCGGTTATTGGACTAATTCAACAATTTGATCCACCCGGGGTGGCTGCACGTGATTTACAAGAATGTTTACTCCTCCAGCTCAAACGAAAAGAGCACCCGGATCCACTCGATGCTATGGCCATCAATATTCTTACCCACTATTTTGATGAGTTCTCCCGAAAGCATTATGATAAAATTCAAAAAGCCACTGCTGTAACGGAGAGTGAGATGCGTGGAGTGATTCAGTTGGTTACAAAACTCAATCCCAAGCCAGGTGGTGAATCTCCGGACGATAAGCACGAGCTCAACTACGTTGTACCTGATTTTTTTATTTATAACAATGGAGGCAAGCTGGAATTAACGCTTAACAGCCGAAATGCTCCCGAGTTACGAATCAGTATGGGGTATAAGGATATGCTGCGTGATTATGAGAAAGGGGCTAAAAAAGATAAACGACAAAAAGAAGCAGCTCTGTTTATCAAACAAAAAATAGAAGCTGCAAAGTGGTTCATCGATGCCATTAAACAACGTCAACAAACTCTGTTGCTCACTATGCAGGCCATAGTAGAGTTGCAGCGGGATTTTTTGATAAGCGGCGATGAATCAGATCTACACCCGATGATTCTTAAAGATGTAGCCACTGCAATTGGATTAGACATTTCTACTGTAAGCCGGGTAGCTAATAGTAAATATGTTCAAACCGAGTTTGGAACTTATCGACTTAAATTTTTCTTTAACGAGGCGCTTATCACAGATACTGGCGAAGAGGTTTCCACACGCGAGGTAAAAAGAATTTTAAGCGACCTAGTTGCAGGGGAGGACAAAAAAAATCCTGTCAGTGACGAAAGATTAACTGAACTATTACACGAAAAAGGGTATGAAATAGCCAGAAGAACCGTGGCTAAATATCGCGAACAATTATTGATTCCCGTTGCTCGGCTTCGGCGGGAGTTGTGATGTTTTATTTTCCTTTGGTTTGTCCAATCCATTTCTTTTTATAGCTCCTGTAATGAGTTTGTGCCAGGTTTCCGGGACCTCCGAATAACCTGTTTTACTCAGGGCCAATAGCCAAGGACGATAATCAGGATTGCCTGCCAGAGTGGGATAAAATTTTTTCCGTTCTACCAGTTTACAAAAATCAACGAAAGAAGCGGTGTCGGAACTGTACTTTTTATAACTACTTCGAATACCTTTTGTTTTCAATAAGTTGTTTTTCCCTTTTATTCCAAAAAAATTATGCAATAAACGACTGTTACGACTGGTACCGTTACCCGACTCAATGACGGCTACACCTAAAATTACCGCACTGGGTATTTTATACACCGCGGCAAGAGAATCAACAAGGGGTTGGTACTTTTCACGAAAACTTGATTGCTGAGCACTCAAATTGAATTGAAAAAAAAGAAGATGAATGATCAAAGCAAGTCCGTAGGGTACAACTGAAGCAAATGTTTTCATTACTTTTTTAGGCTGTGCGCTGACAAAAGTATACCAATTTTAACGAGTAGTTTTTATTCTTTTGAGAACAAGGAATGTTGATTCAGCAGCTAAATTAATGTACTTTGCACAGTATACTTATGCATAATCAACCAATCAAAACAGATCAGACAAGTTCAAAAATCTGGAAAGCATTGGCTTCGCTATTGTCGTATTTATTTCATCCGGTATTTGTGCCTGTTTATTTCATACTTTTTTTACTCTATGTTCATCCTATACATTTTTTAGGATACACTTCGCAGGAGCGCTTGCTGATTTTATTGCAAGCCATATCCATGTTTAGTTTTTTCCCATTGGTAACCGTAGGATTACTCAAGGCGCTGGGATTTATTTCCTCTATACAATTGCGTGAGCAAAAAGATCGGATCATTCCTCTTGTAGCCTCGGGCATATGGTATTTCTGGATTTGGTATGTGTGGAAAAACATGCCAGGACATCCAGCGGTAGCTGTTCAATATGCATTGGGAATTTGGCTATCCTCCGTTGCAGCTTTATTGCTAAACACCAGATTTAAGATTAGTTTGCATACGCTTGGCTTGGGCGTTACTCTTTGTTTGTTATTACAAATGGCGGTGCTTGAAAATCTGTATTACGGCATGTGGATCTCTGTTGCCTTGCTGATTACCGGGCTGGTTTCTTCCGCTCGTTTGTATCTTAATTCTCATCGTCCCGGCGAAGTTTATTGGGGGCTTCTTGTAGGTGCTTTATCTGTTTTTATAGCAGGAGTTTTTGTTTAAAATACTATAAAACAACAAGTTATATTTCTTTTTTTCTAGAAAAGACACTAAAAAATAGTTCCAAAATAATTAGTTTTTATTTGCTAAAAGTATTAGTTTTGTATTCTAAACCAATAAAACATGTCTTCAAATAATGACAAGCTGAAAGCCCTGAAGTTGACCATGGATAAGATCGATAAAGACTATGGAAAGGGTAGCGTGATGATGATGAACGAAAAAGCAGAAGTGCAACAAGAAGTGGTGTCGACCGGGTCGATTGCTTTGGATACAGCGCTAGGAATAGGCGGCCTTCCCAAGGGGAGAATTGTAGAAATATATGGCCCGGAATCTTCTGGTAAAACAACTATTGCCATTCATGTAATTGCTGAGGCACAGAAAAAAGGAGGCATGTGCGCTATTATTGATGCAGAGCATGCTTTTGACAGCAGCTATGCACAAAAACTAGGGGTGAACGTAGACAGTCTCTTGATCTCTCAACCTGATTATGGTGAACAAGCACTGGAAATTGCAGATCGCTTGATTTTATCAGGAGCATTAGATGTGGTGGTAATTGACTCGGTGGCGGCGCTAGTTCCCAAGAGTGAGCTAGAGGGCGAAATGGGAGATAGCAAAATGGGTTTGCATGCTCGTTTAATGAGTCAAGCGTTGAGAAAGCTTACGGCTACCATTGCAAAAACAAACACCATTTGCATTTTCATCAACCAATTACGTGAAAAGATCGGAGTAATGTTTGGTAACCCTGAAACAACAACCGGGGGTAATGCTTTGAAATTCTATGCTTCCGTTCGCTTGGATATTCGCAGAACTCAACAGATAAAAGATGGCGACGAGGCCATCGGAAATCACGTTAAAGTAAAAGTGGTAAAAAATAAAGTAGCACCTCCGTTCCGTGCAGCTGAATTTGATATCATATTTGGCGAGGGAATTTCTAAAGCCGGAGAAATCATTGATATGGGTACTGACTTGGGAATTATTAATAAAAGCGGAAGCTGGTATAGCTATAATGACGATAAATTAGGTCAGGGTCGTGAATCTGTAAAACAATTGATGCTGGATAACCCCGAAATGGCTGCTGAAATAGAAGCTAAGATTCGTGAAAAAATAAAAGAGACGCAAAACACATAAGCTCATCTATAAAAAACAATGCATATTTGCATTTAACTAATTCTTTATAGATGACTGAAAAAAGCGCTAGCAGAATGGGCTGGATTAAAAAGGCGCTAATTGCTCTTCTATCTGTTTTTCTTTTGGGAGGATTAGCTGTTTGGTATTTGATCAATGAAAATTTTGAAGATACGACTTTAACAAAATCAAGTTTTACGGTTAATGCTCAAGAGTTGATCAATGCTTTTCAGGACAATGATAGTCTGGCTAATAGCACCTATCAAGAACAGTTGATCACTGTGCATGGAAGAATTACGGAAACGGAAGCAGCAGATTCCACAGTCAATATCAAGTTTGTTGACCCGATTACGGGTTCGTACTTGATTTTTGCCTTCCAAACCCAGCATGTCTCCGATGCTAAAATCTTAGCCGCAGGCGACAGTGTTGCCATCAAGGCTTCTTGCAGCGGAAATATATTTAGCCAACTTAGAAAAGCGCATATGATTAGTTTCAAACGTGCTGTGTTGGTTGAAAAATTTAAAACTTAAAACAATACATATGAAAAAAGCAGTTCTGGTATTCTCGTTGATTGTTTTCGCCAACGCTTTGTTTGCCCAAACAAAAACAACAACTTCGGCAACGGTTGCCTTTGATGCTACTACAGCACTTGATGCACTACCAAAAGCAGAGAACAAAACAGTAATTGCTGAAATAGACACTCAAACAGGTCAGATTGGTTTCGAAGCCGCTGTTAAGAATTTTACTTTTTCCAAGCCTACCATCCAGGCACATTTTAACGAGGAAAGATGGTTGAATTCTAATAAGTATCCCGCTTTTACATTTATGGGTAAAATCAGTGAAGTAACTAAATACAATTTTTCTAACAATGGAATTTATAACGTTACAGTAATGGGTCAGCTAACGATCAAGGATAAAACAAATTTTATAACAACACCGGCCACTATCGAAGTAAAAAATGGTGTTTTATTTGCTACCGCTTCTTTCACCATAGCGTTGGCTGATTATGGTATACAGGTTGGAAGTAGTGGAAAAATTGCCGGCGAACCTAAGATCACCGTATCTGCTGAATTGAAGTAATTATTAAGTTTAGTAATAACCAAAGGGCTGTCCTAATTTTGCGGGATAGCCCTTTTTCTATGGCCTTTAATCTTCAATCTCCTTTTACACCGGCAGGTGATCAGCCCGAGGCCATTCGGCAGCTGACAGAGGGGATATTGCAAGGAGAAAAATTTCAAACTTTATTGGGGGTTACCGGAAGTGGTAAAACATTTACCATGGCCAATGTGATTCAACAGGTTCAAAAACCTACACTAGTGTTGACGCATAATAAAACATTGGTGGCTCAATTATATGGCGAATTCAAACAATTCTTCCCAGATAACGCCGTGGAGTATTTTGTTTCTTACTATGACTATTATCAACCGGAGGCCTATATGCCGGTCAGCAATACGTATATTGAAAAAGATCTTTCCATTAATGAGGAATTAGACAAGCTTCGTTTGAGAGCTACGTCTAGTTTATTAAGTGGACGTCGTGATATTATTGTGGTTGCTTCTGTGAGTTGCATCTATGCTATGGGGA